>JAYWBT010000001.1:0-8568 GCA_043781235.1 Deltaproteobacteria bacterium
TCTCGGCGCGCAGGCGGCGGCCGACCTGATCGAGCCGGAAGTCATAGAGCGGGTTCTGCTCGAGCGAGGGCGGCTTCTTGCCGGCCGAAAGCGTGATGGCGCCGTCGCCGTTGAGATCCTTGCCGACCGCCTCGGTGGTGAGGAAGTGCGGCGTATCGAACCCGAGCGTGCCGTAGACCCGCGCGTGCAGCCAGCGCGCGATGCGCCCGTAGAGCCCCAGCTGGAACTCGGAGGAAAGGTACTCGTCCGAGTAGCTGAGCTTGCCCAGCATGTCGGCGACCTGCGTGTAGTCGCGGCCCGGGCCGAAGTAGCGCACGCCGGCGCGCAGGTCGAAGGCAAGTTTCTGCTGGGCGCGCTGGTCCTGGGCCGCGACCAGCTCGGTGCCGATCGAGAATCCGCCCTGGTACGGCGGCCGGTAGCCGGTCTGGCCCTTCCAGTTCGAGTCGGCGCAGTTCTGCGTGGCCACGTCGGAAAGCAAGTTGGGGTGCCAGCAGTTGTCGGAGGCGCCGTCGCCCACCGTGCCGCTGCCCTTCGGGACATAAGGCGCGCTCGCGTAGAGGCGGAGGTAGGGGTCGAAGACGCGGAAGCGCTTCGAGAAAGCCGTCCAGAGCGTGAAGACGTGGGCCTTCTTCGCCTCGGTGCCCGACTTCGCGAGCGTCGGGCCGGTGCCGAGCTGCGAGTTGAAGCCGAAGAGCTGCGGATCGTCGGTTTTGCCGCCTGGCAGGGGCAGCGTGTAATCGAAGCCGATGACCCAGGTCGAGACCGGCTTGCCCTCGGGGTAAAGTTCGGGCTTCCGCTTCAGCTCGCGCTCCTCGTTGATGGGACCCCAGGCGATGCCGATGGTCGGATCGCGCAGGCCCGCCCGCATGCTCTGGCCCGGCGCGGGCACGATCGGCTGGGCGGCACTGTTCGGGTCGCACGACCCGCTCGCGCCGCAGCCCGAGATCGAGAGGTGATTGTTCGCGAGCGTGCTGACCTGGGCGACTGAGACGCCGTTGATGGTCGCGTACTCCCAATCTTGTTGATCGCCGATGACCAGCGGCAGGACGAAGTGAAGTTCGAGGTCGTGCCAAAGGCCCACACCGAGCCGGAGATCGAGCTCATCAATCGTCCGGCGGTGGTGCAGCTCCTTGACCAGCAAGATGCTCCTCGCGCCGGTCGAGTCGGCCTGGAGATTTTCGCGGGTGAGGAGCGTCTCGGTGCGCGCGTGAAGGTAGGTCGCTTCGAGATCGACCTCGAGTGGATGCTGCTCGTCCAGGGCGTCGGCCACGTCGGTGAGGTGGGCCGCGCGAGAGGGGCAAGGCAGGAGCGCAGCGAGCGCGAACAAGGCGAGCGGCAGGGGCGCGCGGCGGTGCGCTGGAGGGGAAAACGCGAGCCCGGGACGCATCGCGGGCAGAGTAGGGGCCGTGCGATCCGACGTCAAATCTTCGCCGCCGGAAGGCCCTCGCGCGCGAGCCGTGGGCGTTCAGGCCTCTTCCTCGCGGAGGCCGAACTCCTTCATCTTCATCTGCAGGCTCTTGCGCGAGATCTTGAGCAGCTTGGCGGTGCGGGTGACGTTGCCGCCGGTCACCTCGAGCCCGCGGATGATCAAGTCGCGCTCGATGGCTTGCACCTGTCCCTTGACGATCTCCTTGAGCGGGCCCGGCAGGCTCGATCCCGGCACATGACCAGGGCTGAGCAGCGCAGGATCGATCGCCGGCAGCGTGGGCGAGCTGGGCACCCGGAGCGCTGCCGGCAGATCCTGCGCCCGGATGTTGCTGCCCTCGGCGAAGAGGATGGTCCGCTCGAGCACGTTCTCGAGCTCCCGTATGTTACCCGGCCACGAATAGGCCGCGAGGCAGGCGATCGCGTCCTCCTCGATGCGGGTGACATTCTTCTTCAGGCGCGCGTTGTACTTCTCGCGAAAGTGCTCGACCAGAAGCGGGATGTCCTCGCGCCGCTCGCGCAGGGGCGGCAGCTGGATGGGCACCACGTTGAGCCGGTAGTAGAGGTCCTCGCGAAACCTTCCCGCGGCGATCTCCTTGGTCAGATCGCGCGAGGTGGCCGCGATCAGCCGCACCTCGACCTTGGTGGTCTTCACCCCGCCGACCCGCTCGAACTCGCTCTCCTGGATCGCGCGCAGGAGCTTCACCTGCATGTCGATGGGGATCTCGCCGATCTCGTCGAGAAACAGTGTGCCGCCATCCGCCAACTCGAAGCGGCCCGGCTTGCTGTTGACCGCGCCGGTGAAAGCGCCCTTCTCGAATCCAAACAGCTCCGCCTCGACCAGTTCGCGCGGGATGGCGGCGCAGTTGATCTTGATGAAGGGACGCTCGTGCCGCACCGACTTCTCGTGCAGCGCGGTCGCGACCAATTCCTTGCCGGTGCCGCTCTCGCCTTGGATGAGGACGGTGGAGGGCGCGTCGGCCACCTTGCCGATGACGATCTGCAACTCCTGCATCAGTTGCCCGCGGCCGATGATCTCGGTGTACCGGCGGACGTGCTTGCCCTCCTTCAGCTCCCACGGCTCGAGGGCGGCGATGACGTTCTTGGCGTTGAGATCGCTCTGCCGCGCGGCCTTGGCGATGATCGCTTTCAATTCGGTGTGCTCGAACGGCTTGGCGACGTAGTCGAACGCGCCGGCCTTCATGGCGGTGACCGCGCTGTCGATGCGCCCGTGGGCGGTGATGACGATGACCGGCACGTCGGGGTGGCGGGCGACCACGCGGCGCAGGAGCGAGAGGCCGTCGAGCTTGGGCATCACCAGATCGGTGACCACCACGTCGGCGCCGTCGCGCTCGAGGGCCAAGAGCGCCTCTTCGCCGTCGCTCGCCACCTGCACCTCGTAGCCCTCGCGGACCAGCGTGGCCGCAAGCACTTTGCGCAGGTTCTGTTCATCGTCGACGACGAGGACTCGGTCGGCCATTGCCGGAGCGACTATCACCCTCGCTCCGGGCGCGCCATCGCAAAGCGGACAACTGGCGCGGGCAGCGGACCCGGGCAATCCAGACAAGCCAACGAATCGCGCTTATGCTCGCCTGCGGATTTCCAATCGAGGTGCTCGTGCAACTGCCAGCTCGTTTCTGCCTGCTCTTGCTGGTTCCTGCGGCGCTCGCTGCCTGCGGCAGCAACAGCGTCGCTCCCGCCTGCTCCGGAGCCAAGCCCTCGCCCGCCTGCGCACCGCCCGGCACTCCCAGCTTGGTCGCGGGAGGCACGGTCGGCCCGGCGAGCCCGCCACCGGCATGCCAGAAGCTGGCCGTGGCCCCGGTCTATCCGCAGGGCCAGGTGCAGCCGCTCGGCACGCACAAGGTCGGTGAGACCGTGACCTTCAACGTGCCGGCGGGCGCGGGCAGCCTGAGCATCATCTCGCAGGCGGTGGACGCGACCAGCACCATCACCTTCCGGGGCACCACCATCGACAACTCGGTGGTGCCGACCAACCTGATCGAGCCCGGCGGAACCAAGATCTACGACGACAACCTGGTGCCCGACGCAGGCATGGAGGCCACCGCGACCGTCTTCTACGCAGGCTCCTCGCCGGTGACCGGCGTGCTGACCATCCCCAACGCCTCGCCGCTCCTCGCTACCAGCTGCGCGGGCCTGCCCCCGGGAAGCTGGTCGGTGACCGTCAACGACTTCGCCTACGAGTGCTTCGCCACCAAGGACCCGAACTGCACCGGCAGCAACAACACCAACAGCTATGCGATGAGCGTGCTCACCCGCACCGGCGTCGCAGCCTCGACGGGCACCCTCGATGTGGCCTTCTACCTGGTGGGCGCGAACGGCCTGACCCCGGACACCGCGATCGTCGATCCGCACGTCAAGCGCCTGGTCTCGACGCTCGCGACGCTCTATGCGGCGGCCGGCATCTGCCTGGGCACGGTGACCTTCTACGACGTGCCCGCCTGGGCGAAGAGCCGTTACGCCAACGGCATCGACGCCAGCAAGGAAGGCCCCTGCGACAACCTCGACCAGATGTTCACCCTCTCGCAGCCGGGGAACACGCTCAACTTCTTCCTGGTCGGGCTGATCTCTTCTTCGCAGGGAAGCGGAGGAGGACAGGTGGTCGGCATCGACGGAACCATCCCGGGTCCCACCTCGCTCGGCGGCACGGTGCACAGCGGCGCTGCCGTCTCGGCGGCCGATCTGGCGAGCGGCGTCTGCACCGGGAGCCTCGACCTCATCAACTGCGGGTCCGATCGGGTCGCCTACATCGCGGCCCACGAGGGCGGCCACTGGATGGGCCTCTATCACCCCAGTGAATCGGACGGTGAGAGCTTCGACCCGCTGCAGGACACGCCGACCTGCGGCTGCGAGGCGTGCGCGCCGGTCAAGCAGCAGTCGAGCTGCGCCACCGCCGGAAAGACGCCGCGGCCGACCACACCGACCTTCGTTTTTCCCGAGAGCTGCCTGACTGCGTCTGGCCAGTGCGGGGGCGGGGATGAGCTGATGTTCTGGCAACTTTCCGAAGGCATCGCACAGGGGAAGATCACCGGCGAGCAGGGCCAGGTGATGCGCTCGAATTCGTTGGTCCACTAGAGGAGTGCAGATGAATGTTTTTTTGATTGCAGCGCTGCTGGCAGGTGTTGGCGCCTCGAGGCAGCGGCCGCCGCCCGCGGACGATGGCAAGACCGTGGTCGAGCAGCTTTCGCCCGAGCAGATCCGCGCCCGCATCAACGGCTATCTGGGCAGCATCGACACCGCCATCTCGGCCTCGCGCTGGCGTGCGCTTGGGCCGCAGGCGGCGCCGGTGCTCGAGGAGATTGCGCGGAGCCAGGCGCTGCCCACGCGGCGCGCGAAAGCTCTCGAGGGGCTCTCGGCGGTGGGCGGGCCGGGAGCAGCCGAGCTGGTGACCAAGCTCGCGCAGAGCGAGGACGAGCCGCAGATCGTCCGGCTCGCGGCGGTGCGCGGGGCTGGGCGGCTCATGCCCACCGGCAGGCTCTGGACTTTGCTCAGACCGGTGCTCGAGAATTCGCGCGATCTGCAGCTGCGCGCGGGGGCGGCCGAGGTGCTTGCACATCATGGCCGCTGCGGCGCGGTCAAGGCGCAGGCAGCGCGCGAGAAGGACGAGGAGCGCGAGGCCTTCGGCCGCGCCCTGGAGAAGTGCAGGTGAATCAACCGGGCTTGGCGCCGGGCCTGGTCGAGCGGGTGCGGGCGACGGGACGCGATCTGCCCGGCGGGCTCGCGGCCTTCGACGCCGACGGGACGCTCTGGCGCGACGATGTGGGCGAGGCGTTCCTGCGCCACCTGGTGCAGCTCGGCTGGGTGAAATTGCCCGACGGCACAGACCCGTACGCCGCCTACCAGCGCGAGGTGGAGCGTGACAAGGTACAGGGCTACGCCTACGCCGCGCAGCTGCAGGCCGGCCTGGTCGCCACCGACGTCTCGGCCGAGGCCGGGCGCTTCGCGCCTCGGTGGGTGAAGCAGCGGCTGGTCTCCGCGACGCAAGCCCTGCGCGCCCTCTGCGAGGAGGTGGGACTGGTGCCGGTGGTCATTTCGGCGAGCGCGCTCGCCATCGTCTGCGCAGCCGCGCCGCTCGCAGGCTTCGCGCCGGAGCGCTGCTTCGGTATCGAGACCCGCACCGACGCGAAGGGCCGCTTCACCGAGCGGCTGGTGCTCCCCTTGACGTACGCCGAGGGTAAGGTCGCGGTGGCGTTCAAGCTCGGCAAGCTCGCGCTTGCGGTGGGAGACAGCTTCACCGGCGATCTGCCGCTGCTCAATGCCGCGCGGGTGGCCGTGGTGGTGGCGCCTTTGCGAGGTGGCGGCCCGCTCGCCGACGAAGCAAAGCGGCGCAGCTGGCCGTTGCTCGCGCAGGACAGCTAAACGGCTAGGTCCGCGTGCCCACCGCGAGGGGCCCGCGCGGCTCGTCGTTTTCCGCACCGGGTCCGGCAGGACCGACTGGCCGGGTCTGCAAAGGCGTCTGCACCATGCCCAAGCGGCCGGCCGTGTCGAGCGCCGTGGCCGAAGCAAAGCGCAGGATGAACTCGGTGCCTTCGCCCAGGCGGCTCTGCACTTCTATCGTCCCGCCGTGTCCCTTGACAATGCGCTGCGAGATGGCAAGGCCGAGCCCCGTGCCCTTGGTCTTGGTGGTGTAGAAGGGGATGAAGATGCGGTCGAGCGCGTCCTCGGGAATGCCGGCGCCGGTGTCGGCGAAGCGAACCTCGACCTGGTCGGCGGTGTAGCGCGGCGTCGAATCGGAGAGCCCCAGCTCGATGGGCGCGTGCGGCCGCCGGGTGCGGATTTTGAGCCGCCCGCCGTCGGGCATGGCCTGCACGGCGTTGAGGATCAGGTTGATGAAGACCTGCTTGAGCTGCTCGGCGTCGGCGAGCACCCGCGGCAAGTCGGGGGTCAGCTCCAACTCCAGCGCGACGCTGGGCGGCAATTGGCTCTCGATCAGCTTCACCGTGCGCCAGAGCACGTCGTTCAGCTCGGTGGGCTGGAACTTGTCGGCGACGCCCGGCCCCGGGAGCGGCCGCGAGTACTCGAGGAACTGCGCCACCACACCGTCGAGCCGATTGACCTCCTCGACGATGATCTGGAGGATCTCCGCGTCTCCTTCGCGCAGCGCAGAGGGATCGAGGTACTGCGCCGCGCCCTTGATGGCGCCGAGCGGGTTGCGGATCTCGTGCGCGAGGCCGGCTGCCATCTCGCCCAGCGCCGCGAGCCTGTCGCGCTCCTTCATCCGCTCATAGAGCCGGCTGTTCTCGATGGTGATGGCGGCCTGCTCGCCGATCTCCAACATGGCCGCCAATTCGTCTGAGGCGAACGCCTCGGGCACCCGGTCATCGAGCATGCAGAGGAAGCCCACCACCCGCCGGCCCGCGAGCAGCGGCACCGCGACGCCCGCGCGCATGGCCGCCATCGCCGCGCCGGTCTCGCTCAGACGCGCCCGTTCCTCGGCGAGCCCGCTCTGCTCGCTCGCGCCCTCTCCTGGCGCGTCGCCCTCGGAGTCCGGCAGAAGCTGCCTGACTTCTGCGAGGCGCCGCTCGACCAACTCGACCAGCTGGGCCTTCTGCCCCGCCTGCGCACTCAGCACCAGGGCCCGCACCGTGGCCGCGTCGATGTACGGGGTGGGCGCGGGGCCGCGAAAGTCGAGCCGCCGGTAGCCCAAACCGTCGTCGGCGAGCAGGTAGATCGAGGCGTGGGTCACGCGCCGCGTCTCGTAAAGCCCGTCGAGCACGACCTGCGCCAATTCGCGCACGTCGATGATGCCGGCCATGCGCACCCGCAGCGCAGCGAGCGACTGCACCAGCTGGAACCGCTCGGCGAAGAAGACGGTGAGGACCTTCTCCTCGACCTTCGCCTTGAGCGGCTCGAAGAGGATCAGGATGACGAACGAGGCGAGCAGGGTGTTGAAGAGAAAGAGCCCGTTCGAGGCGCCGCCGGTCCAGCGTACCAGCAGGCCGTAGACCGCCGCCAGCACCAGCCCCACGCAGCCGAGCACCACGATCTTGCCCAAGAGCTCATTCAGATCGAGCAAGCGGTGGCGGACGATGGTCTGCGAGAGGAAGTAGAGATAGATGGTCAGGGCGACATTGGCGAAGGGCGGCGGGGGCCAGCCCGCCAGGCGGATGAGCAATTCGCCGAACGTCAGACCCACGCAGAGCGCGGCGCCGACCCAGAGGTAGAAGAGCCGCGCGCGCTCGGTGCGGCTGGCCGCGCGGCGCATGCGGGCGTAGAGGAGCGAGACGGCCGCGGTGAGCTGCACGAAGATGGCGCCAGCCACCGTCACCCGCACCGCCGGGATGGTGCCGAGCGGAGAGAGGGCAGCGATCATGGTGAGCGCGGCCGAGCCGAGCGCGAGCCGCGTCAGCAAAACCACCCGCCCCGCCGACTCGCCCTGGAACTCGACCAGGAAGCCGAGCACCGCTGCGGGGACGAGGCCCGCGGCGGCGAGCGTCAGGCGCAGCGGCCAGGGGCGCGAGCCGAGCAGCCCGTTGAGGAAGTCGCCCAACTGGTAGGCGAGCAGCGAGAGGTTGAGGATGGCGAACGCGGTCCAGAGGCGCGTGCGCCGCTGACGCAAGAGCATCGCGACCGCCAAGGCCAGCGAGACGATTCCGGCGAGCAAGGCGCTCTGGGTTCGCGCGTCCATCGCCGGGAAAGTAACACGGGAGCGCTGCCTCGGACTGCGCTGGAATGCACGACCGGACTGCCGGCGTTAGACAACTGGACTCCCACCCGCAGCGAGTGACAGATTGCGCCGTTCACCTCGGAACCTTGGCGGAAATGACTCATCAGAAGCGCAGTTCGCTGGCCGGGCGCGCGGCCCTTTTCGTCGTGATCGTTCCCCTCGCCGCGCTTGGGTGGCATCCCGGCGCAGCTGCGGGGGCGAATCTGCCCGAGGGGTCGCCCGTGCAGGAGTTGCCACCCGCGCTGGCGGTGCTCGAGTTGGAGCCGATCGATCTGGGCCCCGCCTACGGCGAGCCGCAGCTTGCGCCGTACTACGCCGCAGCGCCCGCCAAGACCGCCTTTGCCGAATTGCAGGCCGGCCACGCCGCCCGCGCGCTGCAGCTCCTGCCGGTAAATCCCAAGGAGGTTCCGCTGCGCTGGCTTCGCGCCTTGGCGCTGAGGGCGACGGGCGAATCGACC
>JAYWBT010000002.1:0-57541 GCA_043781235.1 Deltaproteobacteria bacterium
GGCAGCGTCAACGTTGACGCCGGTTCTATCCAGCGTCAGCGCTGACGCTGGACACCCTCTTTACTTGTCGGTTCTGGCCAAGGCCCCAGTCGCGAGATCGTGGACTCGCGTATATCGAGTGCCTGCCGGACGTTCGCTCACGGGGCGACGAAGCCCTCCTCCTTGAGAAGCGCCCGATCGAATGTCGCCACTCCCTCACAGCCCGCCGCGCGTGCATGCTCCTTGATGACGTAGTCGGCGAAGTCGCCCTTGCCGGCGGCGAACGCCTCGAGAGCGCGCACCAAACTGTCGACGTCCCGGAAGCTGAGGTGCGTGGCCTTGAGCAGTTGACCGAGGATGTCAGAAATCTCAGTTCGCGAGACCTGGTAGGCGGAGAGCAACACCCAGACGGTCTCGCAGATCACCACGTCCGAGACGAACAGCGTTTCGTTGCTCGCGACCACCCGCTCGACCAGCTTGACTGCCTTCGCGGACTGCGCCTTGTTGTCCACGACGAGGAAGCGGACGAGCACGTTCGTGTCGAGAGCGATCATCCGCGCCCGCCGGCTCCCCGGATGACTTCGTTCATCGCGTCCACGGTCACGCCTTTGACCGCGGTGTGCACGGCCCCCCGGAGGGAGGTCAGACTGACCTTCTCGGCCTTGACGACGACGGTCCCGTTGTCGTGGACGCGGAACGCCAGGCGGTCTCCGGTGTGCAGTCCGAGTGCCTCGCGGACTTCCTTCGGGATCGTGATCTGTCCCTTGCTCGTCAGCTTGGCGCTGGGCATCGCGGCTCCTTCTTTCCTTACCAAGTGTAAGGGACTGCGGCGAGCCCCGCAAGCAAGGACGCTTGTCGCAGTTCCGTGCTATTTAACAGCGCATGGGACGAGCACCTACCGAAGAGGTGGAGCTGGTAGCTACTCGCGTTCCGGTTGCGGTGGCCAGGCAACTGCGAGGCATGGCTGACGTCGAAGGGCGGGCCACGTCCTCGCTCGCGCGAGTCATTCTGGAGAACTTCTTCTATGCCGGCCTGCCGCCGCAAATGAGGAGCGGGCTGGAAGAGGATGAGCGACGGCTGCAGATGAACCGGCGCGACTACATCAACCACCTCCTCTTCGAACGGCTTCAAGTCATTCAGAAGGAGGGGACGCCGTCGCCGAAAACGAAGCGTTAGATCCTAAGTGATGTTGATTTCGTATCTATATTGTGTTTTTATGAGATCTCGCGGTTGAACGGGAGCGAGATCCGATGACGAACTCCGATGACGCCTCACAGACGAGCCGGGTAAACATCTCGGTGGAGCGCCAGATTTTCGTCGTCCCGCTGCTCCGAGTCGCGAACGTCATGAAGCGGCTGGTCTGTTCGCGCTCGACGGCCTACGAACACATGAACCGCGCGCTCGGACGCGCAGAGCAGCCTGGGAGCCTTTTGCGAGTCCCGCTGGACGTGTTCGAAAGCTACCTCGCCAACGAGTTGCGGCTCGCGGGTCTTCGACCGCAGCAGGCGCCACGACCTCCTCCGCCCATCGCACGCCTGGCTGTGGAGCCGGTTGAGAGCCGGTCATCCTCGACCGGCGCTCCGACGATCCGGGTTGCCCGGCCGCCTTGATCGAGCCCAGGCTGTTGGAACAGGAAGCGGCCGATCCGCGCAAGGCGGCGGCGGCGCGCACGACGCTGCGACAGATCCTCGAGATGCTCGTCGAGCATCGCTGGTCGGAGGCCAAGGCCGGCAAGCGCGCGCCCGAGACTGCCGAGTTCTACGCGAAGAAGGCCGGCGTGTTGCTGCGGCTCTTGGGCGAGGACTTTCGGCTGGCACAGTTCGATGCGCCCGCAGTCGACGCGTACGTGCGTGCGCGGCGCGAGGAAGGCACCAGCGATCACACCATCCACAAGGAGCTGACGACGCTGCGGTCCGCTTTGCGCCTCGCTCTGCGAGCGCGACTAGGTACTTCGTGCGGTTCGTGCGGAGCCGCGAAATAATCACTGCAGAAGATCGTCAACCGAGGTGTTCGGGCGTCCTGAGACGATCAATTTCGCGTAACTCAAGTCACTGAACCGATGATCGGAGACACACCGGATGTGGATTCTGAAGGCAGTCGCGGTTCTGCTCACGGCGACCTTCCCCTTGCTCGCCAACGCTGCCGCTGCAGTCAGGGTGGACGGCGGCGCGGTGCGGGGCGTACGCGCGAGTGGCCTGACCGTCTACCGGGGCATTCCCTACGCGGCAGCGCCTATTGGAGATCTGCGCTGGCGGCCGCCTCAACCGGTCAAGTCCTGGACCGGCGTGAGGGAAGCCACGTCCTTTGCCCCGGCGTGTCCGCAGACAGGCGTGTCGATGCCCGGTGAGATGCCTCCGACAGTGAGCGAGGACTGCCTGCATCTCAATGTCTGGACGCCCGCCCAGGCCGGCAGCGCCCGCCTGCCAGTAATGGTCTTTATCCATGGCGGCGGCTTCACCAACGGCGCCGCCGCACTGCCGCTGTATTGGGGCGACCGGCTGGCACGAAGAGGAGTCATCGTCGTCAGCTTTGGATACAGGCTCGGACCATTGGGTTTTCTCGCCCTGCCCGAGTTGACACGGGAATCGCCGCATCACGCCTCCGGCGACTACGGCTTCCAGGATCAGATCGCAGCGCTCCAATGGGTCCAGCGCAACATCGCGGCCTTTGGCGGCGACCCCGCGCGATTGACTGTCTTCGGTCAATCGGCCGGGGCCATGTCGATCAGCGTCTTGATGGCTTCGCCGCTGGCCAAGGGCTTGTTTCAGGGCGCCATCGGTGAGAGCGGCGGGGTGTTCGAGCCGATGCAACTGGCGCCGGGCTGGAATCTGACAAATGCGGAACACGACGGCGACGCCTACGCGGCCTCGCTCGGCGCCAGTTCGTTGGCCGCTTTGCGCCGGCTGCCGACCGCGCGGCTTCTGCACGGGGCCGGGTCCGTCTCCCATCCAGTGCTCGACGGTTATGTCCTGCCGAGTTCGCCGTACGAGGTATTCGCAGCCGGTCGACAGAATGACGTGCCCGTTCTGGTCGGCTCCAACGAGGAAGAGGCACGCGCGCTGGTCGACCTGTCGAGTGTGAAAGCGCGGACCTTTGATGACGATATCGCGCTCGCGTGGGGCCAACTCCCGCCCGCGCTCCTCGCGGGCTATCCGCACGCCAGCGACGAAGAAGCGAAGACGGCGCGCGCCGCTTTCGAACGCGATCTGCGCTTCGGCTGGGACATGTGGACCTGGGCCCGGCTGCAGGCGGCCACGGGCAAGGAGCCCGTCTATTATTATCACTTCACCCAGAAGCCACCGTTCCCGGAGAATTCTGTTCAGGCTGGTTGGGGCGCGAGTCACTTCGCCGAGCTTTGGTACGTCTTCGACCACCTGGATCAGGCGCGCTGGGCCTGGACCGGAGCCGACCGATCCGCAGCCGACGCCATCTCCACCTACTGGACCAACTTCGCCAAGACCGGCGACCCCAACGGGCGAGCGCTGACCCTCTGGCCGAGGTTCACGACCACCGACGGCCGGGTGCTCTATCTAGGATCGCCAGTCACCGTCGGCGGTATCGCGGATTTCGGTACTTTGAAAGTCTTCGACATGGTCTACTCGCAAGTCAGAGGCGCCCCGGTTCCGAGCGGCCTGCCCAGCGGTGGGCCAGAACGGCCGTGAGTTCGATCACTTGCCGTGTCGATTTGGGTCAGCAGGAGCCGTTCTGACCGCTCCGCGCCCGCTGATCGCCACTCGATCTATCTGTTCCTGCATGTTACCGCCGGTGTTGGCGCAAAGATCCACGACGAGGTTCGCGCTCTGTGCTCATTCTTCCGTGCGCGAGCGGCATGGTGCCGCGCGGAGCGGGGTCAACCCAGCACCCAGTTACTGGTCCGGCTCCGGCGGCTTGAAAGTCGTTCGGTCATCCCGTGCGCGATCGAGGCCGATGCCGGACATGCTCAGGGGTGGGGTTCCCTAGAATGCTCACTTGCGTTTCGTGGACTTCTTTCCGCCAGAAGTATTGAGAGCGACGGCCGCGCGGATGAGCGCCTTGAACGCATTCGCGTCAATCTCCTCACCCTCGTGAACGTCGATGGCGCGCCTTGCGTTCCCGTCAAGGCTCGAGTTGAAGAGCTTGGCAGGATCTTTCAAGGAAGCGCCCTTAAAGAAGGTCAGCTTCACTATCGACTTGTACGACTCTCCCGTGCAGATGCCCCCGTCATGGGACCATATCGGGGTCCCCATCCACTTCCACTCTTCCACAACATCAGGGTCGGCCTCCCTGATGAGGGCGCGCATCCTTGCTAGTGTATCGCCTCTCCAGTCACCCAACTCGGCAATCCTTTCGCTGATTAGTTTGGAGGCCGCCTTGCCTGCTGCCCGTGGTTGACTCTTCATCTTCCTACCTTTCGTTCGGGATAGGCCGCATTGCCCACGTTTCCAGCGTCCGATAACACTACGTTAGGTTGCTCGCACGCCGCTCGCCTATCGTCCGGTCTCGGGATCCAGTTTTGTCAAACGACAGGTACCCCCACAATTGGATCGAGTCGGCTCACCTCAATCCAATAGATCCGCCCATTCACCGCTAAGACTTGGGTTGGATTAACACCCTCCGAGTACACGATAGCATTTCCGCCATCGACCGACCCGTCGCTCCTCGGAGACAGTCGACTCAAGCCCGTTCTGCGGCCTCATCTTACGCAGCGAGGGCCGCCATGGAGTTCGGAGATATCGGCGCTCTCCACGCGTCCGTTCGCGGCAAGTTTCAGCTCGAGATCCAGGTCGCCGTGTTCGCAGGTAAGGCGAAACGCAGCGCTGCGCTCTCCGTCGCCTCGAACCGGATTCGCGAACCTGCATGCCCCGTGGTTCGCGGTAGCGCGAGCAAAAGCCCTTTGCACTTTGTTCAGGTCGTCCTTCGAGGCGAACAGCCCAGACGCGGCATCGTCGTTCCAGCGACCGAGGATCGAGGCAGTCCGCCCCGCCACCTGCTCCATCTGCGGCGTCGGCGGCAGTATCGGGTCGAGGACCAGCGCCTGGATGCGGGCGGGCACATCGGACGTGAGTTCGACGGTCACCGCGATGGCGCCGCGATCGCAGGACAGCCGCATCCGGCCGCGCAGCGCATTCTCGGGCTCGACCTCGGGCGCTGGCCGGCAGCCGCCGTGGGTCTGGTGCAGCGCCTCGAACTCCGCACGCTGTTTCTCAGGCGTGCGGTACGACGCATACTGTGCGTCAAAGAGCGCTGTGGCGCGCGCTGCGTTCCAGGTGGAGAGCAGCTCGAGCACGCTCGCGCGCGTCTGCTGCAGCTGCGGAGAGAGCGCGACCGGCCGCTCAGGAAGCAGGCCTTGCGCGCGGAGCCCTTTGATCAGCTCGAGCAGGACCGGTGCACCCGTGGTGTAGGTCAAGTTCGTCATGGAGAAGAAGCCGACGCCCTGCGACGGCAAAAGCACGACATACGAGCCGTAACCGGGTAGCCCGCCGCCGTGCGCGACGACCCGGTCGAAGTTGCATGTCGATCGGACGCCCCAGCCAAATCCATAGCCGCGCGCATAGGCGTCGAGCACACCCTTTTCGTCGCGCTCCGCGGTCACCGGCACTGCGGTGTGAATCTCCTGCGCCTCGCGCAGGGAGGCGCGGCGCACCGGGCCCTGGTCGGGATCGTCGCGCGGTGGCCAGGCGGCGAGCTGGAACGCCACCCAGCGCGCATAGTCGCGCGGCGTGGTCCAGAGACCACCCAAAGGCGCCCAGGCGCCGTCCGCGAGCACCGGCTCTTCGTGAGGCGCGTCGTCCTCGTAATGAGCGAGGCCGCTCGAGGGCATGGCCGAGCCCTTGCGCCCGTAGCCATGCGCCTTGTGCTCGGCAGGGACTGCGCCCGCGTCCCATCGCGACGAGCTCATTCCGAGTGGCTCGAGCAGGGTGCGCGTGATGTAGTCCTGCGCCCGGACTCCACTAACTCGCGTCACTAGCCTTCCGGCGAGGGCGAACCCAAGGTTGGAGTATTCGTACTCGGTACCCGGCGCGGTGGAGAACGAGACCCCGTGCTGGAGCAGCTTGTCGAAGTCGGCGTCGGACATCGGCATGCGCAGGTCCGCCGAGGCGTTGTCCTCGGGCAGGCCGGCAGAGTGGGAGAGCAGGTTGCGCACGGTAACCTTCGGCGAGTCGGCCGTCGGGTAAGCCACGCCGCGCAGCTCGGGCAGGAACTTTTCCGCGGGGTCGTCGAGCGAGAGCTTCCCTTCGTCGCGCAGGCGCAGGACGGAGGCGGAGACGAAGGCTTTGGACATCGATGCGATCCGGAACACCGTCTCTGCGTCGATGGGCGCGCCACTCGCGACCTCGCGCACTCCAATCGCGTGGAACCAGATCAGCTTCCCTTCGGCGACGATGCCGATGGCAGCGCCGGGCACTTTCAGCTCGGCGAGCCGCTCGTCCAGCAGAGGCGCCATTGAAGATGCCGCGGCGGATATTTTACCGATTCGATCCGGGTCGTTCCAGGAGACACGTTGCAGACTCCGCGCCGCCGGCGAGGAAGGCGCACTGGAGCCGCCGGGGGTCGCGCAGGCTGTGGCTAACGCGACAACCAGCAGACGAGAGCGCATAGGGGAGTGAAGCCACAACTCAAGTGTCACGGCAACCGGCCGCGCCTCTTGCTCAGGCCGCGCATGGGAGTCGTAAACCCGTTCTGAGCGTCGCAGGACCTGGAAACGTGACGCTTGGCGGGATCGTCCAGCGGAGGCCACGCAAGCCGGCGGTACCCGCCCGCCGCAGACGGACGGATCCGGGTCCGAGGTGTAGTGCGGCC
This sequence comes from Deltaproteobacteria bacterium, assembly GCA_043781235.1. Classification (GTDB taxonomy): domain Bacteria; phylum Myxococcota; class Myxococcia; order Myxococcales; family 40CM-4-68-19; genus JANYKT01. Next base: position 6,760 of record JAYWBT010000002.1, read on the forward strand.
GGAGACCGTGCCGGCCAAACTGTGGGGCCACGTTGATCAAATGCGCACGGGCGTCCAGACTGTGAGCGATGAGGGGCAGTGTGGCGCTCGCGGCGGTGTTAGCGCTCGCGCAGGCGTGCGCGAAAGGTGTGTCGTCGCCGGCGCTGAAAGTGCCCGATGTCCCAGCCGATCTGGTCGCAGTCGCCGGCGACGGCCATGTGGTGCTGCGTTGGAGCGCGTCGGCGCGCGCGGCGAGTTACGCCTTGTACCGATCGACGGCGCGGCTTGCGGATGTCGTGAGCAGCCCGTTCACCGACACCGGCGTTACCAACGGAGTCACCTATTTCTACGTCGTCACCGCGGTCAACGCGGCGGGCGAGAGTGCTCCGTCGGCCATCGCCATCGCTAGGCCGCAGGCGATTCCGCTTCCTCCGACGGGTCTGGGCGCGATGGCGGGCTATGGCCAGGTCTCGCTGAGCTGGATCGCATCCGCGCGCACGACCGGGTACGCCCTGCACTGGTCGACCGGCGGCGCGACGACGCGGATTTTGCTCGGCGACATCACCGCTTACGTGCACACGGGGCTGACCAACGACACCACCTATTCCTATTCGGTCACCGCGCTCGGCCCGGGCGGCGAGAGCGCGCCCTCCCCGCAGGTGAGCGCGACACCGCGGGCGCCGCTACCCGCCGCGCCCACCGGAGTCGCCGCCAGCGCAGGCGACGCACAGGACACCGTCAGTTGGAACCCGGTCGCGCGCGCGAACGGCTACGACCTCTACTGGACGACCGCGCCCGGCGTGATCCTCTCGTCCTCGACGCAGATCGCGGGCGTGACCAGCCCGTATCTGCACACCGGCCTCACCAACGGCGCCACTTACCGCTACGTGGTCACGGCGGTAAACGCCGCGGGCCAGGGCCCGCCCTCCGCCGAGGTCCACGCGCAGCCGCTCGCCGCGCACGACACTTGGAGGACCAAAGCCGCGATGCCGACGCCGCGCGGGTACGCCTCGACCGAGGTGATCGACGGCATCATCTACGTCTTCGGCGGATTCGCCATCGTCAACCAAACTCCTACTGCGCTTGACGCGGTCGAGGCCTACGATGTCTCGACCGACACCTGGTCCACCAAGGCGTCGCTGCCGCTCGCGCGCTACGGCGCGTTCAGCGGCGCGGTGGGCGGTGTCGTCTACCTCCTCGGCGGAGCCGGCGCGAACGGCGGAAACCTGAACCGGATCGACGCCTACGATCGATCGAGCGACGGCTGGAGCGGCAAGGCGCCGATGCCGGACACGCGGTACTGGCCCGCCAGCACGGCGTTCAATTCGAGGATCTTCGCGCTCGGCGGTGGCGTCAATGGCGGCACGCCGAACAGCGTCTCGTACGACCCCGCCGGCCCGACCTGGACCAGCAAGGCCGTCATGCCCGCTCTGCGCTACGGCGCGGCGACCGCCGTCGTTTCCGGCGTGGTCTACGTCGCCGGCGGGCTCAACGGCGGGTACGACAACCCCGGCGACGTCTACGCCTATGATCTGGCAGGCGATTCCTGGAGCACCAAGGCCTCGCTGCCCACCGCGCGCGGTTATGCGTGCGGAGCGCAGGTGAGCGGCACCGTTTACGTTTTTGGCGGCTTTCCCAACGGCAGCGGTACGGCGCTCGCCACGGCGGAGGCGTACGATCTGGGCGGGGATTCGTGGAGCGCGAAGACCGCGATGCCCACCGCCCGCGTCGGTCCGGCCTGCGCGGCGGTCGGGGGCGTGGTGTACGTCATCGGCGGCAATGCAACGCTCGGGGCCGCGCTCGGCACCGTCGAGGCGTACATCCCCTAGCAAGGGGTCTATTGGGCTGGTGTCGACCTCCGCAGCGGGCAGCAGTTGACCATCGAACGCGGGACACCGGCCCGTGTGGCGCCAACAAACGCCGGCGCCCGGTCAGAGCAGCAGCTGGTTCGGCTCCACCAGCTTGAAGCCCGGCATCTCCTCGACGCACTGCCGCAGCAGCGCCAGGTGCCCCGCGCCGTACATCACCACGATGCGGTCGCCCGGCTTCGCCGACTGCGCGATGCGGGCGCACAGCTCGAGGTTGCGGCGGTACCAGGCCGAGACCAGCGCCACGCCGGGCTGGTCGGTGCCCGCGCCATAGCGCAGCATTCCCCGGTAGAACTGGTGGCCGCGCGCAATCTCCGCGGGCTGGTTGAGGAAGCGCAGCTCGCCGGCGACACCGCCGCTGTCCAGCGCCTTCTGCATCTCCGCCATGGTCTGGTCCACGACGGCGCCCAGCCCGTCGATCTCGCCTTTGCGGCCGTGGGCCGTGGCCCACTCTTCCACCGGGCCAAAGGGGAACTCGCCCTCGACGTCGATGCCCTCGACCGGCGCTTTCGACAGCTTGCCCAGGCGGAAGCCCAGCTGGACCACCTCATTGCTCGAAGGCGACAGCGTCCCGGCCAGGTATCTGGGGTAACGCTCCTGCACCGTCGCGGCCGGCCACTCAACCGCGATGCGGGTAGGCGCGAACCGCGCCAGCGCTTCGGCGACCGCGGCGATTTGCGCCTGCCGCTCCGGCTTTAGCATGTCGTCGACCTTCTGATTGTGCAGGTCGCGCCCCGGATTGGACATGTGGAAGGTACCGAGGATCACCACCTCGACGGGCGCGGGCGGCGCGGCCACGGCAGGAGCGGGCGGCGCGGCGCCGGCGGGAGCGGCCCACACGGCGCCGGCAGGAGTGGCCAGCGCAAGGGAGGAGAGGAGCAGGGCTCGCAGGTTCATGGCTACCTGACGCCCGGCCGGCCGCGCTATTTCTCCGCGGAGCCTGACAGGCAGCGCGATCCTACCGTTCCTTCAACTCGATGATGAGGCCACGCATCTCGGTGCTTCCAGCGTTCGTTCCCGTGTGAGCCGCTGCCGCGATCCATCGCACGTCACCGGGCTTGCTGTTTCGCTCGGTCGGCGGGCTCCCGGGGATCGCGTTCCGCACGATGTAGTCGCTCAACGAAACGACCACGCTGTCGGGATGCGAATGGAGCCCCCACGTCTCCCCCGGCTGCGTCGTGAATCCGAGAACGCTACGCATCGCGACGAGATCCTCCTCGATCCGGCCCTCTTCGCGCGCGTCGACGGCCTCTACCAGAAGCGCGCCAGACTCGGCTTCGACCCGGAGTCTACGCAACTCATCGAGCGCTACGAGGTCCAGTTCGTGCGCGCCGGCGCGAAGTTGTCGCAGGCGGACAAGAACGAGCTCAAGAAGATCAACCAGGAGCTCTCGTCGCTGACGACGAAGTTCCGCCAGAACACGCTCAAGGCGACGAAGGAGAACGCGGTCGTCGTCGATGACGTGAAGGAACTCGACGGGCTCTCGCGGCAGCAGATCGGCGCCGCGGCGGAGGCCGCCAAGGCCCGCAAACTCGAGGGGAAGTACGTCCTTGCGCTGCAGAACACGACGATGCAGCCGCCGCTGCGCGATCTGACGAACCGCACCTTCCGGAAGCGCCTCTTCGAGGCTTCCGTCTCGCGCAGCGTAGGTGGCGATGCCGACAACACCAGCGTCGTCTCGCGCATCCTCTCGCTGCGCGCCCGAAAGGCGGCGCTCTTCGGAAAGCAGAGCTGGGCGGTCTACACGCTCGAGGAGGAGACGGCGGGCACGCCCGCCGCAGTCAACAGGATGCTCGGTCTGCTCGCGCCCGCGGCGGTCGCCAAGGCGAAGAAGGACGCCGCCGACCTGCAGGCGATCATCGATTCGGAGGCGAAGGCATCGAAGACACAGAGCTTCCAACTCGCACCGTGGGACTGGACGTTTTACGCGCAGAAGCTCCGACGGCAGCGCTACGACTTCGACGAGGCTGCCGTGAAACCGTACTTCGAGCTGAACCGCGTCCTCCAGGAGGGCGTATTCTACGCGGCGAACCAGCTCTACGGGATCAGCTTCAGGGAGCGACACGATCTGCCCGTTTACCAGCCGGACGTGCGCGTGTTCGACGTGATCGATGTGGACGGGTCGCAGATCGGCCTCTTCATCGTCGACTACTACAAGCGCGACAACAAGCAGGGCGGCGCGTGGATGAACGCGTACGTTTCGCCGTCGGGCCTGCTCGGCGAGAAGCCGGTCGCCGCGAACCACCTCAACATCCCCAAGCCGCCCGAGGGCCAGCCGACGCTGCTCACCTTCGACGAGGTGACGACGCTCTTCCACGAGTTCGGACACGCGCTGCACGGCCTCTTCAACAAGGCGAAGTATCCGCTGCTCGCGGGCAGCGCGCCGCGCGACTGGGTCGAGTTTCCTTCGCAGTTCAACGAGATGTGGGCGCGCGACCAAAAGGTTTTGGCGCACTTCGCCAAGCACTACCAGACGGGCGAGCCGATGCCGAAGGCTCTCCTCGATAAGGTGAAGAGCGCGGAGAACTTCGAGTCGGGCTTCAAGACGACGGAGTATCTCGAGGCCGCGATGCTCGACCAGTTCTGGCATCAACTCCCGGGGACCGAGATCCCCCAGGAAGGCGCAAAGGTGGCGGCTTTCGACGATGTGGCGCTGCAGAGGGACGGCGTGTTCTTTTCGGCGGTGCAGCCGCGCCACCACACCGCGTACTTCTCGCACATCTTCTCCAGCGGCTACTCGGCCGCGTATTACGCGTACATCTGGAGTGAGGTGCTGGCGCGCGATAGCGGGCAATGGTTCTACCAGCACGGCGGGATGACGCGCGCGAACGGCGACGCGTTTCGGGAGAAGATCCTCTCCCGCGGGCGTACGCAGGAGCCCGGGGTGCTGTTCGAGAAGTTCTACGGAGTCCCGCCGCAGATCGGGCCGCTGCTCGAGTACCGCGGGCTCTCCGCGTCGCCGGAATCAGGACGGTAGTCCGCGTCATGGGATCCGGCCGCATTTCTTCGCGAAGCCGCCCGCGCGTCCCTTTGATCTCGCCAGTCCATAAAGTGAGCGACAACTAACAACTGCCGGAGCGAGGTCGCGGACACAGACCTTGCGCTAAAGATTTCCTCGTGAATCTCCGGCGCCAGCATCAGCAGCCATGATCTGCGTGATGCGACGTGCTGGGGGATCGAGCGGCGGACATCGTCGACCAGCCTCGCGATGCCGCTCATCGAGCACTCCAGCGAACGGATCTTGATCTCGGCGGCGGCGGCCTTGATAAGGGCCTCGCGGATGCCGGCGTGCTGCCGCCGGAAGCCGATCATCAGCTCGGCCACGCTCTGCTCAAGGGTGCCAAGCCGCCGGTCAATCTCGTTGACGTAGACGCTAAACTCTTCGATCCCGCCGACTCGGATTGCCAGCGCGTTGACGGTGTCAGACAGCGGCTTCAGCCGGTCTGTCTCGGGCACTGCCAACGCTGCTGCAGCGGGACGGCTCTCCTCGGCCTTCAACGCGCGCCACTCCCGCGCGAGGGCGCGGATGCGCTCGGGGGCAACCCGAAACTCCTCGACCAGATCGACGGGCTTTGCCCCTTCCGACAAGCGCGCGAAGACGCGGGCGGCAAGGTCGCCGTCCTCTGCCGCCCGCCGCTGGTCCGGCAGCAACCGGCAAAGTGGCGGGTCGTGGCAGCGCAGTGGCGGCAGCAGCCAGTGCGCGAGCGGCGGCAACGTCAACCAGCGTCACGCCGGTGTCGCTGACCTGCGAGGGTAGCCTGCCGTCTTTGACGGCTTTCTCGTCGGACGAAGCCGCCTGCACCACGCTCGCGCTCGAACAACATCGTGCAGCCCACCGCTCCTCCTCGCGGCGCGCACTTCCCGATGATCGAGGAGCCACAGCTGTACATCGACGATCTCCGCCAATTCCGCCGGGTCGTCGTCCGGTAAAGGTCAAGCTGAAGCCAAGGGCGGGGTTCGCGCAGCGCTTATCGAACCCGTTGGGTCAGCTGGGCGGGCGGCGTCTCATAGTAAGATCCCGGTAGTAGGAAGTCAGCGAGCTTGCGCCGCATCTCCTCGGCGTGTTCTGCGCATCGAGGCAGACCCATTAACGCCGAGCTTGGGATGTTGAAGACAACCAGCACCGGAGCGCTACACCGCTCCGCTGGTCCGACACGCCGGCCGCATTGAAGGTCTGCGCAGTCGTTGCCGCGCGACGGATTGGTCGACGGCATCACCATGGACGTTGCCATCTTGCACCCCCCAGTGCGTGGACCATCAAGCACGTGAGCGACCCCGCCGACAACCGGCGACACAGTCTGAAATGTTTCTCCAGCAAGTCCCATTGCAGCACTGGTTTACTAATTCATTGCGGCGACAACGAAGTCGTCTCGCCGCGCGTCTATCCGAAGACGATACGCATCGTGGCGCTCGTCCTCGTCGGCATCTTCCTCGCCGTGGTCGTGGTCACAAACTCGCTCAGCCTCGGGACCTATTGTCTGACCACCGACGCAGGAAACGTGCCGCCGGCGCAGCAGACCGCCCCCGCACCGCATGGCCGATGACCACGAGCCACGCCTCGCTCGCGCCGGTCGTCCGACGACGCGACGCGCTACCGCGACCGCCGCGTGCCCTGCGCCCTCCATCCGGCCGGGTGCAGGCTCGGCTCTCGCTCTCGGTGGCTCGTTCTTAGTCTCTTGGTTAGTCTTCGGCGTCAGCCTGCAAAATCATACAGCTCAGCGGGGTTCGTGGTGAGAATGCGCTGTCGTGTCAGCGGCTCTGGAACCCAACTCTCAAGCAAATCGAACAGAGTCGCATCGACCGGCATGGCGCCCTGGAACGAGGGATGCGGCCAGTCGCTCCCCCATAGCATGTGTCCAGGCGCAGCCTCGACCAGCGCCTTCGCCATCGGAGCGGCATCCTCATATGGGTAAGGCTTGGCCGATAGGCGGTACGGGCCGGAGAGCTTCACCCAGCACTTGCCTTCTCGGACAAGCGTGAGCAGGGCCGTAAATCCCGGATGCGCCAGCCCCAGTTGCGCGGGCATGTGTCCCATGTGGTCAATGACGAAGGGAACCGGCAGACCTCGAAGTCGCGGCGCCAATTCCGCCAGGTCGCGGCCGTCGAGCAGCAACTGCACGTGCCAGCCGAGGGGCGCAATCAGCCGGGCGACCTGCTCAAGAAGCTCCATCGCCAAGCCTCCTTTGAACAGGAGGTTGATTCGTACCCCGCGAAAACCCGCGTCGTGTAGCCACCGCAGAACGTGCATATTCGTGCTTGCGTCCACGACAGCGATGCCGCGCCACCTGCCGCCCGACGCGGTCACTGCGTCGTAGGTGCAGCGGTTGTCCGTACCGTAGACGCTCGGCTGGACGATTACGGCTCGCTCCAGTCCGAGGGCACTCAACATCCGCTGGTATGCCTCAATGCTTGCTGGCGGCGGGGTGTAGCTGCGCCCCGGAATGAACGGGTACTGATCCACCGGGCCGAAGATGTGCGCATGGCAATCACATGCGTGGGGCGGGGCGGAGAACTTCGGACTCCCGGGGACGGGGTTCGGAGCCTCGCAAACCGGGATCGTCGCCTCGCCTTCGTTGCTATTCATAGACTTGCAGTTCCTTGCCCTTGGTTTCGGGGGGCATTAGTACCGCCAGGAGGTGACAATAGGTCGGATAATCCGGCTTCCATCAACTCGCCGTCCTCACGACCCCTCCGTCCCGGGGGCGACGCATGCCATGTCTAGCCGCTACATGCTTGCCTCTCGATTGACATTACAGCCGGGCAACGCTTGAGTCGATACTCATCCGGTCCAGTCCGTGGGGGACGCCATAGCAGAGCTCTCCCGCGGCTATGCTACGCCATAGCCGCGCAAGGGCGGAGGCGAGCCTGGAACGCAGCCGGCGCCATGAAGGCGGGCACGGACGCACCCTGCGCTCGGGTTCGCCGCTCTCCCTGCTACTTCGCGAGCCGGATGCTCTTGATGAGCACCACGTCTTTTGGAACGTCGCTGAGCGGGACGCCGTCGCCGCTCGGCTTCGTCTCGGTGGGCGAGGCCTCGATCTTGCGCACGACGTCCAGTCCCGAGACGACTTTTCCGAAGACGGCGTAGCCGAAGCCGCCCGGCGAATCGTCGCGGTGGTCGAGGAACTTGTTGTCGCCAACGTTGATGAAGAACTGATCGGTGGCGCTGTCGACGACGTTGGTGCGGGCCATGGAGAGGGTGCCAATCTTGTTGAGGAGCCCGTTGCCGGCTTCGTTCTTGATGGGCGGCTGGTTTGCGCCGATCTGGTGCAGCTTCTCGTCGAAGCCGCCGCCCTGGATCATGAAGCCCTTGATGACGCGGTGGAAGACGGTGCCGTCGTAATGCTTCGCCTTCAGGTACTGGAGGAAGTTGGCGACCGAGACGGGCGCCTTCTTCTGATTCAGCTGAACCTTGACGTTGCCTTTGGTGGTGGAGATGACCACGATCGGATCTTTGGCCAGCGCGGGCGTGGAGAGGGCGAGTGCGAGTGCGAGGAGGCGGTTCATGCGAACTTCATCGCGCAACCGGGGCTCCCTGGCAACACCGACGGCATTTATGCGACTGGCCCTTGGTGCGAGCCAGCTCGCTGAAGGCGATTCAGTTCTGGCGCGACATCGAGCTCGAGTACGGCGAAGCGTTTCTGCGTGCCGGTCAGAACGGACGGGGAGAGAACCGATAATTTGCCCAGCACGCGGGCCACGGTGCATGAATTGCGCGGGCGGGCCTGCCTGGGAGCCGGCGGCGCAAACCTTGCGTTCGACGCCACCGTGCTGGGCCTACGGCCTGCCAACGCGCCCCTCCGCGGGTATTGGCGCGGCGCATGCTTCGAACTCGACGCAGAAGTTCACGTTTTCCGCGAGGTTCTAGTGATGCGTGCTTGTTTCTGTGCCGCAGCGATTGCCGCAATTGGTGCTGCCTGTTCATCGGCGTCTGCTCCGACGCTCTCGCAGTCGGAGGTCACTGGCTACAATGGCTTCGCGCAAGACCTCTCCAGCACTGTCGCGACCTACCGCGCCGGCGCCTCTGCGATGCGGTCGCCGTCGGACTGCTCGGCGGCCGAGCAGCAGTACATGGCCCACGCGACGCCCGACATCCAGGGGATGACGCCGATCGCGGCCCACATGGATGGCCAGCTGGGCGTGATGAGTCAGGTGATGAGCGGCGACATGAGCTGCGGAATGAGCGTCGCGGCTACTGAGTTGGCGCGGCACGCCGCGGCCGCGTGCGCCTCGGCTGACCTGGCCGCGAATCGCGACGAAGCAGCACACCACTGCGACGCAATGGAGTCGTTCGTCGAGCACATGCAGATGCGCTCGGCCGAGACGACTCAGATGATGGGCTCCGGAGGCATGATGAACGGTGGCATGGGCTCTGGCTCACCGGACGGCGGCTGGACGATGCCGGACGGCGGGCGGATGGGCTGGGACCACAAGATGCCCGGCTGCGTGTTTGCAGACGGCGGCTTTTCAATAATGGACGGCGGTATGCCGTGGCTCGACGGCGGCAGCGGAATGCCCGGCCAGGACGGCGGTATGCCGGGTCAGGACGCCGGTATGCCGAGTGACGGGGGCATGATGGACGGCGGAATGCGCTGACCCATCAGAGGCGCGCCGAGCGCAAGCGCAGCGCGTTCGCGATCACCGACACGCTGCTCAAGCTCATCGCGGCGCTGGCGATCATGGGGCTCAAGAGGAGCCCGAAGAACGGATAGAGCACGCCCGCCGCGAGCGGGACGCCGAGCGTGTTGTAGGCGAAGGCCCAGAAGAGGTTCTGGCGGATGTTGCGGATTGTCGCGCGGCTCAGGTAATGATGATGGTGGTTGTCTACAATCACAGCGGTCACCGAGTCGAGATCTCCGAAGCGTCCGTGCGACTGAACTGGAAGACGAGATCAGTTCAAGCGCCGCTTGGGCTCAGGCTTTCAATGCTTTCGGGGGCGCGCTGTCGAGTGCCGCCGAAGGCCAAGCTGGATTTGCCTCCTTCCGTGGAACCATCGGCAGGACTCCTTTTTCTGGAGTTTCGTACGACGCCGCTGCCGCGCAAGCAGAGCGGAGGGCGGAGGCCGCAGAAACCACCGCGAGGGCTGGTCAAATTGATCGACAGCGCGCGAGCGCTATCTCACAACGATTCCTGCCGTTTACACGGGCGCCGATCAGCCGACTCGCAGAGCGGCAGGTGCCGCCCCTCCCACTTCCCTCGACGACAACCACCGCGGCGTGAGTACTCAAGAAGGTACCTATCGCGTCCCCGCAATGAACCTGAGACCGTGACAGCGTGTCAAACGCGAGCTGGCTATCTGGGCCTGGCGGGTGGCTTTGCGCGCCGGTGGCGACGACGGGGGAGGGGTGTCGGCGCGGAGAGCAGCGGGTTCCTCGGCGTCGCGTGCGTCGCGTAGAATTTCTTGGTTGTTTGCACGCTGTGGTGGCCGAGGAAAGTGCTGGGTGTTGCGAGGTCGGCGCCCTCGTTGATGGCCCAGGTCGCCACGCTGTGGCGCATGACGCCGGGGCCGAATGGCTTCTTCAGGCCGGCCGCTTTGCCCGCAGATTTCACGGCGCGGTGGTACCAGGAGATCGCGAAACCGCCTCGCTCGCGCAGGCTCGTCGCCGCTGCGAGCGTCTTCGCATCGACCGCGGTGGGGTGCTGGGCGCCGCTCTTGTGCTCGACCACCAGCACGGCGGCGATGCCCTGCTCTTTCTGCGCCGCGGTGGCCGGCTCGATCTCGCCGCTGGTTGCGAAGCGCTTCACCTCGCTGACGTGCCAGCCCGTAGCGGTCTGCAGATCCAGCGCGTCGGCCCAGCCGCCGATCAAGTGCTTTCGCGCGAGCTCGACGTGCTCTCGCGGAACCGCCTTGGGTCCGACGCCGTGCTGCTTCTTTCCCGCCGGGATGGTGAGCCCACCGCCGGCGGTCGGGTCCTCCGCGAGCGTGATGTCGCGCCGCTCGCGGCGGAGCCAAGTGTAGAGCGCCACCACGCCAGAATCGCGCGCTGCGTGGTGACCCACTCCCGCGAGTTCTCGCGGACGGTCCGGGAGTACGCGAGGTACTGGGTGGCCAGATCGAGGTTGAGATGAATCGGCTCGGCCCTCACCTCGCCCCGCGCACTGTAGCCCTCGGGGTGCTGTTTGGAGGTGCCCGGGGCCGGAATCGAACCAGCGACACGAGGATTTTCAATCCTCTGCTCTACCGACTGAGCTACCCGGGCGCATTCGAGGGGCGGAACCTATGCCGCGAGCCCGGCTGCGCGTCAAGAGTCTTCCGGTTCGGAGGCGCCCGCTTCCTCTCCGGCGCGGAGCTGCGCGGCGGCGGCGGCGTGAACTCTGCCGCGCAGGCGGCGCAGCACCGACTCGACGCCGTCGTGGCCCAGGCCGAGTCCCATCGCGGCGATCTCCGGCACCGCGTAGCCCTCTTCATAATGAAGTCGCAGGATGTCGCGGTCGCGGCCGGGGTGCTCCGAGCCGCGCGCGACGAGATCGAGCGCGGCCGAGAGGCACCGGGACCAGCGCAGCTCGGCGACGCGCCGCTCGGGCGACGGCTCGTCGGAAGCCAGCGTCTCCTGCTGCGCAAGAGTGAGCTCTTCAGAAGGACGGCCGCGGCGCGCGCGCAGATGGTCGAGCGCCACTGTCTTCGCGATCTGGCCGAGCAGCAGCGTGAGCGAGCCGCCGTGCTCGCCGCGGAAGCACAGCAGCGCCGCGCGGTCCTTCGAGAGCAGCCGCGAGTAGACCTCCTGCCGCAGATCCTCGACGTCGTCCGCGTGGCAGTTGCGCGAGAGCAGGCGGAGGATGCGGTGATCGTAGCGATCGATCAAGGTGAGCCAGGCGTCGCGGTCTCCCTGCGCGCAGAGCGCGACGAGGGCGCGGTCGTCCATGCCCCGCAGCAAATCCCAGAATGGGAAGCCGCACAACAATCGCGCCGGGCGCAGCGAGGCAGTAGGCTCCGGAGCGGATGAAGATCGACGGGTCAGGTGCGGTGCGGACGGCGCTGGGGCTCTCGCTGGTGGTTGCGCTCGCCCTGGTGGGCTGGCTCGACTACGCCACGGGGCCTTGGCTGTCGTTCGAGCTCCTCTACCTCGCGCCGGTGATGGCGGCGGCGTGGTGGCTCGGGCGCGCGCCGGCGCTCACGGCCGGGCTGACCGCGGGCCTGACCTGGCTCGTGGCCGAGGCCTGGGGCCACCGCGGCGAACCGATGCGCGCGCTGCTGTGGAACGGCAGCTCGCGGCTCGCGATGCTGCTCGCCATCGGGCTGATGGGTTCCCGCATCCGCGCCGATCGCGCGCGGTTGCAGGCGGCGAACCAGCGGCTGGCCGATCTGCTCGACGGCGCCGAGCGGCTCGCCCGCACCGACCCGCTGACGGGGCTGCCCAACCGGCGAGCGTTCCTCGAGCGGCTGGCCGACGAGCTGGCGCGCTCGAAGCGGAGCGGCGGCTCTATCTGCCTCGCCTATCTCGACCTCGACAACTTCAAGCGGCTGAACGACCGCAATGGGCACGCCGAGGGCGACGAATTCCTGCAGCAGGCGGCGCTCGCCATCCGCGACACGGTCCGGTCGACCGACGTCTCGGCCCGGCTCGGCGGCGACGAGTTCGCGGTGCTCTTCGTCGAGGCGAAGCCCGGCACCACGGAGGTTCTGGCGCAGCGGCTGCTGCACCGCATCCGCGCCCTGGGCGATCGCTATCCGGGGCTCGACCTCGGCGTCAGCATCGGGATGGCTCTCTTCGACGCGCCGCCCGAGAAGGCCGAGGACATTCTGCGCCGCGCCGACGCGGCGATGTACCAGGCGAAGAGCGCCGGCAAGCACCGCTTCTCGCTCTGGACCGGCGACCGGACCGAGCCGGTCCTGCAAGCGTAGACCGGCGCCGGCCATTCGACATTGCGCCGTTGCAATGCCGGACGGCTGGGCTATCTTGCGCCGCCCTCGAGAACGTTGGAGGGAAGGAGAATCGCATGCTGTTGCCGTTTGCCGTCGCGCTCGCCGCGATGCCGCTGCTCGCCGCGCCCGCCACCCGGGCCTTTCCCTTCCCCACCGAGCTGCACGCGCTCCCGAACGGGCTGCGCGTCGTGCTCGTCCCTTACGATTCTCCGGGGCTGGTCGCCTATTACACGCTCATGCGCGTCGGCAGCCGCAACGAGGCCGAGAAGGGGCGCTCGGGATATGCCCATTTCTTCGAGCACATGATGTTCCGCGGCACCAAGGCGCACTCGGGCAAGGAGTACAACGAGACCGTCACCAGGCTCGGGCTCAATACCAACGCGTTCACCGATTTCGATATGACGGTCTATCACCTGTATGGGCCGGCCAAAGCGCTGCCGACCATCATCGATTACGAGGGCGATCGCTTCCAGAACCTCTTCTACGACGAGGCCGGCTTCAAGACGGAGGCTGGCGCGATTCTCGGCGAGTACGCGAAGAGCGCCTCCGACCCCGAGCAGACGCTGTTCGAGAAGGTGCTCGACACTGCCTATGAGAAGCACACCTACAAGCATACGGTGATCGGCTTCCTCGCCGACGTGAAGGCGATGCCCGGCGGGTTCGATTACTCGCGCGAGTTCTTCAAGCGCTATTACACGCCGGACAATGCCACCATCGTGATCGTCGGCGAGTTCGACAAGGCCGCGACGCTCTCGCAGATCGAGAAGGCCTATGGCGGCTGGCAGGGCAAGCTGGATCCGGTCGAGATCCCCAAAGAGCCGAAGCAGGGGCGCAGCAAGCGCGCGCAGGTGAGCTGGGCGACGCCGACGCTGCCCCGGCTCACGCTGGTCTGGCACGCGCCGAGCGCGGACGATCTCACCAGCGCGGCGGTCGAGACTCTGCTCAATGCCTATCTCTTTGGCCCCACCAGCCCGCTCTACCAGAGCTATGTGCTCGGCAAGCAGTTGGTCGATTCGATGGATCCGGCCTATTACGACCACCGCGACCCGTTTCTCTTCGGCGTGCTGCTGCGGGTGAAGGATGCGAAGGACCTCAAGACGGTCGAGCAGGCGGTGCTGAAGGACGTCAGCGCGCTCGCCCGCGGGCAGGTGGACGCGAAGCGGATGAACGCGGTGCGGTCGAACCTCAAGTACGGGAACGTGATGGGGCTCGACAAGGCCGACTCGCTGGCGGTGGCGCTGGCGACCACGACCGCGCAGACCGGCGATATCGATAGGGTCAACAAGCTGTTTGCGCGGATTGAGCAGCTCCAGCCTTTGGACCTCTCGGCGTTCGTGAAGAAGAACCTGCTGGACTCGAACCGGACCACGGTGACGCTGCTGTCGAAGGCGGCGCCCGTGAAGTCTGCAGCGAAGAGCGGAGGTGCGCGGTGAAGCGGATCGCCAGCGGGATCTTTGCGGTGGCCTTCATGGCCGCTTGCGCGCAGCAGCAGAAGGTCAAGGCTGCGCAGACGACCGCGGCCGCCCCCGGCGGGCCTGCGACCGCGACCACCCCGCCGGTCGGGTCTCCGGGCGCCGCCGAGCCCGCCACCGCGGCCAAGGTCGCGGCGCCGACCGTCACGCGGACCGAGGGCGGCGTCGGGCTGCTCGAGCTGCCGCTCAACGAGAAGTCCATCGTCAGCGTCCAGCTGCGCTTCCGCAGCGGCGCCATCGACGACCCGCCCGGCAAGGCCGGCATCACCTACCTGGCCGCGCGGATGATGACCGAAGGCGGCACCCGCGCGCTCGATTCCAAGGCGCTGCTCAACGCACTCTTCCCGCTCGCCGCCGAGGTCGACGTCCGCGTCGACAAGGAGCTCACCACCTTCTCGGCGCGCGTCCACAAGGACAACCTGGGAAAGCTGCTGCCGATCCTCACCGACCTGCTGCTGAACCCGCGCTGGGACCCGGCCGAGTTCAAGCGACTGCGCGAGGCGGCGGTGAACGATGTCGAGAAGCGGCTGCGCCAGGGCGACGACGAGAACCTGGGCAAGGAGGCGCTCTGGGAGCTGATTTACCGCGACCATCCCTATGGCCGTCTGACGCTCGGCCACCTGAGCGATCTCAGGTCGCTGCAGCTCGACGATCTCCAGGCGCAGGCGCACCGCGTCTTTACCGCCGACAGGCTGATCGTCGGCGTCTCGGGCGGATATCCGGAGCAGCTCGGCGAGCAGCTCGCAAAGACGCTCTCGCCGCTGCCCGAGAAGAGCGCCGCGCCGGAGCCGGTGCCGCAGGCGAAGGCGCACGGGCCGCGCATCGAGCTGGTGGAGAAGATCACCGATTCGACCGCCATCTCGCTCGGGATGCCCTGGACGCTCTCGCACCAGGACCCGGACTGGGCGGCGATGTCCATCGCCCGCAGCGCGTTCGGCGAGCACCGCCAGTTCAACGGCCGCCTGATGAACCGCCTACGTGAGGCGCGCGGGCTCAACTATGGCGACTATGCGTATATCGAGCACTTTCAGCAGGAGGGCGGCGACGCGGTGACCGCGCAGACGGGCCGCGCGCGGCGGCAGCAAGAGCTCAGCATCTGGCTGCGGCCGGTGCAGAACGAGAACCGCCTCTTCGCGCTGCGCGCCGCGCTCTACGAGCTGCAGAAGTCGGTCACCGACGACCCGTTCACCGAGGAGGAAGTGGCGAATACCAAAGGGTTCCTCGACGGCTACCTGCTGCTCTTCGATCAGACGGACGCGCGGCGGCTGGGCTATGCGCTCGACGACGCCTTCTATGGGATGAACGGCTTCATCGGCACCTGGCGCGCGCAGCTGCGCGATGTCGGCGCCGCGCAGGTGAACGCCGCCTGGCGCCGGTGGGTGGACCCGGCCAAGCTCCAGATCGTGATGGTCGGGCCGGGCATGGCCGAGGTGAAGAAGGCCATCCTCGACGGCACGCCGTCGCCGATGCACTACCAGAAGGACGCCCAGGGAAACGTCTCCGCGAAACCGAAGGCGCTCACCGACCTGGATGCGGTGGTCGAGAAGCTGCCGCTCGGCGCGAAGGGCGAAGCCGACGTGGTGGTGGTGCCGGTGGAGAAGCTCTTCGAGTAGACGGGGACCGCGACGTCGGGAGGGGCCGCGAACCCACCGGGTGAGCAGTGGTCTCTACGGACGTCCGTACGAAACGTACGGAACGTACGTCGTGTTTCTAACAAATGGGCGCGGCGTCGAGGTACGAAACGTACCTTCCGTACGGGTCCCGCCGAAAGACCCTTTCCCCCCGGAAGATCGCGACTCAGCAACGACCTCGGTCGGCGGTACTCAGCGCGACGCGAGCTTGGTGCCGGGCTGGGTGGTGTTCTCCGCCACCGCGCGGCGCTTCTTGTTCAGCTTCTCCTGGCGCTTCTGGCGCTGCGCCAGGTCGAGGCGCTCAATCTCGCGAACGTGCGTGTCGGACACCTGGCAGGCGACCTGGGCCGCGGTGCTGTGCCGATCGACGAGCACCGCGAAGGTCGAGGTTTCAGCCGACTGGCGGTGGAGATCCGCTTCGAGGCGATCGAGCTGGCGCAGCATCCGCGCCGACCGCTCCATTGCCTCGGAGGGCGTTTGCGGCGACGTGCGATCAGCCGAGAGCGCGCTGCATCCCCAGGATTGAACGACCAGAACGGCCAATAGCCCAGCTAGAAACCCCCGCATGCCGCCCCCCTCCGCGCCATCCAACGGGACGAACATGCGGAGCGCACGCCTGCCCGGCAAGGGCCAGCGTCCGCTGCTCAACAAAGCAAGTTGCGGGCGTGCGTGCAGACGGCCAGTCGCGGACGCTGACGGTGGAGCGCGCTCAGGTGCGCGGGATGGCCTTCAGGACGGCCTTGCCGCCCTTGATGACCACCTTGAACTCGATGTTGCGCGCGCCGTGCTTCTCCATCAGCTGCGGCACCTGTGAGCGGATGCGCTTGGCCACCGAATCGAAGCTGATGCCTTCGGTCGGCTCGCCGCAGCGCTGCCGCGCGACCAGATAGGTGTCGTAGAGCTTGCGCAGCTTGTCGTCGGAGATCTCGGGCGCGACGGGTGCTTCCGGCTTGGCCACCTTCTTCTCGCCCTGATCGCGCTGCTGCGAGTGCAGCTTGGCCTTGAAGACGTCGCGCTTGTAGGTGCCGTTCTCGATCTCCATCAGGGTGCGGTCCCACATCCGCTCGAAGGAGATGAGCTTCGCGAACAGCGTGTTGATGCGGAACTTGAGCGCGGTGTTCTTCACCAGCGTGTTGCGCAGCTCGCGCATCTTGCTGCCGACCTTCTTGCGCTCCTGTTCGGGCGGCCGGCGGTCGATGCCGAGAAAATACTTCTCGTAGAGCACCTGCAAATTGGTCATCGCCTCGTCGAGGACGTCGAGATCCTCGGCGAGCTTCTGCTGGGGTAACACCTGCGTTCCGTTCGGCCCCGCCACGTTAGCGAAGATACCAGATCAGGCGGCGGCAGGCTGCTGCAGCGCGGCGGCTTTGCGGCTCTGGGTGACCCAGACCGCGACGCCCGCCAGGAAGATGCCGACGCTGATGCTCTCGCTGGTGGAGAGGTTCCACCAGGCGTGCCGGGCCCAGGGCCCGAGGAAGTTGAGCACGCGCCCACGCTCCTCGTCGCCGCGCAGCACCTCGACGGTGGCGCGCAGCGGCGCGTAGAGCATCAGGTAGAGCGCGAGCAGCTCGCCGTGGAAGCGCTTGCGCGAGCGCCAGAAGGTCAGGAAGAGGAAGATGAAGGCGCAGCCGATCGACTCGTAGATCTGGGTCGGGTGGATGGGGATGGTGGTGGCCGCGCCGGAATCGATCAGGTGGTTTGCCACCTGCGACTGGTAGGCGAGCGAGTCGGGAGGGAAACGGGCGGCGAGCGCGTAATGCGCATCACACGCCCCGCCCCAGCAGCAGCCGGCTGAAAAACAACCCAGCCGCCCCAACGCCTGCCCGATGGCCACGCTCGGGCCCAACGCGTCGGCGTAAGGGAAGAACTCCATCTGGTGTTTGCGCATGTACCAGACCGAGCAGGCCACGGCGCCGAGGAAGCCGCCGTAAAAGACGAGCCCGCCTTTCCAGAAGGCGAAGATGCTGAGCGGGTCGTGCGCGTACTCGTCCCAGTTGACGATGATGAAGAGCACCCGCGAGCCCACCATGGCCGCGAGCAGGATCCAGAAGGAGAGGTCCATCACGCGGTCGCGGTCGAGGCCAGAGCGCTCGGCGGCGCGCGCGGCCATCTGCATGGCGACGAGGAACGCGCTCGCCACCAGCAGGCCGTAGGTGTGCAGCGGGACGACGATGGGCCGGGTCAGGTGGAAGAGGTCCTGGTTTCCGGGATCGCCCAGCGTCCGGACGGCGAGGAAGAAGACGACCGCCGCGCCCACCGTCCAGAGAGCGAACGATTCGAGCGCCTTTTTGGGCGAGTCGCCGGCCTTGCGAGCGCCGCGCCATTGCCAGGCGCCGATGCCGAGAGCGAGGAGGGCCAGCGCATAGAGGGCCCAGGACGGCTGCAGGACGAGGTTGAAAAGCACAGGCAACATGGGTCTCTCTTTAACGCGCGCCGGCGCGCGGGGCTTCCCGGCCGCTGGGTCCGGCCGGGGACTTCTTCGCCAGAAGCATGTCGAGGAAGAGCAGGACCAGGCCCACCGAGATGCCGCTGTCGGCGACGTTGAAGGTCGGCCAGTGCAGCGCGGGGCGCAGCCACTCGGGGTCCATCCAGTGCCAGTCGATGAAGTCGATCACGTAGCCGCGGATGATCCGATCGAGCGCGTTGCCGATGGCGCCGCCCAGCACCAGCGCGAGGGCGATCTGCAGATACCGCTGCGGCCCGGTGAGCTTTCGATAATAGGAGAAGATGAAGATCACCGCGGCGATCGACACCAGATAGAAGAAGGGCACGCGGAACTTCTCGCCGGCACCGGCGAGGAAGCCCCAGGCGGCGCCGCGGTTCTGGGTGTACCGGAACTGCCAGAAGTTCTGCAGCACCACCACCGGCTCTCGATCGGCCAAGCCGCGCTCGAGCAGATCCTTTTCGCCCACGAACGTCCGGAGGCGCGCGCCCGTGTCCTGCGCGCCCACCACGCGATCGATCTGCGTCAGGTGCTCGACAGCGAGGAACTTCGTCACCTGGTCGGCGACGAAGACGAAGCCCGCGATCAGCGCCAGCAACTTCCACTTGGAGAGCCCGGAGAGCTTCATGCCACCGCCTTGATGCAACGCGCGCACAGCTTCTGCGGGCTCGCCGCCACCTCGGGCAGCGCGCGCCAGCAGCGCTCGCAGGGGACGTTCGGGCTCTTCTGCACCTCCGCGGCGAGCTTGACCCCTTCGGCGACGGTGACGCTCGCGCAGAGGAACAGGTCCGCCAGCTGGTGCTCGTACTTCTCGACCACCTCGCGCAGGGCCGGCGTCGCGTCGCCCGGCAGGCGCAGGATCACGTCCGCCTCAGTGGCCTTGCCCAGCTCCTTGGCCACGCGCTTCTGCTCCAGCGCGCCATTGACCACCAGGCGCAGCGAGGCGAGCTCGCGGAACTCTTCCTCGAGCGGCTCGTCGATGAGCGAAGGGTCTTCCAGCGGCAGCCCGGCGAGGAACACCGACGGCACGGACTTGCGCGGCAGGTGCTGCCACGCCTCCTCGGCGGTGAACGAGCTCATCGGCGCCAGCAGCCGGCACAGGTCGCGCGCGATTCGATACAGCACGGTCTGCGCCGCGCGCCGCTCGATCCAGCGCTTTCCCGAGCAATAGGTGCGGTCCTTCAAGGCATCGAAATAGAACGCCGAGAGATCGGTGGCGCAGAGGTCCACGGTCGCGTGATAGATGCGGTGGAACTCATACGCTTCATAGGCCTTGACCACCTGCGCGCGATAGCGCTCGAGGCGGCTCAGCGCCCAGCGATCGATGGGTGGTAAAGATTCGACAGGCACCGAATCAGCCTCGGGGTCGAAGTCGAACAGCTGCGAGAGGCAATACCGGATTGAATTCCGGATCTTTCGATATCCTTCGGAGAGGCTTTCCAGGATGTTGTTCGACAGCCGGATATCGTCGCGATAGTCGGAGGCGGCGACCCAGAGGCGCACCACCTCGGCGCCGTACTTCTTGATC
This sequence comes from Deltaproteobacteria bacterium, assembly GCA_043781235.1. GTDB lineage: Bacteria > Myxococcota > Myxococcia > Myxococcales > 40CM-4-68-19 > JANYKT01. The sequence continues at coordinate 26,545 of JAYWBT010000002.1, forward strand.
ATCTGCGCCGGGTCCACGTAGTTGCCGAGCGACTTGGACATCTTCCGGCCCTCGCCGTCGACCACGAAGCCGTGGGTGAGGCAGGCTTTGAAGGGCGACTCGCCGCGGGTGGCGACGCCGATGGTGAGCGACGAGTTGAACCAGCCGCGGTGCTGGTCGGAGCCTTCCAGATAAAGGTCGGCCGGCATCCGCAGCGAGGGCCACGCGCCCGAGGCGCAGACGGCGGCGAACGAGCTGCCGCTGTCGAACCACACGTCGAGGATGTCGGTCTCCTTCTCGAATGCGGTCCCGCCGCACTTTGCGCAGCGGGCGTCTTCCGGCAAAAGCTCCGAGAGCGGCCGATCGAACCACGCGTCCGCGCCCTCCCGATCGAAGAACTGCGCCACCCGCTCCATGAACTCGGGCGACACCAGCGGCTCGCGGTCGCGCGCGCAGTAGGCCACCGGGATCGGCACGCCCCACTGCCGCTGGCGCGAGACGCACCAGTCGGGCCGGTTCTCGACCATGCCGCGGATGCGCTCCTTGCCCCAGCCCGGGATCCAGCCGCCGCTCGCGTCGATGGCGTCGATGGCCTGCAAAGCCCGCTTGCGGATGCTCCCGCCGCCGGGCAGCTCGGTATCGAGCCCGATCCACCATTGATCCGTCGCGCGGAAGATGACTGGGTTCTTGCAGCGCCAGCAGTGCGGATAGCTGTGGCGGATCTCGACCGCGCCGAGCAGCGCCTGCTTTTCGAGCGGCATCCCTGCGTGCGCTCCGCGCAGCATTTCAATGATGAGCGGATTGGCGTCGAAGACCTTCTTGCCGACCAACGCCGGCAGCCCCACCTCGTCGGTGAAGCGGCCGTGGCCGTCCACCGGGGTGAGGATATCGAGGCCATACTTGAGGCCCATTCGATAATCGTCTTCGCCGTGCCCCGGCGCGGTGTGCACGAGACCCGTTCCCGCCTCGACGGTGGGGTGCTCGCCGAACAGCACCGGCGAGACGCGGTCGAGGAGCGGGTGGCGGTACTTAACGCCTTCGAGCTCGGCGCCGCTGAAGTTGGCGACGATCTTCGTGTGGTCCTTCAGCGCCGGCAGCCGGACCGCGTGCGAGGGCGTCTCCATGACACGCTTGACGGGATCGTCGCTGAGCTCGCCCGGCGCACACTCTTTGAGAAAACTCTGCAGCAGCTCCTTCGCCACGATGACCGTGCGGTCCCCCAGGTCATAGGCGAGGTACTCGATCTCCGGATTGGCCGCGATGGCGAGGTTGGCCGGGATCGTCCACGGTGTCGTGGTCCAGATGGCGAGGAAGTTCTTGCGCTGCGCGAGCTGCGGCGCTTTCTGCGCGAGCCGCCCCAGGTCGGTGACCTCGAACGCGACATAGATGGAGGGGCTGGTCTTGTCGGCGTACTCGACCTCGGCCTCGGCGAGCGCGGTGGCGTCGGTCGGGCACCAGTGCACGGGCCGCTTGCGCCGGTAGAGCGCGCCCTGCCGCGCGATCAGCGCCAGCTCGCGGACGATGCGCGCTTCGTAGCCGAACGCCATGGTCAGGTAAGGATGGTCCCAGCGCGCGAAGACGCCGAGCCGCTGGAACTCGCGGCGCTGCACGGCCACCTGCTCCTCGGCGTACTTGCGGCAGGCGCGGCGGAACTCGCCGGGGGAGAGCTCGCGCTTCTTCGCGCCCAGCTGTTTGTCCACCTGCCGTTCGATGGGCAAGCCGTGGCAATCCCAGCCCGGCACGAAGTCCGCCAGCCGCCCGCTCATCGAGCGATACTTCACCACCATGTCCTTGAGGATCTTGTTGAGAAAGTGGCCGGCGTGAATGGAGCCGTTGGCATAGGGCGGCCCGTCGTGCAGCACGAACTTCTCCCGCCCGGCGTTGGCCGCCTGGATCTGCTCGTACAGCCCGGAGGCCCGCCACGCTTCGATCTGCTGCGGCTCGCGCTCCGCGAGCGAGGCACGCATGGGGAAGTCGGTCTTCGGGAGGTGGACGGTGTCGCGAAAATCCATGCTGCTTCCTTCAGAGAGGAAAAGCCGATTCGCGTACCACGCGGGGCACGCGGCGGCAATGCTTTGCAGCGGCCTTTGCAGCTTCGGCCGCGGCTGATAGAAGGCCCGGCTCAAATGGCCATCGACGTCCGCGAGGTCGCCTCCAAGAAGGAGCAGGAAGTTTTCCTGCACGTCCCCTGGACGCTGGGGATGAAGAGCGACCCGCTCTGGGTGCCGCCGCTGCTCGACGACTACCGCCGCCTGCTCGATCCGAAGAAGAGCCCCTTCCTCAAACACGGCGAGCTCGCGGCCTTCATCGCCTGGCACGACGGCAAGCCGGTGGGCCGCATCACCGCGCAGACCGACGCGGACTTCGACAAGCAGTGGCCCGCCGAGAAGGGCGTCGCCTGCTTCGGGTTCTTCGACAGCAAGGACGATCCGGCGGTGGCGAAGGCGCTGTTTGACGGCGCCGAGGCGTGGGCTCGCGCGCGCGGCCGCACCCGGCTGCGCGGCCCCCTCACGCTGGATGCCAAGGGTGAGGCGGGCGTGCTGATCGACGGGTTCGACACGCCGCCGCGCATCGGCATGCCGCACAACAAGCCTTATGTTGGCGCGCTGATCGAGAGCGCGGGATATGCCAAGGCAAAGGATCTGTTTTGCTGGTGGTACACCTCCGGCAGCATCGACGAGCGGACCAGGCGCATCGCCGAGCGCACCAGGAGCCTGCCGAACGTGCGCGTGCGGCCGATGGACCTGAAGGAGTTCCGCCGCGAGGTGGACATCATCCAGGATATCTATAATTCGGCCTGGTCGACCAACTGGGGCTTTACCCCGTTCACCAGCGAAGAGCTGGAGATCATCGCGTCCGAATACAAGATGTTCGTCGATACCGAGATTGCGCTGATCGCCGAGGTGGACGGCAAGCCGGCGGCGATGTGCTTCGCCATCCCCGACGTGAACGAGCTGGTGAAGGACTTCGACGGCGAGCTGATGCGGCGGCCGCTCAATCTGGTCAAGCTGCTCTGGCGGCTCAAGTTCGCGCGGCCGAAGCACGCGCGCTTGATCATGCTCGGCGTGAAGGAGGAGTTCCGCGCCTCGCACAAGTACGGCACGCTCGCGGCCGTGCTCTACGTCGAGGTGGCCGAACGCGGCGCCCGCCGCGGCTACCTCGGCGGCGAGCTGGGCTGGACGCTCGAGGACAACGTGATGATCAACCGCGGCATCGAGCGGATGGGCGCGCGCAAGTACAAGACCTATCGCGTCTACGAGCGCGCGATTTGAGGAAGGCGGCGGAAGCTGCCCGAGGCGCGCCGCGTTGCTTTCCCGCAACCTTCTGGTCGTCGAGCGAGAGGCGGTGGCCGGCGGCACGGGCCTTGCTCAAGAGGGTGTCCTGCGAAGGAGCCTCTGATGGGCCTGACGAAAATGTGGCGGCGGGTTCGGGGAACGCTGGCGGAGCGGACGCACAATCTCCTCGCCATCTCCGACCTGCACCTCGGGGCCGATCTCAGACAGGGCATGAAGCCCGACCAGCTGGCGCGGCCCCGGCCCATCGACGCGCCGCTCGCGGCCTTTCTCGACCACCACGCTTCGCATCGCTCCGGCGGCAAGCCCTGGCGGCTGATCCTGAACGGCGACATCGTCGACTTCGTCGCCATCACCCTGACGCCTTTGCCCGGCGCGGCGGTGCCCTTCGAGATCCGCGCCGACGAGCGCGAGGACGGGCTTGCGCCGGAGGAGGCCAAGTGCGTCTGGAAGCTGGAGCGCACCGTCGAGCGTCACCCGCTGGTCTTTGACGCGCTCGCCCGCTTTCTCCAGAAGGGAAATTCCGTCCACATCATCCGTGGGAACCACGATGCCGAGTTCCGCTGGCCCGCGGTGCAGTCCGAGCTTCGCCGCCTGCTGGCTTTGAGGTGCGTCGGGATGGAGCGGCGGCTCGCGCGCCAGATCGTCTTCCACGACTGGTTCTATCTCGAGCCCGGCTTCTTCTACGCCGAGCACGGCAACGCCCACGATCACTACTCGGTCCAGGACGGGTTCTTCGAGCCGCACCAGCAGGCCGCCGGCGAGATGAAGCTGCCGCTCAGCTCGCAGGTGCTGCGCTACTTCGTCAACCGCTACTCGGAGCAGGTGGACCTCGACGACGCGGACACCTGGGGCCTGAAGGAATACTTCGACTGGGTGCTGAAGGCGGGCAATCCGCTGCGCATCGCGGCCGACTACTTCGTGATGGTCTTCCGCGTGCTCTACCCGATCGCGCGGCAGTCGCTGAAGCTGTCGCGCGCCTTCTGGCGCGCCGCGGACAAGGCCATCGCGCCGGTTGCGTCGCCGCACATCCGTGAGATGTTGGTGAAGTTCCAGGGCACCGAGAAGCAGGCGCTGCAGCTCGTCGCCATCGCCTCGCGGCCCGCCGAGCAGAGCCTGTTCGATTCGATGCAGCTCTTCTACCTCGACCGCATGCTGCTCGCGCTGCTCTCGCTCGGCGGCGCGTGGTCGCTGTCCGGGATGATGCACGGTTTCTGGGCCAAGGCGGGCGCGCTCACCGGCGTGGGCATCCTCTTCGCGGCGCTCAACGCGCTGCTCGGCGGCAAGCGCCGGACCGACGCGCACCCGATGCTGCTGCAGGCGGCCCGCCGCGTCGCGCAGGTGTTCGACGTCAGGTACATCGTCATGGGGCACAGCCACCGGCCCATCGAGCAGGCCGTCGGCAACGGGGCGCGCTACTTCAACCTCGGTTCGTGGACCAAGGGCAGCGAAGGCTTCCCGCACGTCCGCGTCGAAAGCGGCGTGGCCGAGCTGCGCCGCTGGAACCTGCCGCCGGCGCCGGTGTCCCAGCTGCCGGCGCCGGTCGCGAAGAGCCAGCTCGAACAGGCGCCCGGCCCGCTCTTGGCGTCGGCGTGATCTCCTTTCTCGGGCTCGTTCGGTCGTGCCGGCCGTTTCAACTTGAATGGCCGTCTATTTGATCAAGTATTCCTTGATCGCTCCACGGGCCCCGATATCGCTGTTCACTCTCCTGCTGGCCAGCACGGGCACCAGATCAAAGTCCCTCGAGTACAGGCGTTCGATCAGCCCAGTTCCAGAATTGGAGAGGCGTACCTGGACGCCTCGCCTCTTCAGGCGCAGCGCTACGTCTCTCAACCGTTCCTGCTCTGCCGCGCCGAAACCTCCCGCCGTGTAGGAGGTAAACTTTGAGGACATTGAACGCGGGACATAAGGCGGATCGAAATAAACAAAGTCGCCCTTGATCGCGCTCGCGGTGATGGCCTCGAAATCACCGTGCACGAGAACCGTCCCGGCCAGGCTCCGCGCGCACGCGCGCAGCCTCGGCTCGTCGCAGATGTTCGGGCTCCGGTAGTCGCCGAAGGGCACGTTGTAGATATTCTTTCTGTTCACCCGGTAGAGCCCGTTGTAACCAGTCTTGTTGAGGTAGATCAGCCAGGCTGCGACTTCTGCATCAGCGCATCCGTCGATCGGCCGACTGCGTAGTTCCAGGTAGAACTGTTTGGTGTGCGGATAACTTTTCAATCGCGCAATCACGGACTCCGTGTCGTGCTTGACGCCGCGGTAGGCGCGGATCAGTCTTTCGTTCGAGTCCCCGAGCACGGCGGGGCGCGGCGCCTGGTGGAAGAACAACGCTCCACCACCGACGAAGGGTTCGTAATACGTGCCGAACGAGGCCGGGAAATGTGGAAGCAGCGCAGCCAGAAGCGCGCGCTTGCCGCCGACCCACTTCACGAACGGTTGCGCCTTCTCGACGCCGGTCGTGGGCATGCGAAGCGCGAGCTGCCGTTCCATTGTCACTCCGTAGCATGGGCCACGCGCGCCCCGGAAGGTGGTGGTTGGAGAGCCTTCAGGGATCGTCGAGGCGGAGCGGGCCCAGCAGCGCGGGCCAGACGGCGCGCAGCGCGCGGCGGCGCTCGGCCTCGTCGCGGGCGCCCTTGAGCCGCAGCCCGTACGGCGTGAGCCCCACCGATAGATGCCCGAGCTGCGCCTTCTCCAGCGCGGCCTGCGCCGCCTTCGCCTCCGCCTGCAGCCCCTCGAGCTCGAAGACGACCCGCTCCGCCGGCCCGATGCGCGCGCGGCACGCCTGGTAGGATTTCGCATCAATCACCGGAGCGCAGCCACCGGGGCCCGCCGGGGGCAGCGGCGCGTCCACCGCCACCTCGTAGACGCGCACCAGGCGCTTCGAGAAGAGAAACACGCGCGACACGCCGGGCTGCTTCGCCTCGAGCAGGATCTCGTCCGACGGCAAGAGCTCGGCGTGCAACTCGCCCTCGGTCTCGACGGCGAGCGTCCCGGGCTCGACGCGCTCGATGTGCGGCGCTTTGGCGGAGATCTCGAGCCGCTTGTCGGCGGGCGCGGCGACGAGCAGCGCCGCCAGGAGCAGCGTCACTCGATGGCCTCGACGATCGATTCGAACAGGCGCAGCCCGTCCTCGCCGCCCAGCACGCGCTCGGCGAGGCGCTCGGGGTGCGGCATCATCCCCAGCACGTTGCCGCGCGCGTTGGTGATGCCGGCGATGTCGGCGATCGAGCCGTTGGGGTTCGCGCCCGGCGAGCCGCGCGCGCCCCTCGCGTCGGTATAGCGAAAGGCGATCTGGCCTTCGCCCTCGAGCCGCTTCAAGCCCTCTTCGTCGAGGAAGTAGTTTCCGTCGCCGTGGCCGATGGGGATCTTGATCACCTCGCCGCGCGCATACCGGCGGGTCCAGGGCGTGGTGGCGTTCTCGACCTTGAGGCTGACATCGCGGCAGACGTACTTGAGCGAATCGTTGCGACGCATGGCGCCCGGCAAGAGGCCCGCTTCGAGCAGGATCTGGAAGCCGTTGCAGATGCCGACCACGTGGCCGCCGCGATGCGCGAACTTCTTCACTTCCTCCATCACCGGCGAGAAGCGCGCGATGCAGCCGGTGCGCAGATAGTCGCCGTAGGAGAAGCCGCCGGGAAGCACCACCACGTCGGCGCCGCGCAGGTCGCGATCCTTGTGCCAGATGTAGCGCGCGGCCCGGCCCAGGACGTGCTTGGCGACATGGTAGACGTCGTGGTCGCAGTTGCTGCCCGGGAAGACGACGATGGCGAACAGCATCAGCCGACCGCCTCGATTCGGTACTCCTCGATGACGGTGTTGGCGAGGAGCTTCTCGCACATCGCCTCGATGCGCTTGCGCGCCTCGCCCGCGTCGGTGGCGTCGAGCTCGAGCTCGATGATCTTGCCGAGCCGCACGCCCTGCACCTCAGAGAACCCCAGCGACGCGAGCGCGCGCCCGACGGCCTGTCCCTGCGGATCCAGCACCGAACGCTTCAGCGTGACCACGACTCTGGCTTTCACCCCTGCCTCCGCTTGGCTGGCCCGTCGCCGCCGCTCATTTGCGCGCGCACCATAAGAGCCTTGCGCGGCGCTTTCAAGCGGGCTTGCGCTTGAACGTTTTTCTTGCCCGCCCGCGCGCCGAAGCAGTGGCCGTAAGGTACGCTCGCGGCATGCTTGAGCTCCTCGCCGCGGGCGCAGCACTGGCGGGGCGCGCGCTGCTCCAGGCGGCGGACGCGGCCATCCTCGCGGTCGGCGAGGACGAGGTGCGCGACGGCGGTGCGAGCCATCCGCAGCGCGCACGCTGGCTGCTCGAGCTGAAGCAGGATCCGCAGCCGACCGCGGCCGCGCTGCGCGGCGCCTCCTCAGGTCTGCTCGCCTTCGCCGCCGTCGCCTGCGCCATCGTGGTCGGCGACGTGCTGCTGAAGGCCGGCATGTACGCGGCCTCGCGCAGCTCGCTGCAGCTGCTCGCGGGACTGCTCGCCGGCGCGGTGGCGCTGATCATCGATCTCGCGCCGCGCTCGCTCGCGGCGGCAAGCCCGCTCGCCTGGGGCCTGGCGCTCGCCGGCCCCGCGCGCGCGGTGTGCTTCGTGCTGCGGCCACCGGTCCTCCTGATGTTGCGCTTCTTCGATGCGCTGCTCCTGCGCCGCGGCACGACCGCGCGCTACACGCCGCCGCCGCCGCCGCTCCAGGAGATCGAAAAAATGCTCACCGAGGAGGCGCGCGGCGGCGCGGCGGGCGCGCCGTCTCCCGAGATGGTGCACGGGCTGTTCAACTTCGCCGAGCTGAGCGCGAAGGCGATCATGGTGCCGCGCACCAACGTGGTGGGCGTGCCCCTCAGCGCGACGCCAGCGGAGGTGATCGACCTGCTCGCCGAGGAGGGCCACACGCGCATGCCGGTGTTCGACGGCGACCTCGACCACATCAAGGGCGTGCTGCACACCAAGGACGTGATTCCGCTGCTGGCGCATCCCGAGCTGATCGTGCTGCAGGATCTCTTGCGGCCCGCGCTGTTCGCGCCCTGGACCAAGCCGGTCGGCGAGCTGATGCGCGAGATGCAGCAGCGGCGCAGCCACATCGCGATGATCGTGGACGAGTATGGCGGGTTCTCGGGCATCGTCTGCCTCGAGGACATCCTCGAGGAGATCGTCGGCGAGATCCGCGACGAGCACGACACCGACCAGCCGCTCCCCAAGCTCGGCCCCGACGGCACCGCGCTGCTGGGCGCCGAGACTCGTATCGAGGATGTCAACCGCACGCTCGGCGCGACCTTGCCCGCCACCGACTTCGAGACGCTGGCGGGGCTGCTCAACTCGTGCGCGGGGGCGATCCCGCAGACGGGCGACCGCTTCTTCGTCGGCGGGCTCGAGCTGACGGTGGTGCAGCGCGACGACCGCCACGTGCAGGTGGTGCGGGTGGCGCGCGGGAAGGCGTCGCACCCGCCGCCCGCGCGCTCTTGAGAGAGCCCGCCGGCAGAGCCCGATTGCGCGGCGGGCGCCCACGTTGCAAACTTTACCGGCATGCCCGAAGGCCACACCATCCACCGGCTCGCGATCAGAAATGCAGCGCGTACGCTTCGAGCTCGACCTCGGGAAGGTTCAGGTCGCCGGCGGGCTCGCGGAGATATCCGCGGGATTGATAGAGCCGCGTGACGCCCAGATTGCCGCGGCGCACGTGCAGGCACACGGCGCAGACGCGCCACTCGTCGCGGGCGATGCGCTCGGCTTCGTCGAGCAGCGGCCCCGCGAATCCGCGGCCCTGCACGGAAGGATCGGTCGCGAGGTGCCGCAGGTCGGCCGCGCCCTGGAGCCAGGCTTCGTTGGTCGGCGCGCCGGGCTTGAAGAGCGCGACCGTGCCGACGACGCGGCCGTCGAGCTCGCCGACGAGAAGGGTGGCGAAACGGCGCCGCGCGGCCACGTCGCGCAGGTCCGCGCGCCGCGCCTCGCCCACCACGACGTGCGGCATCTTGCGCGCATAGGCGGCGAGGTAGCCCTGCACCAGCACCTCGCCGATGGCGCCGTCGTCTTCGGGCCGCGCCTCGCGCACCAGCAGGGTCATCCCTTGAGCTCCCAGACCAGCCGGCGGCCGACCTGCGAAAAACCGAGCCCTTTATACAAGGCTCGCGCAGCGGAGTTCGTTTCGCTGACGGTGAGCAGCACGGTTCTCGCCTTCTGCAACGCCGCGGTGATGAGCGCGCGGCCCATTCCGAAGCGGCGATATCGAGGTAATACCGCGATCTCTTCGATGGCGAGCGTCTCTCCCAGCCAGACGGCGGAGAGGTATCCGACGGCTTTCGATTCCATTTCACCCAGCAGCAGCACGCGTCCCAGGTCAGAGAGCAGCTGCTCCAGCTCGTCGGCGCGCGTTTCGAAGGCGTCGGGCGCGTCGGCCCAGGCCTCATTGGACAACCGCCGGAAGGCTTCGGTTTTGCGCCGGTCGCGGCGGTCTAAAAGCTTCACCTCGACGCCGGGCGCTTCGCGCGGCGCCGGCGGCTCGGCCGAGCGCGCCAGCGAGAGCTGCGCCGACGACTGCGTGAAGCCGAGCGCCTTGAGGAACTTCTCCGCCGGCGGCGCCTCGCGGATGCGCGCTCGCAGCGTCGTGCCCGGCGCATGCAAAGCGAAGTGCACCACCGGATCGAAGAGCTGCCGCCCCAACCCCTGCCGCCGCAGCGTCCGGTCGACGACGCCGTACACCTCGACGGTGAGGTGCGCGTCGGCGGGCTCGGTGAGCTCGGGCGCCGAGAGGCCCGCCAGCATGGGTGAATGGTGCTCGGCCTTTCCCGACTTGCGCCTGCGTGCCTCGCGCACCGCCGCGAAGGCGATGCCATAGAGCAGGCCGTCCTCGCCCTCGGCCACTTGCCACAGCTCGAGCAGCGCGCGCGGTCCCGAGGCGATGACCGGCAGCCGCTGCGCGAAGGGCTCGACCGCGGCGTCGTCGTCGCGCGCGCGGTGGCCGAGCTCGCGGGCCCGCTCGAGATCCTGCTCGAGGACGAACTCGCGGACGGTGACGATCACGGGCGCTGCGGCAGGCCCATCGCGACCAGCTCGGCGATGTCCTTTGCCTGCATGGTATCGGCGTGGCCGGTCTCGCCGATGCCGTCCTTGATCATCGTCAGGCAGAACGGACAGCTCGTGGCAATGATGCCCTTTTCGCCGATGGTCGCCACCGCCTCCTCGACGCGGTTCTGGTTGATGCGCTGGCCCACCGTCTCCTCGAGCCACATGCGGCCGCCGCCCGCGCCGCAGCAGAAGGTCTCGGTGCGGTTGCGATCCATCTCCTTGATGTTGATTCCCAGCGCGACCAGCGCCTGCCGCGGCGCCTCGGTGATGCCGTTGTGGCGCGCCAGATAGCAGCTGTCGTGCAGGGTGATGGGCCCGTCGAGCGTGACCTGGCTGGGCTTGAGGCGGCCGTCGGCGATGAGCTGCGCGATCAACTCGCTGTGGTGCAGCACCTTGAACTGCCCGCCGAACTGCGGGTATTCATTGCCGAGCGTATTGAAGCAATGCGGGCATTGCGTGATGATCTTCGTCACGCCATATCGATTGAGCGTCTCGACGTTCTGCGTGGCGAGCGCCTGGAACAGGTATTCATTCCCCAGGCGGCGGGCGGAGTCGCCGCTGCAGGTCTCCTCCTCGCCGAGGATGCAGAAGGTGACTTTCGCCTCCTTGAGGATTTGAATCAATGCCCGCGAGACCTTCTTCTGGCGGTCGTCGAACGAGCCCGCGCAGCCGACGAAGAAGAGGTATTCATAGGATTGCGCCGCTTCCTTCATCGACGCCGCGGTGGGCACCTCCAGGTCGGCGCACCACTCGGCGCGGCGATTGCTTCCCATCCCCCAGGGATTGCCCTGCGTCTCCATTCCCTTGAAGACGCGCGCCGCCTCGTCGGGGAAGCGCGACTCCATCAGGACCAGGTTCCGGCGCATGTCGATGATGCGCGGCAATTGCTCGATGAAGACCGGGCACGCCTGCTCGCACCAGCCGCAGGTGGTGCAGGCCCAGATGGTCTCGTCGGGGAGCACGCCGTTGTCGCCGACGAGCGGCTGCAGCTTCTCGATCATTTCGGCCGGCAACTGCAGGCCAGTGGCGAACGCGCCTTCGCTACCGGGATGGCCGTTGCCGTCCGGGCCGCCCGCCACCGGCGGGATGCGGTTGAGCTGCCGCAGCAGCAGGGCCAGCGGGAGCGGCAGGGTCTCGGCCACCTCCTGCGCGTGGTGGCGGATGGCGCGATTGACCTCCTTATGGGTCAATGGCTTGCCGGTCACGTAGGTCGGACAATAGGTCTGGCAGCGGCCGCACTCGGTGCACGAATAGGTATCGAGCACCTCTTTCCACGACAGGTCGGTGAGCTTGGCGACGCCGAACTTCTCGCTGTTCTCGAGATCGAGCTTCGACAGCTGCCCCTGCGGCGTCAGCCGCTGGAAGTAGATGGTCGGCAATCCAGTCAGGATATGGAAGTGCTTCCCCATCGGGAGGAAGTTGAGGAACGCCAGCACGATGGCGATATGGAGGAGCACGCCAATCGTAATCAGCTGCACGGCCGCCGCGGGCGACATTCCATACAGGAACCACGACGCCACGCGGCCCGAGACGGGCAGATACCACGGGATCTCGCCTGCGCTCTTCGCGAGAACGGCCGCGTCGATCAGCACGTCGGTCCAGAGCACACCGATGATCATGCAGAGAATGAACGTGCCCTCCCACGAGAGCGTCATGCGCTCCTTCTTCTGCACCACGCGGTAATAGAGGAACACCGCGCAGCCGAGCGTGCCGACGATATCGACCAGGTCCTTGATGAAGAGATAGAGCTGCCCTGCGCGCGCCTCGTGGCCGAGGAACGGCAGGTGGAAGTACGGATCGTAGGCGAGGCCGAAGGAGGTCAGCGTGCCGAGCTGCGCGACGATGAAGGCCAAGAAGATCCAGATGTGCGCCGCGCCGGCGACGCGCTCGGGCTTGGACGGCATGCGCTTCTGGCCGAACCCGTACTCGAGCAGCTTCTCGGTGCGCGTGGCGGGGTCGTCCCAGCGCACGTCCTTGCGCGCGAAGAGCAGCGGGCGGATCCGGTACGACAGGGTCCAGAGGAAGAAGCCGAGGCCGGCGAGGATGAGGAGCGAGGCGAGGACAGGGGCCATGGCCGCGCACCATAACAAAGGGCGCGGCTTCCGGGGCTAGAGAGACGCGGCCAGCTGGAAGGCGATCAGCTCGCGGCCGGCCGGCGGCGCGGAGCGCGGTGGCGGCGGACTCATTCCGCAGCCGCTATCACCCAAGCCCGCCACGCAACCCTTAGTGCACCATTCGTAGCGGCGCGCTCACCGCACGCTCGCGCAGGTACTTGTCGATCACCTGGCGGTACTCGGACAGCTCGCGGCAGCCCTGCATCAGCCACTCGCCGCCGATGACCAGCGCGGGGCAGCCCTTGATGCCGAGCGCCTCGGCCTCGGTGGCGGCGTCGTTGACCGACTGCGCGGTGCGCGGGTCGTCGAGCCGCTCGAGGAAGCGGTGCAGGTCGATCCCGACCCGCGAGGCGAGCTCGAGCTGCACATCGCGCCGCGCGACGTTGATGCCGTCGACAAACGCGGCCTTGCGCATGGCGCGGAGGAGCTCGTGCTGCAGATGTTCTCCCTGCGGCAGCGCCGCCTCGAGCGCCGCCAGCGGTGGCAGGCTGCTCGAGGGCGGATCCTGCCCGGTCCAGAGGTCCGCTTTGACGCCCTTGCCCTCGAGCTCCTTCGAGACCCGGCGGAAGTGCCGCGCCAGCAATGCGCGCTGCTGCTTGTCGGGCAGCTGGTTCTCGGGCCGCAGCGGATAGGGCCGGAAGCGCCACCGTACGCTCGGGCCGTACTCGTCGCGCAGGAAGTCGAGCCGCGCGTCGGCCACGTAGCACCAGGAGCAGAGGACGTCATGGTAGAGCACCAGCTCCACCGCACCCGCCTCCTCGGTCGCGCGGTAGAACGGCGCGCTGCTCCCTCCAGTGCGGATTGCCATGCCGGAAGCATCGCGTAAGCGCCGGTGCACGGGCAAGCGTTTTGCGCGCCAGAGGAGGAGACAGCGCGCTCAGCACGGCCTCGAATGGTTCCTCCGCGCACGAATCGGTGGGCAAGTATGAACGGTCAGAGCGCCAGCGCGCGTGCTGTTCGTTCGGCGAGGTCCGCCGCATGTCCGATGATGGCGCCCGCGATGTCGAGGCCGGTGGCCTTCTCCAGCCCCTCGAACCCGGGGCTCGAATTCACCTCCATCACCTTCGGCCCGCCCTTCGCCTCGAGCAGGTCCACGCCGGCCACCTCGAGCCCGAGCACCTGCGCCGCGCGCACCGCCGCGGCGCTGAACTCCGCGCCGAGCTCCACCGGCGTTCCCGCGCCACCGCGGTGCAGGTTGCTGCGGAACTCGCCGGTCCGCGCCTCGCGCCGCATCGCCCCCACCACGCGGTCGCCGACCACCAGCGCGCGCACGTCCACGCCGCGCGACTCGGCGATGAACTCCTGCAGCAGGATCTCCTGCCCCAGGTTCCACATGGTCGAGAGGATGCTCTCCACCTCGGCCTTGCTGTGCGCGATCATCACGCCGACGCCCTGCGTTCCCTGGATGAGCTTGAGGATGGCCGGTAGCCCACCCACCTGCGCGACCAGCAGCTCGACGTCGCCGCCGCCGCGCGCGAGCACGGTGCGCGGGATGTCCACGCCCGCGCCGGCCAGTAGCTGCAGCGCGCGCAGCTTGTCGCGGCTGCGCGAGATGGCCGCCGAGCTGTTGACCAGCGGCACGCCCTGCGCCTCGAGCTGGCGGACGACGTTGAGGCCGTGCGCGGTAACGCTGGCTCCGATGCGCGGCAGCGCCACCGAGAGACCCGTCACCTCGATGCCGCCGTGGAAGAGCCGCGGGTGCCCGGTCTCGAGCACCAGGTTGCACTTGAGCACGTCGATGACGCGCGCCTTGTACCCGCGCGTGAGCGCCGCCTCGATCAGCCGGCGCGTCGAGTAGAGCGTCTTCTTGCGCGAGAGGATACCGAGCTGTCGCCGCGCCTTGCCTGCCTTGCGGACCTTCTTCACGCGCGCCATGCGACGGGGAACTTATGCCTGTCGCGCGGCGTTTTGCTAGAGTGCGCGCCCCCATGGCAGCCCATCCGCCCGAGATCGTCCAGCAGCACGGCCTCTCGCCCGACGAGTACCAGCGCATCGTGAAGACGCTGGGCCGCGAGCCCAACCTGGTCGAGCTGGGGATCTTCTCGGCGATGTGGAGCGAGCACTGCTCGTACAAGTCGTCGCGCCGCTTTCTCAAGGGCCTGCCCACCACCGGCCCGCGCGTCCTGCAGGGCCCCGGCGAGAACGCGGGCGTGGTGGACGTGGGCGGCGGGCTCGCGGTGGCGTTCAAGATGGAGAGCCACAATCACCCCAGCTACATCGAGCCCTACCAAGGGGCGGCCACCGGGGTGGGCGGCATCCTGCGCGACGTCTTCACCATGGGCGCGCGGCCGATCGCGTCGCTGAACTCGCTGCGCTTCGGCAACCCCTCGCACCCGAAGACGGCGCGGCTGCTCGAGGGCGTGGTGGCCGGCATCGCCGGATATGGCAACTGCATCGGCGTGCCCACCGTCGGCGGCGAGGTGGCCTTCGACTCGAGCTACGACGGCAACTGCCTGGTGAACGCTTTCACGCTCGGCATCCTGAAAGCGGACAAGATCTTCCGCGGCACCGCGTCGGGCGTCGGCAATCCGGTGATCTACCTCGGCGCGCGCACCGGACGCGACGGCATCCACGGCGCCACCATGGCGTCGGCCGAGTTCGACGAGTCGTCAGAGTCGAAGCGCCCCACCGTGCAGGTCGGCGATCCCTTTCTCGAGAAGCTTTTGCTGGAAGCCTGCCTCGAGCTGTTCAAAACGGATTGCCTGGTCGGCATCCAGGACCTGGGCGCGGCGGGGCTGACCTCGTCGTCGGTCGAGATGGCCTCGCGCGCCGGCAGCGGCCTCGAGCTCGATCTCGACCTGGTGCCGCGCCGCGAGACGGGCATGACGCCGTACGAGGTGATGCTCTCCGAGTCGCAGGAGCGCATGCTGCTGGTGGCGAAGAAGGGCCGCGAGGCCGAGGTGCTCGCCATCTGCGACAAGTGGGACCTGGCGCACGCGGTGGTCGGGCGCGTCACCGACTCGGGAAAGTTGGTGCTCAAAGCATCGGGAGTGGTGGTCTGCGATCTGCCGATCGCGCCGTTGACTGACGACGCTCCTTTATATGACCGACCGCGCGCGCGGCCCGCGTCGCAGGACGCGCTGCAGCAGATGCCGGAGTTTCCGCAGCCGGCCGATCTGCAGGCCGCACTGCTGGCCGTGCTGGCTTCGCCGACCGTCGCGTCGAAGGAATGGGTCTACCGGCAATATGACCATATGGTCCGCATCGGCACCGTGGTACGGCCCGGCGCGGGCGACGCGGCGGTGGTGCGCTTTACCGGACAGCGCGAAGGCGGCGTCGCCATCTCGCTCGATTGCAACTCGCGCTGGGTTTATCTCGAGCCGCGCCTCGGCGCCGCGCACGCGGTGGCCGAATCGGCGCGCAATGTCTCGTGCGTCGGCGGCGAGCCATTGGCAATCACCGATTGCCTCAACTTTGGTAATCCCGAGCGGCCCGAGGTCATGTGGCAGCTCGAGCAGGCCTGCCTCGGCATCGGCGACGCGTGCAATGCGCTGGGCACGCCGGTGGTCTCGGGGAACGTCTCGCTCTACAACGAGACCGAAGGCAAGGGCATCTTTCCCACGCCGACGATTGGAATGGTCGGCCTGGTCGATGATTGCTCGAAGAATGCCGTCAGCAGCTTTCTCGCCGCGGGCGATCGCATCGGATTGCTCGGCGGCACGGGTCAAGGACATCTCGGCGGCAGCGAATACCTGCGGACGGTGCACGGGAAGATCGCGGGCATGCCGCCGCCGCTCGACTTCGCACGGGAGATTCCCGTTCAGGCCGCGGTGCGCGCGGTGGTGCGGGCCGGGCTGGTGCGCACCGCCCACGACTGCTCCGACGGCGGCCTCGCGGTGGCGCTGGCAGAGCTCTGCTTCGGCCGCGACCTGGGCTGCAAGGTCGCCTTGGATTTTGGCGCACTACGGCCCGACGCGGCGCTCTTCGGCGAGGACGCCTCACGCATCTTGATCGCCTACCAGGCGACCGACGCCGCGCGCGTCGAGGCGCTGTGCAGGAGCGCCGGCTTTACCGAGATCGGCGAGGTGGGCGGGGCGGCGCTGGTGATCTCCGCCGCGACCGGTCGCGAGCTGTTGCAGGCGCCGATCGCCACTTTGAAGGCGGCGTGGGCCGGCGCCATTCCAAAGCTGGTCGGCGAGACGATGCACACGGTCGCCCTCGAGGGTCACGCGGGCGCGCCCTGATGGACACGCGGCTCCTCAGCGCGAGCTCACCGAGCGACCTCGACGAAGCCGCGGGATTACTGAAATCCGGCGGGCTGGTCGCCTTTCCCACCGAGACCGTCTACGGCCTGGGCGGGCTCGCGCTGGAGCCGCTCGCGGTGCGCGCGATCTATGCCGCGAAAGGGCGGCCTTCGAACAATCCCTTGATCGTGCACGTGCTCGGCGAGGACGAGGCGCGGCCTTTGTGCGCGCGCTGGCCGCTCGAGGCGCAGCAGCTCGCGGCGCGCTTCTGGCCCGGGCCGTTGACGCTGGTGCTGCCGCGCAGCGCGCTGGTGCCCGACGAGGTGACCGCGGGCGGAGAGACGGTGGCGGTGCGGGCGCCGTCGCATCCCGCCGCGCGGGCCTTGCTGCTGCGGGTGGGCGCGCCGCTCGCGGGGCCCAGCGCCAATCGGTCGGAGCACGTCTCGCCCACCACCGCGGCGCACGTCCTGCGCGATCTGAACGGCCGCATCGACGCGGTGCTCGACGGCGGCCGCTGCGCGGTGGGCATCGAATCGACGGTGCTTGCCTTGCTCCCTGAGCCGCGACTCTTGAGAGCGGGCGCGATCACCCGCGCGCAATTGGAGGAAATGCTCGGTCCCGTGGCGCTTGGTCCCGCGCCGTCTCCGATCGCGCAATCGCCGGGACTGCAGCGGCGGCATTACGCGCCCGCGGCAGTGGTGCGGCTGGTGGAGGCCGCCGACCTTCCCGCCGCAGCCGCGCGCGCCGGGCGCGTCGGCGCGCTGGTGCATACCGCGGCGAGCCCCGCGGCCGCGCTGGTCAAGCGATTGCCGGCCGATCCCGCGGGATATGCACGCGAGCTCTATGCCGCTTTGCGCGAGTTGGAAGATGCGGATTGCAATACCATCCTGATCGAGCAGATCCCGCCGGGCGCCGGGTGGGCCGCCATCCGCGACCGCCTCGAGCGCGCCGCCGCTCGGGCGTAACCTCCACTATACTCGTGGCATGACGACAGAGCTATCGCACAGCAAGAAGACCATCGCCGACTGGCTTGCCGAGCCGGACGAGCGGCGGCTGGAGCTGATCGACGGCGAGCTGATCGAGAAGGCCGCGCCCGACGTCCGGCACTCCACCGGGCAGTTCGGGCTCTCCAACATCCTCGGGCCGTTGTTCCACCGGCGAGGTGGCGGCGGCTTTCCCGGCGGCTGGTGGATTCATGGCGAGGTCGACATCGTGCTCGGCGAGAACGGTTATCGTCCGGACCTGGTGGGCTGGCGACGGAGCCGCGTTCCGGTGATGCCGACCCAGCGACCGGTCACCTTACGGCCGGACTGGATCTGCGAGGTGCTCTCCGAATCAAACGCGCCGAACGACAAGATCCGCAAGCTCCGCCGCTATCACCAGGCCGGCGTGCCGCATTACTGGATCATCGATCCCGCGAGCGAGACGCTGAACGTCTTTCGTCTCGAAGCGCCCGGATATCTCAATGTCCTGACCGCCGAGCGCCACGAGCGCGTGCGCGCGGAGCCTTTCGAGGCCATCGAGTTGCGCGTCGGCCTGCTCTTCGGCGACGACCCGGACGATCAGGGATAGCGCGGGCATTCGTGGCCGCGGTCCGGTCACGCGGCCGCTGTGCGATCCCGGAGCGTGCACGAACGGCCACCTACGACTGAGCGGCCGCGAGCGCTCCCGCGAGCTCCCCCGCGAGGATGGCGTTTCGTTCCAGCAGCGCGAGATTGGCTGCCTGCGTGCGGCCCCCGGTCGCCTTGGACAGCGCCGCGAGCAGGAACGGAGTGACCTCTTTGCCGGGGAGCTTCCGATCGTGCGCCTCGCGGAGGGCAGGCGCGAGCGCGGCCTCCACCTCAAGACGCGGCAGGGGCGACGGGGGACGAACGACCACCAGGACGCCGGACGGAGACCCGAGGACATCCCAATGGGTGCGCAGGGCGCTGGCGATATCGGCGATCGATTGAAATCGATGTTCGAGCTCGATACCGGTGGTATCGGTGAAGAAGCCGGGCAGCTCGGCGGTCATATATCCATAGACCGGGACGCCCAGCGACTCCAGCAGCTCGGAGGTGGCGGGCAGGTCGAGGATCACCTTGGGACCCGCGCAGACGACGCAGAGGCGCTGGCGCGACAGCTCGATCAGGTCGCTGGAGATATCGGCAGGCTCCTCGAACGAAGTGCGCCGGTGCACGCCGCCAATGCCGCCGGTGGCGAAGACGCGGATGCCGGCGCGCGCGGCGATCAGGCAGGTCGCGCTGACGGTGGTGCCGGCGTCGCGGCCGGCGGCGGCGAGCGCGGCGAGATCGCGTGAGCCGGCCTTGGCGGGGCGGCGCGACGGATCGGCGAGCCGCTCGAGCTGCGCGTCGGTGGCGCCGACGATGATCTCTCCCGCGATCAAAGCGATCGCGACCGGCACGGCACCCGCGGCGCGCACGGCGGTGGCGCAGCGGCGCGCGGCCTCGAGATTGGCAGGCGGCGGCAGGCCTTGCGCGACCACGCTGGTCTCCAGCGCCACCGCCCGGCCGGAGGAGATCGCCTCGCGCGCTTCTGCGCTGATGCTCATTTTCATGGTGCCGCCTGGTGCCACAGCCCGAGCGACTCCGCCAGCCCCGGGCCGTGGTAGGTACGCGCCGCCTCGCCGGTCCCGCCCGGTGGTTCGATATAGCCGACATATCCATCGGCGAGCCCGACGATGGCGACCTTGCCCGGCGCCCCCGCCCGCGCCCCCTGCGCCAGCGCGCCCACCGGCTCGCCCGGAACGCCCAGCAACGTGAGCCCCTCGAGCGAGAGTGTGGTCCGCAAGGCATACGGCTCGGCAACCAAGGATAGCAGATTGCTAGCACCCCGCCGGAGCAACAGTGGGACCGCGGAGCTCGCCTGCGCCGGCGGCAAGGACAAGAGCCGCACCTCGCAGCCGAGTCGCACCTGGCTGGTTGCCGGCGCGCTCAGCACCAGCGCCTGCGCAGCGGCGGCGATGCGCGCGGCCACCGCCTCCTGCGTTCCGGCGCTGCGCGACCAGGTGGCGTTGCCCGACGCGCCCTGCAGCACCAGCGCGACGTTTCCCGAGACCTCGAGCGCGGCCGACAGCGCGCCGGGCCAGTCGCCCGAGAGCCGCCGCGCCTGGCGCGGCTCCATGGTGGGGTGCATCGCATAATCGATCAGGGTCGCGACCCGCGCGCCCGAGGGCCGCTCGAGGCGCACCGAGGTGAGCGTCGCATCGATGGGCCCCGCGCTGCGCGCCTCGGCGGGCCCCGCCGGCCACTCCATTTGACCCCACGAAAGCTGCGCCGGCCCGAGCGCCGCGACAGCCGAAGCGATTGCCTGCGCCGCCGCGTCGACGACCGCGCGCTCCACGCCCGCGTCGAAGCGGCCATTGCCGCCCCACTCGGCGAGCGCGTTCTTCCAGGTGCCGCCGACGCCGGAGTGCGTGTGCGTCGCGGCGAGGAGCAGGCACGCAGACGGCCCGAGCTGGGCGCGCTGCACCAGCGCCTCCTCGAGCGGCCCCGGCACCAGCAGCGCCTCGATCGAGACCAGGATCTGCCGCACCGGTCCCGCCTCTAGCACCAGCGCCCGCGCATAGAGCGGCCCGCCGGAGGCGACGCCCCGCGCGGGATAGCCCGCGATGGGAGCACGGTCGGGAAGCTGCACGCGCGCCGCGCCCGCGCGCAGCGGCCCCGCAGCAAGAATGGCCAGCGCCGCGCGGCCATTGACCAGCGCCGGCGGCGAGAGCGGCGCGCGCCGGCCGAGCGGGACCGACAGCGCCACCAGCGTCGCCGCCAGCAGCAGGAGACCGAGCAGGCGGAAGATCTTCAGCGCGCGATCCTCCGCGCACCGAGATAGCGCGACTGGAACCACTTCTTGTTGAAGTCCGCCTCGATCACGCCGTGCGAGGACGACGCGTGCACGAGGCGGTGGCGGCCGGCGTCGACGATCATCCCCACGTGCGAGACGCCGTTGCCGAGCGTATCGAAGAAGACCAGGTCGCCCTCGCGCAGCGCGTCCTTCGCCACCGCAGCGCCCGTCCTCCACTGCTGCTTCGAGACGCGCGGGATACCAATCGAGATTTCGCGATAAGAGCTCATGGTGAGCCCCGAGCAGTCGATGCCGGCGTGGGTGACGCCGCCCCAGACATAAGGAGTGCCGAGGTAGGAATGCACCGCGCGGTCGAGCTCGGGCCAGTTGCGCTGTGCCCCCGCCGGAACGAAGGGCGGCCCGTGGTCGTGAGCCGCGGGCGGAGGCGGCGTGCGGCCCGGACCCTGGCCGTGAGCCTCGGCTGGAGGAGGCGGTTTCTCCCGGTCGCGCGCCGGGCCCCGCTCGGCCGGCGGCTCGACCGTCACCCGCGGCGCCGGCGGTGGCTGCACCTGGAATGCGCCGTTGTATTCCGGCACCACCGGCTTCTGGTGCCTGCGCGCCGCGGCGAGGAAGGTGTCGCGCGCCGCGGCCTCCAGCGCGCCCGGATGTCCCGGGTCTTTCTCCATCCCGGCGAGCAGATAAGAAGCATAGAGCCGCACCTCGAACTCATTGCGCGCCGCCGTTATCAATGCCTGCTTGATTTGATTGAAAGTCCGATCGTCCCATCCTCGCGCCATCGCGCTGTGGATGACATCGGCGATCACCTCGGGCGGCACCTTTGCCTGCACCGCCTCGCGAAATCCATTCGCCCACGCCGCGATGCTGTCCGCCGGCACCGGCTTCTGGAATCCATACAAGGCAATGCCGTCCACCGCCTCGGCCGGCGCGCCCCGCCAGATGGCTTGATAGGCGGCAAAGGCGACCTCGGCGATCCGCTCCGGCGCCGCCTCGTCGAGCGTCCCCTCGGAGATCATGTGCATCAGAGCGCGCACGTCCTCGGGCTTTTCGGGGCGCACGATATTGAAGGCATAGTTCGCGAATCGATCGTGAATGGCCTGCTCGAGCGCCTCGCGCTGCGGCTGCGAAAGCGAGGCGTCGCGCGCGAGCTGCGCGTGGACATATTCGAGGACGTTCTGCCGCTCGGCCGCGTGCGCCGCACAAGAAAGTGCGGCGGCTATGAATATCGATCGTTGCGCCACGGATGCGCGGTGTTGCTGTACCCGCGCAGCTCCCAGAAGCCGAGCCGATCGCGGCTGAGCACCTCGATGCGATGAATCCACTTCGCCCCCTTCCAGGCATAGAGCTGCGGCGTGATCATCCGCACCGGCCCGCCGTGGTCGACCGTCAAGGGCTTTCCCTCGGCAGTGTGCACCAGCAGCACATCGTCCTTCAGCGCCTCTTCGAGCGGGACATTGACGGTATAGTCGTCATAGGCATGGCAAATCAGATGTGTCGCCTCGGCCTTCGGTTGCGCCAGCGCCAGAATCGTCGAGAGCTGCACCCCTTCCCACGGCACGTCCATCTTCGACCAGGTCGTGACGCAGTGGAAATCGCTCACGTCCTTCGTCTGCGGCAAGGCGACGAAGTCCTTCCAGGCGAGCTTCTGCGGCTCGTCCACATCGCCGTCCACGATCAGCTCCCACTTGTGCAGCGGCACGGCCGGCTGACGGCCGAGGTCGAGCACCGGCCAGCCGCGGGTGAGGGTCTGCCCGGGCGGCAGCTTGGGCATGCCGTGCCGGTTGGACGCTCCCGAGCCTTCGGGCTTGCGGTCCGAGGCGGCCGGCGTCGCCCCCATCTTCCCCACGAATCGCTGGCGCAGCTTCATGCGCGCCTCGACGATTCGCGCTTCCTTGTCCTTCTCCAGATCGGGCGCCTGAGCCATGGGGGAAGGGTAACAGATGGCGTTGCTCCGGGCCCCTGACCCGAGTACCCTCCGCCAACTTCCCCGAGCCTGTTCAAGGAGCGCCCGCGGTGCACTTGCCCGTCCTGCCGGACCCCGACGACGACAAGTTCCACGACGAGTGCGGAGTCTTCGGCGTCTTCTCGCATCCGGAGGCCGCCAACCTCGCCTACCTCGGCATCCACGCGCTCCAGCATCGCGGCCAGGAGAGCTCCGGCATCGCCAGCTTCGACGGCAAGACCATGCACGTGCACAAGGCGATGGGCCTCGTCGGCGACAACTTCGACGCCCAGACGATCGCCCGCCTGCCCGGCCACACCGCCATCGGCCACACGCGCTACTCCACCGCGGGCAGCTCCAACCTCCAGAACGCGCAGCCGATGATGGCCCGCACCGGCGCCGGGCAGATCGCCGTTGCCCACAACGGCAACCTGGTCAACGCCGAGGAGCTGCGGCGCGATCTCGAGCTGCGGGGCTCCATCTTCCACGGGTCGAGCGACACCGAAGTGCTCATCCACCTGGTCGCGCGCGAGCGGGAGGGTCCGGTCGAGCAGCGCATCCAGCGCGCGCTCGCCAACGTGCGCGGCGCCTACTCGCTGATCTTCCTCACCGAGACCGGGCTGGTCGCGGTGCGCGACCCGCTCGGGTTCCGGCCGCTGGTGCTCGGCAAGCTGAAGAACGGCAGCAATGTCATCGCCAGCGAGACCTGCGCCTTCGACCTGATCGAGGCCGAGCTCATCCGCGAGATCGAGCCGGGCGAGATGCTGGTGGTGGACGACCAGGGCCTGCGCACGGTGCAGACCCTGCCGCGGCAGCGCTCGGGCAACTGCATCTTCGAGCTGGTCTACTTCGCACGGCCCGACTCGCAGGTGTTCGGCCGCTCGGTGTACGCGACGCGCAAGGAGCTGGGCCGCAGGCTCGCCAAGGAGCACCCGGCGCAGGCCGACGTGGTCATCCCGGTGCCCGACTCCGGCGTGGCGGCAGCGCTTGGCTACTCCGAGACGAGCGGCATTCCCTACGACCTGGGCTTGATTCGCAGCCACTATGTCGGGCGCACCTTCATCGAGCCGTCGCAGTCGATTCGCCACTTCGGCGTCAAGCTCAAGCTGAATCCTGTCCAGCACGTGGTGAAGGGCAAGCGCGTGGTGGTGGTGGACGACTCCATCGTGCGCGGCACCACCAGCCGCAAGATCGTCAAGATGTTGCGCGACGCCGGCGCCCGCGAGGTTCACCTGCGCATCAGCGCGCCGCCGACCCGGTGGCCCTGCTATTACGGCATCGACACGCCGGTGCGCAGCGAGCTGATCGCCTCCTCGCACACCAACGACGAGATCGCGCGCTACGTCACCGCCGACAGCCTGGGCTACCTCTCGCGGGAGGGAATGCACGCCGCGGCGGCCGCGCAGCCGAAGACCATGTGCGACGCCTGCTTTACCGGCGAGTATCTGGTGCAGCTCACCCCCGCCGACTCCGGCGCGCTCGCCGGGGCGCTCGCGACCGCGCCCGCGCCCGATAGCGCGCCGCCGATCCACACGCTCCACAGTTAGTTTCGGCGCCGGGCAAAGAGGGGTAGTGTCGCTCGCGGCGAGGGAACCCGCGTGTCCGCGATCATCGATCTGCTCCTCAAAGTCCAGCTTATCGACGACCGCCAGCACGACGCGGTGATGAGCCGCTCCAAGGGTGGCTCGGGCGGCCACCTCGTCCAGCAGGTGGCCGAGATGGGCTACGCCACCGAGGGCACCATGGCCCGTGCCGTCTCGGTCGAGCTCGGCCTGCCGCGCATCGACCTGAGCATGACGCCGCCCGAGCCGCAGGCCATCGCGCTGCTCGACGTGCGCACCTGCGCGGACCGATTCGTGCTGCCGGTGGCGCTGCGCGAGAACGGCGAGCTGCTCTGGCTGGCGATGGCGGATCCCACCGACCAGGAGTCCATCGCGTGGGTCCGCCGCAAGGCGCAGAAGCGCGTCCGCCCGGCCGTGGCAGGGCCGACCGAGATCCTGCGCGCCATCCGCACGCTCTACGCGGCGCCCGAGGCGGGCCGCAACCAGCCCGAGGCGCCACCCGCCGAGAAGCTCGCCGCCATCGAGATCGCCGACCAGGTCGAGGACGACTCGTTCGAGGTGGTAGGCGTCAGCGACGAGAGCTCTAACCCGGAGCTGGCGCGCATCGCGGCGCAGCTCGGCGTCGAGGTGCCGGCGAACAGGCCCTCGCGGCAGCGCAAGTCGGCGGCGAACGAGATCGAGATCATCGAGGGCGAGCCCGAGCCTGCGAGCACCATGACCGACGCGCGCCCCGCGGCACCGCAGCGGAGCATCCCTCCGCCGGGCGCGCCCCAGGGGCTGCCGCGGCCGCCATCGTCGGTGCAGCGCGCGGCGCCCGCGCGCAAGGGAGACGAGCTCGATCTGCTGCTGCCACCCGCGGTGGGCGCGATCGCCTCGGATGATCTCGGCGAGGACGATCTCGCCACGCTGGACGCGCTGCGCGCGTCGATGGAGAAGGGCGCGCTGGTACTGCGCGCCATCGCCGAGCTGTGCGTCGAGAAGGCCGTCTTCACTCCCGAGGAGATGAAGAAACGCAACTCGTCGCGATGATGCTCGTCATTGCGCGCTTTGTCTCGCCCTCTGCTCGCGTACGGATGGCGCCGCGTGGCGTCGGCCTCCAGCGTCCTCGCCGCTGCGGTGGTTTGCCAGTATGACGTCCGTGGCGGCGGCTGCGGAAGGAGTCCGCTGCCCCGCGTCTCCATCCGCCCGCTTGAAGTCGCGCGCCAAGGCCACCAAAGCGTGCAGCACCGGACGTGCCGCTGAAAGGCGGATCGCGACGGCGTGCGGCGCTTTCGCCAGCAGCCGCGCGGGTCCGCAGCGGGACCAGAAGTTGACGCGAGCGATCTGAACCAACCAAGCCGCGGCGCGGAGCGCGGGGGCGGCGGACTCCTTCCGCAGCCGCCAGCAACCAATCTCGCTCGAGCAACCCCTCCAGCGGCGAGGACGCTGGAGGCCAACGCCCCCGTGCTTCGCGACGCGGCGAGAGAGGGAGCAGGAGGATTGCGCCGAGTTCGGGACTGGAAGCGGGCCTCGCCTAGACCTTCAGCACGTCGCGGTGGGTGACCTTCACCAGCGCGCGGTGCTTCTCGGCCAGCCGCTTGCCCAACTCTTCCGCCAGCGCGACGCTGCGGTGGCGGCCGCCGGTGCAGCCGATACTGACCGTGAGGTAGCTCTTCCCCTCGGCGCGGTACTGCGGCAGCAAGAAGGTCAATAGCGATTCCAGCCGCGAGAGGAACTCCTGCGTCTGCGTGCGCTCCAGCACCCACGAGGCGACCTTGGGGTCGGTGCCGGGGAATGGTTTCAATCCCTCGACGAAATAGGGATTGGGCAGGAAGCGCACGTCGAAGACCAGGTCGCTCGCGGGCGGGATCCCGTTGCGGAAGCCGAAGCTCAAGAGCGTGACGTTCAGTGTGTCGCCGGTGCCCGCGCCGCCGAACTTGGCGGTGATGGCGTCGCGCAGCTCGTGCACGTTCATGCGCGTGGTGTCGATGATCTGGTCGGCGAGGCCGCGCAGCGCCGCCAGCATCTTGCGCTCGGTGGCGATGCCGTCGGCGACCGAGCCGTCGGGGCTGAGCGGGTGGCGGCGGCGCGTCTCGGAGAAGCGGCGCAAGAGCGCCTCGTCGGCACAGTCGAAGAAGACCACCTCGAGCTTGTGGCCCTCGCGGCGGACCTCGTCGAGCGCGCGCGGCGTCGCCTCGAGGAAGCGGCCCTCGCGCGCGTCCACCACGATGGCGAGCCGCTGCACCTCGTCGCTCGCGCCGTGGCTCACCAGCTCGAGCAACTTTGGCAGCAAGACAACCGGCAGGTTGTCGATACAGAAGTAGCCCGCGTCCTCCAGCGCCTTGGTGGCGGTGGATTTCCCCGAACCCGACAGTCCGGTCACGAGCACGATGCGGTGCGTATTGCGTGGCGGCGGGTCGTTCTCCGGAGGGTGCGCCACTACTCGATCTCGTCGCCGATGCCGCGCGTGACCGTGGTCTGCGCGATCTGCCGCGAGAGCCGCTCCTGGAACTCCTTGGCCGAGTGGTGTCCTTGCAGCTTCAGCAGGTGGTTGCGCGCCGCCACCTCGACGATGGTGGTGAGGTTGCGTCCCGGCCGCACCGGAACGATCAGCAGCGGCACCTCGATGTCGAGGAGGGTGTACTTCTGCTCCTCGACGCCGAGCCGGTCGTATTCGACCCGGTCGTCCCACTCCGCCAGCTCGACCACCATCTCGACCTTCTTGCGATCGCGCACGGCGCTGACGCCGAACAGGTCCTTGATGTTGATGATGCCGATGCCGCGAATCTCCATGTGGTGCTTGATGATGTCGGAGCCGCTGCCGTAGACGCTGCCGCCCTGGCGCTTCTTGAGATCGACGATGTCGTCGGCCACCAGGCGGTGCCCGCGCGTGACCAGGTCGAGCGCCAGCTCGCTCTTGCCGATGCCGCTCTTGCCGAGGATGAGCACCCCGACGCCGATGACGTCGATGAGCACCCCGTGCACGCTGGAGGTCGCGGTCAGCGCCTCCTGCAGGAAGCGCTCGACGTTGTCGATGAAGGTGCTCGAGAGGTGGCTCGACCGCAGCAGCGGCACCTTCGCGTCGTTGGCCTCGCGCCGCATCATCTCGCTGACCGGCAGGTTCTTGGTGACGATCAGGCAGGAGATGGGCAGCGAGAAGAGCGCGCGCAGTCGGTCGCGCTGGTCTTCGGGCTTGAGCGTGTCGAGGTAGCTGAGCTCGGTGTTGCCGAACACCTGCAGCCGGTCCTTGTGGATGTGCTCGGTGAAGCCGGAGAGCGCGAGGCCGGGCTTCTGGATGCGCGAGCTGACCACGCGCCGGTCGAGCCCCGCCTCGCCGCCGAGCAGCTCCAGCCGGAGGTCGAAGTCCTTGTCGCCGATGAGCGTGCCGACGCGAATGGAATCCATCGAGCGAAGGATCGTAGTCTAGTTGCCCCGCCGCGGCCACTGGAGGTTTGCGCTTGCTCCTGAAGACGAAGCCCACCGATTCCGCCACCCGCCCGCGCCTCGCGCCCGGCCTGGGTCTCTGCGTTGCCTTTGCCGCCTGCGTCCTGGCGCCCGCCACCCGCCCCGACGCGTCCGCAACCGCACCGTCGCAGGCTCCGCAGCCTCCGGTCGCGAAGAAGATCCCCAAAGACGTGACGGTCCACGGCGACCGGCGCATCGACGACTACTTCTGGCTGCGCGAGAAGGACACGCCCGCGGTGCTCGATCACCTGCACGCCGAGGCCGCCTATACCGAGGCCGCCTTTGGAAAGCGCACCGCGCCGCTGCGCGCGCGGCTCTACGACGAGCTGCTCTCGCGCCTCAAGCAGACCGACGATCAGCCGCCCTTCCGCGAGAGCGGCTGGCTCTGGTATTCGCGCACCGAGGAGGGCAAGCAATACCCGCTCCTCTGCCGCAAGGCCGCGCTGGACAAGCCCGAGCAGGTGTTCCTCGACGTGAACCAGCTCGCCGGGGGGAAGAAGTTTCTCGGCCTCGGAGCCTGGCAGCCCAACGACGACGCCACGCTGCTGGCCTTCTCCACGGACGAGACCGGCTTTCGCCAATATGACCTTCAGGTCAAGGACCTGCGCAGCGGCGCAGTGCTGCCTGAGCGCATTCCGCGGGTGGACAGCTTCGCCTGGGCGGGCCGGACGCTCTATTACGTGATTGAAGATCCGGTCGCCAAGCGTCCCTACCAATTGTATCGGCACGTCGTGGGACAAACCGGGCCCGACCTGCTACTCTTCGAGGAGAAGGACGAGAAGTTCAACCTCGAGGTGACGCGCTCGCGCGACCGCCAGTACCTCTTCGTCGGCTCGGCCAGCCACACCGCCAGCGAGTGGCGGTTTTTCCGGGCCGACGACGCCGCCGCGCGCCTGACGCTGGTCGAGCCGCGCTCGCCCGAGCACCAGTACGACCTCGAGCACCGCGGCGAGCTCTTTTACATCCGCACCAACTCCGGCGGGCGCAACTTCCGGCTGGTGACCGCGCAGGTGACCGCGCCGGGGCGCGCCTCGTGGAAGGAGATCATCCCGCACCGCGAAGACGTGATGCTCGCTGATCTCGACGTATTCAAGGATGACATCGTGCTCTACGAGCGCGAGCGCGGCCTGCCGCAGCTGCGCGTGCTCGATCTGATCAAGAGCACCTCGCACCAGATCGAGCTGCCCGAGGCCGCCTATGACGTGGAGCCCGCGCCCAACCGCGAGTTCGACAGCCACATCTTCCGCTTCCGTTACACCTCGCTGATCACCCCGGATTCAATCTTCGATTACGACCTGTCCACGCGCGAGCGCGTGCTGGTCAAACAGCAGCCGGTGCTGGGCGGCTACGACCCAACGCGCTACGCAGTCGAGCGCATCGAGGCGGTGGCTGAAGACGGCGCGCAGGTGCCCATCTCGCTCGTCTACCGGAAGCCGCTCGTGCGGGGCAGCCCGCTCTTTCTGAATGCCTATGGATCGTATGGCTTGTCGAACCCGGTCACGTTCAATGCGGACCGCTTCAGTCTGATCGATCGCGGCGTCGTCTATGCCATTGCCCATATCCGCGGCGGGGGAGAGCTGGGAAAGAAATGGCACGACCAGGGCCGCATGATGAACAAGAAGAACACCTTTACCGATTTCATCGCCGCGGCGGAGCAGCTGATCAAGGCGGGATATACGGTGAAAGAGAAGCTGGCCATTCAGGGCGGGAGCGCGGGCGGCCTGCTGATGGGGGCGGTGCTGAACCTGCGGCCGGATCTCTTTCACGCCGCCATCGCCTCTGTGCCCTTCGTGGACGTGATCAGTACGATGCTCGACGAGTCGTTGCCGCTCACCGTGGGCGAGTTCGAGGAGTGGGGCAATCCGAAGCTCGAGGCAGAGTATCGTTATATGCGGAGCTATTCGCCCTACGACAACCTCGCGGCGAAGGCGTATCCGGCGATGCTGGTGAAGAGCAGCTACAACGACAGCCAGGTGATGTATTGGGAGCCGGCGAAGTACGTGGCGAAGCTGCGCGCGCTCAAGACCGACCAGAACCCGCTCTATTTCAAGATCAATATGGATCCGGCGGGCCACGGCGGCGCTTCGGGCCGCTATGACCGCCTGCGCGATACCGCGTTCGATTATGCCTTCCTCTTCGAGCAGCTGCACCTCCGCGAATAGAGGCGGCCGGGAACCCGGCACAGCCGCGACCCGCGACGCTAGTACTTCGCGTCCTCCTCGGAGATGAGCTTGAAAATGGCCGCCGCGTCCGCCGCGTCCATGATGCTCTTGCGGAGCTGCGCGCTCTTGAAGAGCCGCGAGATGCGCGCGAGCGCTTTGAGGTGCATGCCCGCCGAGTTCTCCGGCGCGAACAGCACGAAGAAGAGATAGGTCGGCTTGCCGTCGATGGCGGCGAAGTCCACGCCCTGTTTGCTTCTCCCGAAGGCCGCGAGCAGCCCCGGGATACCGGCCAGCTTGCCGTGCGGAATGGCCACGCCCTCGCCGAT
The DNA here is from genome assembly GCA_043781235.1 of Deltaproteobacteria bacterium. GTDB lineage: Bacteria > Myxococcota > Myxococcia > Myxococcales > 40CM-4-68-19 > JANYKT01. The sequence goes on from JAYWBT010000002.1 coordinate 56,403, forward strand.
GCCGGTCGAGCCGAGCTTCTCGCGCTCGATCAGCGCGTCGGCGAGCCGAGCCTGCGGGATCCCGTTCTGGCCGAGCGCGGTGCACAGCTCCGCGAGCACGGCCGCCTTCTCGCTCGAGACGAGGTCGGGGAGGATCAGGTCCTCGCGCAGGAACTCCGCGATCTTCATGCCCGCGCGAGCGTACTACTTCGCCACCGCCGCCGCTTCTTTCTTCGGCGCAATAGAGCTCTCGGATCCGCCGGGCGCGATCAGGCCGAAGTTGCCGTCCTTGCGCCGGTAGACGACGTTCACATCGTTGCTGTTGGGCGGCGTGAAGACGAGGAAGTCGTTGTTGAGCAGGTCCATCTGCATCAGCGCCTCCTCGACCGACATCGGCTTGGCGAGGAACTCGTTGGAGCGGACCATCTCGGGCTCCATGCCCTCCTCTTCCTTGGCGGAGAAGATCTCGTAGCGGACGCGGACCGGACCATTCGCGTGGACATGCGCCGGGCGGTGCGTCTTGAGGCGCTCCTTGTGCTTCTTCACCTGCCGCTCAATCTTGTCGATGGCCATGTCGATCGACGCGTACATGTCCTCGGACTTCTCCTTTCCGCGCACGTGGAAGTGGCCCGCGTGCAGGTTGATGTCCGCGTGGTGGAGATACCGCTCGAGCGAGAGAGTGACGTGGACCTCGGTCACCTTGTCCAGGTAGCGATCGACCACCTTCTGCAGCTTGTCCTGCACGTGGTTCCGCAGCGCATCGGTGGCGAACATGTTCCTGAAGGTGATGTTGACCTGCATGTCGAGGGACCTCCCTGTTTAAAGCGACGGCGACTCGCCGGCTAAAAAAACTTCTTCCGCTTGCTGGACGGCAGGATCCCGAGCACCTCCCGGTATTTTGCGACAGTTCGACGTGCGATGTCGACGTTCTGCGTGCGCAGCACCTCGACGAGCTTTTGATCGCTGTACGGCTTGTCGCCCGGCTCGGCGGCGACGATCTGCTTGATCTTGTCCTTCACCGCTTCGCTGGCGATGTCCTCGCCGCCGACGCGCGAGATGGAGGAGTTGAAGAAGAACTTCAGCTCGTAGATGCCCTGCGGCGTGTGCACGTACTTGTTGGTGGTGACGCGCGAGACGGTGCTCTCGTGCATGCCGATGTC
>JAYWBT010000003.1:0-2788 GCA_043781235.1 Deltaproteobacteria bacterium
ATGAAGATGCATGGTCTATCTGCACCCCGTCAATGCTGCGTCAGGAAAATCGGCCGGCTTCGGTGTGCGCAGAGCCTCGGCCCAAGCCCACGGCAGCCCTCGGTCGAAACCGCCGCCACCTTTACGCTCAGGCTGGACAGCACCCGGGGACGGCGTCCTTTCGGCGGCCGGAACGCAATGCCGGGGAACCTCATGCACGGCAACCTTCGCGGCCGGAACCGTGGTGAACTCTCGCAACACCCGACAGCGGCGCGAACTTCGCGGGCATCGGCGACGGCTGCGGGCGATCGGTCGCTACGAGAGCTGCACACGTACGAGTGCCACCCCAGCGCGGCCCGCGCGCCGCTGCCGGGCGGCTACGCTCACCGCGAGCCCGACGCAACTCTCTTGCAGCGCGCCGTCCGCGAGCACCTTGCTTCCTTCCTCAGCGAGACGCGCGAGAGCAGCCTCCACGGCGCCGGGCTCCCCCGCTTCGTCGAGCTCGAGTTTGCCGGCTACCTCGACTGCGGGATCCTCGCCCACGGTTTCTCCCGCGTGCGCTGCGGCGACTGCGGCCACGAACTCCTCGTCGCGTTCTCCTGCAAGGGCCGCGGGGTCTGCCCGTCCTGCACCGCGCGCCGCGCGCACGACACCGCCGCGCACCTGGTCGAGCGCGTCCTGCCGCGCGTTCCCGTGCGCCAGTGGGTGCTCACGTTTCCGATGCGCATCCGGTGGCACCTGGCCACCGACCCGGCGCTCGCGTCGGCCGCTCTGGATCTGTTCCTCCGCGCCCTCTTTGCCTTCCACCGCACGCGGGCCCGCGCCGCCGGCGTCCGTGACGGCAAGCCCGGTTCCGTGACGTTCGTGCAGCGCTTCGGCTCCGCGCTGCAGCTCAACCTGCACCTGCACGCCTTGCTCCCCGACGGCGTGTTCGTCGAGCCTGCAGGAGCCGCGCCGGACGCGCCGCTTTGCTTCCACGCGCTGCCCGGTCCCGAGGACGCCGAGGTCGAGGCGCTGCTGCTGCAGATCGCCACCCGCGTCGTCAAGCTCCTGCGTCGCCGCGGTCGCTCGACGCCGAGTCCGGCCCTGAAGGCGCCCTCGGCGCGCTGCAGGCTGCGTCGCTCGCCGCCCAGCTCCCGGCGCCGACGCGCCCCGCCGCGGCCGCCGCAACGCGTTCCTCGAGGGCTTCACTCTCCACGCCAACACCAGCCTGCACGCCGAGGATCGCGCCGGCCTCGAGCGGCTCTGCGTCTACGGTGCCCGCGGTCCGCTGGCGCTCTCCCGACTCGGCGAGCTTCCCGACGGCCGCCTCTGGTAGCGGATGAAGCGCAAGGCCCCGGCGGCGCCGGCCTGCTCGTCCTCTCCCCGCTGGAGCTGATCGCCAAGCTCGCCGCGCTCATCCCGCCGCCGCGGGTTCACCTCACTCGCTTCCATGCCGTCTTCGCCCCGAACGCTGCCGCCCGCAGCCGCGTCGTTCCGGCTCCCCCGGCAAGCGAGGCGGCGATGGACATGGGCCTGTTCTAGGTCGATTCGAGGCCCCGCGCCCAGCGCAGCGCCAGCAGGACTCGCGGTGCAGGAGGCACGCTGGCCGGCCTCAACGAAGCGCCGTCCCAAAGATCAGGTCGCAGATGGGAAAGGTGATGTTGAAGTTGTTCCGCCCCATCAGCGACGGATCGTGGTGGGCCGCGTGATGCCGGCGCAGCGGCCCGCCGTAGCCGAGGTGATAGGCGAGGTGCAGCCACTCGTAGCAGAGGAAGTACGCCATCGCGGTGGCGACGAAGAGCGCCGCGACGTTGGTCCCGGCGAAGGCGCGCAGCAGCAGGCCGGCCGGCAGCGCGAAGACGCCGAAGAAGAAGACGATCAGGAGCGGAGGGAAGAGCACCATCTTGAAGTCGCGCGCCGACTCGGCCTGCATCTGCGCCCGGGTGAAGAAGGCGTGGTGCTCGAGCGAGTGGCGCCGATACACCAGCCGCAGGAACTTCACCGGGCGGTGCATCGGGCCCTTGTGACCGAGGTATTCGATCAGGTTGGCGTGAGGAAGGTCGCGGGGACCGTCAGCAGCGCCCAGCCCGGCGCGCGCACCCTCGACAGCGCGAACAAGATGACGCCGAGCGCGAGCGCGCTGGTGAAGGCGAAATGCAGCCCGCCGCTGTAGCGCGGCCCGACCTGCTCGATGCGGTACTTCTCCCTGAACTCCCCGGTCGTCATCGCGGCCGCCTATCTGGAGCAGACCGCGAGGACCTGCTTGAGGTCGGTCGCTCCCGCGAGCGATTTCTCCACGCCGTCCTGGAGCAGGGTGGTCATGCCGCCCGCCATCGCCAGCTTGCGGATCAGCTCGACCGGCGACTTGGCCGAGATGGCGCGCTTGAGGTCGTCGGTGGTGACCAGCAGCTCATGCAGGCCGATGCGGCCCTTGTAGCCGCTCTGGCCGCACGACTCGCAGCCCTTGCCGTGCCAGAGGATGGGCTGGCTGGGGTCGAGCCCGCGCAGCGTCACCGCCTCTTCGCCCATCGCCTCGAGAATTGTTCCCCACTCCGCGGCCGAGGGCACCACCTGCTCCTTGCACTTCTTGCACAGCCCGCGCGCGAGCCGCTGCGCGACCACGCCCAGCAGGGCGTCGGCAAACGAGAACGGGTCGAGGCCCATGTCGATGAGGCGGGTGACCGTCTCGGGCGCCGAGTTGGTGTGCAGCGTCGAGAGCACCAGGTGGCCGGTGAGCGAGGCTTCGATGCCGGTCGCGGCCGTCTCGTGATCGCGCATTTCGCCGACCATGATGACGTCGGGGTCGGCGCGCAGGAACGAGCGCATG
>JAYWBT010000004.1:0-8531 GCA_043781235.1 Deltaproteobacteria bacterium
CGCGCCTCCACGGAGCGTGGCTGGACGCAGGGATCTCCTGCGAGCTGTGATCACGCCGATCGGCGTCCGGCGCATCCTTTGCGCGATCGATCGCCCAGACCCGGCCTTTGGCGCTTGCAGCTCCCGTGGCCCGGAACCGAGCCGACGCAGGAGGCGCATCGAATGCACACAATGAGAGCATGCAGCCACTCATCCTGGTTCCGATTGATTTCGGTCCTGCGTCGGGGAAAGCGCTCGCTTGGGCGGGCGACCTGCAGCGCAGCCTGGGCGGGCCTCCGGTCCACGCCATCCACGTGCTCAAGCCCGTTTCGATGGCAGCGCCGGAGGTGGTCGTGCCAACGATCTCCGAGTCGGACATCGCCGAGGTCGAGGAAGAGTTGCGGCGCGCGATCGCTGCCCACGGAATCGCCGGCACCTCCGAGGTCGTGCTCTCGCCGTTCCCAGGCAAGGCCATCCTCGAGGTCGCGTCGCGCGTGAAGGTCAACCTGATCGCGATGGGCACGCACGGGCGCACCGGGCTGACTCGCGCCGTACTTGGTAGCGTCGCCGAATACGTCGTGCGCCACGCGAACTGTCCGGTGGTCACCGTGCGCGCCGCGCCCGTCGAGTCGAAGTCCGCCCAGGCGGCCTGACTCACTCGAAGCGCAGCGGCGTCGCACGTGCGAGCAGCAGCCGCTTCACGACGCCAGGCCCGCCTGGGCTACCATCGCGACCCATGCGCCGGCGCCAGGAGGGAAGGCTGAGATGAGGAATCCCGGCACCCGCTGGCCAGGGTATGCGCCTTGGGCAGAGACGGTCTTCGATTGCCGGCGCGAGTTCGTCCGCGTGGCGCGGAGCTTCTGGCTCATCCCCGAGATCATCCCAAGGGTGGCCCGCGACGACGTCGCACTGCTCTATTGCTTCTGCCGCCAGCTCGACGACGCGGTTGACGAGGCGTCCGACGCGGAGCAGGCCCGCACAGCCCTCGGGCGCTGGCGCGGCGAGCTGAGTGGAGAGGCGCCGCCTCGGCCGCTGATCGCGGCGTTTCTCGCCGGCGTTCCCCGCAACGGGTTGCCGCTGGAGTGCGCCGACCATCTCCTCGACGGGCTGGAGTCGGACCTCGGCGTGGTGCGGATGGCGGACGACGGCGCGCTCTTGCGCTACGCGTACCGCGTGAGCTCGTCGGTCGGCCTGATGCTGGCGCCGCTGCTCGGCGTGCGCGGGCCAAAGGCTGAGCACCGGGTGGTCGACCTTGGGATCGCGCTGCAGCTCAGCAACATCCTGCTCGGCGTCCGAGGAGACGCGCGCCGCGGCCGCGTCTATCTGCCCGCCACCCGCCTCGCCGCCGCGGGCCTCCAGGCGGACGAGGTGCTGCGGGCGCCCGGCGATCGTCGGCTGCTCCCCGTGCTGCAGGCCCTGGCGGAGCTGGCGGATCGGTACTACCGCAGCGCCGCGCTCGGGGCCGCGCTGGTACCGCTGCGCTATCGCCACGGCGTCCTGCTCCTCGGCCGGGTCTACGGCGGGCTCGGCTGGCAGGCGGCGCTGGGCGGCGCTGCGCCCGATTCGCCCGGCCAGCTTCCCTTCATGACCAAGGCGCTGCACCTCGCCGAGCTCGTCTCGACCGCCTGGCACCCGCGCACGCTCGGCTTCGCTCAGGCGCCGCCGCACGATCCCGCGCTCCACCGTGCGATCGCGGGTTGGCGCGGCGCGAACCCGCCATAGCCGGGCGCGAACCATTGGTATAGCGTCGCCGCCCTCGTCGGACGCGAAGGCCCCAAGGATCGAGGCACCAGCCGATGAGCTCCAATGAGAAGGCCGTCATCACGAAGATGATGTTCGCCGCTTCGCCCGCGCAGGCCTGGGACGGGCTGATGTTCTTCGAGGAGATCGAACGGACCCCGCCGCTGCACCTGCGCCTGCTGTTGCCGGTGCCGATCCGGACCGAGGGCAGCAAGTCGAAAGTCGGCGACGAGGCGAGATGCCTGTATCGCGGCGGTCACTTGATCAAGCGCATCATCCGGATCGACCTGGGCCGCAGCTACGAGTTCGCAGTCGTCGAGCAGGACCTCGCGATCGGCGGCGGGATGAAGCTCGCTGGCGGCGGGTACAAGCTTCGCGAGGTCGCGGCCGATCGCACCGAGGTCACGCTCGCCACCCGCTACTTCAGCCCCCGGCGGCCTCGCTGGGTGTGGAGGTCGATCGAGAGGATGGTCTGCCACCTCTTCCACCGGCACATCCTGGCTGCGATGCGGCTGAAGGTGGAGCCGCGCCGATGACCGCGCTCCTGCCGCCGTTCTGGTTGATCCGGATCGCAGTCGCCTCGGTCTGGCTCTACGAGGGGCTGTGGTGCAAACTTCTCGGCGGCGACGCTCACCAGGTCCAGGTCGTCCAGGCGGTCCCGCGCTTCGGGCCCCGCGTCGGTGCGCTCTTCCTCAAAGCTCTCGGCGCGGTCGAGCTCGCCATGGCGCTGTGGGTGCTGAGCGGGGTCGCGCCGCTCGCCTGCGCAGTGGCGCAGACGCTCTTGCTCGTGACGCTGAATGCGAACGGCGTGGTTTGGGCGCGCCACCTCATCCACGATCCGGCCGGTATGCTGGTGAAGAATTTCGCGTTCCTGGTGCTGGCCTGGGTCTCCGCCGGCCTGCCCGGGTGGAGATGACGGCGGAGGCCGGACAGACCGCCTGGGAGCGCGGCCGCTTCGACGCGCGGGCCGGCCCGAGCAAGGTGCTCTTCGGCCGCATGTACGAGGACGTGTCGATCGAGCTCTCCGCCTTCCGGCCGGGCGGACGCGTCTTCTGCATCGCCTCGGCCGGCTGCACCGCGATGAAGCTGGCCCCGCGAAACCAGATGGTGGCGGTCGACGTCAACCCCGTCCAGCTCGCCTACGCCGAGCGACGTTTCGCGGGTGGGCCGAGCGTGCGCGGCACCGCCGAGAGTGTGATGGCTTTCGGGCGTGCCTTCGCGCCGCTGGTCGGCTGGCGGCGGCAGCGCCTGCGCGCCTTCCTCGACCTCGACGACCCGGCGGAGCAGATCACCTTCTGGCGCCGGCACCTCGACACCCGGCGCTTCCGCGCCGCCTTCGACGGGCTCCTGTCGCTCGGGGTGATGCGCGCCATCTATGCCTCATCCTTCCTCGAGTTCCTCCCCCGACGACTCGGGCAGGTGATGCGCGGGCGCATGGAACGGTGCTTCGCCCGCCACTCGAACCGCGCGAACCCGTATGCACGCGCGCTCCTGCTCGGCGAGCCGACCGTCGAGCCACCGCCGCCGGAGGCCCGCGGGATCCGGCTCGTCCACGCCGATGCCGCCGCGTTCCTGGAGCGCGAGCCGGCCGGCAGCTTCGACGGCTTCACGCTCTCGAACATCCTCGACGGGGCCAACGAGTCCTACCGGCGACGCCTCTTCACTGCCGTGCAGCACGCCGCGGCGCCGGGCGCGGTGGCGGTGCTCCGCAGCTTCGGCGAGCCGCCGGCGGACCTCGACATCAATCGCGCCGCCGAGGACCGCTCGATGCTCTGGGGCATAGTGGACGTGCGGCCCGCGGCAGCTCTCGGGAGTTGACGGCGAGGGCCCCGTGCGTCAGCGGGTGCCCGAGCGCAGCGCGGGATCGGCGAGTGCGGCGATGAGCTGGACGCCCAGAGCGGCCAGCGCCGAGAGGCGTGCGGGGCCGCCCGCGTCCAGCCCCGGCGCGATCGGCACCTCGGCGACGCGAAAGGACGCGGACAGCTCGCGCGCCGTCTCGGCCTGCAGCCGCGCCGAAGCGGCGACGAAGCGGCGGAACGCGAGCGACTCCCCGCTGACGTCCTCGAGCGGCGCGGCGATGAGCGCGCGCGGCAGCGCGCGGTTGAGCACGGCCGGTCCCGGCGTGAGCCCGAGCCCGCGCAGCTCGCCGGCGAGCACGCGCGCGCCCGCCGCCGCGCCGGTCCGCGCGGCGCACACCAGGAGCAACTCGGTGTTCTCGTCGCGGAGCCACACCTTCGCGTGCTCGAGCCGGCCGACCATCGCTGACGCGACGCGCTCGATCAAGAGAGAAAACTCCCCCAGCTCCAGCAGCACGCGCCCGCCCGCGATGCGCGCGAGCCCGCGCAGCACCCGCCGCCCCTCGCGCTCCAGCACGCTCGTGGCCGCCGCGGCGGAGAGCCAGCGGAACAGGTGGCCGTGCAGGAGCGAGAGCAGCTGCTCCGGCTTGCCGAGGAACTCGAGCCCGGGCAGGCCGGGCGCGGTGTCCACCACCAGATCGTCGAGCGCCGGATCGGCCTCGGCCCACTCGGCGACGCGCACGGCGGCGAGCGCGTCGGTGGCCGCGGCCAGCCGGTCCGCGAGCGCGACGAAGAACGGGTTCTCCATCAGCCGCGCGCGCTCTTCGCCCAACTCCTCGCCCGCCCACCGCCGCAGGGTCTCTGCCGGCCGCAGCAGCGCAACGCAGAGCCCCGGCGCGCCCGGCACTGCGGCGGGAAGCTCCGGGAGGTCCGCCATGCCGAGCGCGTCGCGTAGCCGCCCCGCGGGATCCACGCCCAGCAAACCGACGCGCCGCCCGCCTTGCGCGAGAGCCAGGGCGTACGCCGAAGCGAGCGTCGTCTTGCCCACCCCGCCCTGGCCGAGCAGCACGTGCAGACGCGCGCTCACGGCAAGAACCCTTCCAGCTCGCGCGCGATGCCCTGCACGATGCTGAGAGGCGAGGCGTCGCCCTCGGCGAACAGGGCGTCCGCGAGCGGCAGCGGGCCAAGCTCGGTGAAGTCCACGCCGGCGCTCCGCAGCTCCCGCTCGCGCGCCTTGCGCCCGACCAGCTCGCCATAGATCGAGCGCAGCGTTGCCCCTTCGCCGGACGAGGTCGCGAGCTCCGCAAGCCAGCGCGGCTCCGGCTCGCCCGAGAGGAAGCAGTCCACGCTCCGGTTCACCACCAGCGCGATCGGCGCCCGGCCCAGGTCGCGGCGCACGCGCCGGAGCACCTCCATCGTCTCCTCGGCGGCCAGCTCATCGGCGAGAGTCACCACCAGCGCGCCGGTCCAGTCCGGGTCGGCGAACATCTTCGTCACGCGCTCGCTCTCGAGCGCGAGCAGCCCCGCCACGTCGAATGCGGCCAGCGTCTGCGGCATGGCGATGAGCGGCGCGCCGTGTCCGCTCGCGGGCGCGTCCACGACGATGCGCTGGTAGTCGGCGCCGATCTCCTGGCGCGCGAGCGCCGTCAGCCAGAAGAGCCGACCGCAAAAGAGCACCTCGGCGATGCCCGGCCCGGCGTGGATCAGCCGCTGCACGTGGCGGTTCGCGATGACCACATCGTGCAGGAGGCGTAGCCGCAGGTGACCGACGAAGTACTCGCGCAGCGTCTCGTCGAGCGAGAAGTTCATCGCCGACAGCCTCGGCGCGAGCGCGCGCGCCTGGTGGCCGGCGGGCGGCTGCCCGAACCACGGCGCGATCGCCTCGGCGATCGTCCATTCGACGATCAGCGTATTCTCGCCGCGCGCCGCGAAGCAGGCACCGAGGGCCGCGGCGACCGAGGTGCGGCCGGTGCCTCCCTTGCCGAGCACGAACAGCACGCGCGGGATTTTCGTCACGCCACCTCCACGCGCTTGGCCGCTGCAAGCCTCGGACCCCGCATGTCTTGCTTTGAGTCCGGTCTCTGCGCGAGGTAGGCGCGCTCCTCGTCCTCGATCCCAAGCGCGCCCCGCATCTCGTTGATCCAGATCTCCGCGGCCGTATCCGCCGCGATGACCGGCGCGTCCAGGATCAACTTGCGGGGCCCAAGCTCGCGCACTGCGCGGATCGCCGCCCGCGCGCTAACGCCGGTCGCGATGCCGTCGTCCACGAGGATGACGGTTCGCCCCTCGATCTGCGGCCGAGGCCGCCCCTGCCGGTACACCCGCGCGCGCCGCTCCAGCTCCACGCTCTCTCGCTCGGCGATCTGGGCCAGCTTCTCGTGCGAGATGGCCAGGAAGCGGACAACGGCGGCGTCTACGAACACCGCGCCGCCTCCGCGATGGCTCCGACGCCCAGCTCGGGCTGGTCCGGCGCGCCCAGCTTGCGCACCACGAGCACATCGAGCGGCGCATCGAGCGCGCGGGCCACCTCGTACGCGACGGGGACGCCACCGCGCGGCAACGCCAGCACCAAAGGACTCTCCCGCTGGTCCTGCCTGAGGAGCGCCGCGAGCCGCCGCCCGCCGTCTTGTCGGTCCCGGAAGATCATCACCTCCTAAGCTTGCAATCCCGGTTCCGCCGGCTCCGCCGGGAAAGCGCTCGAAATCGACCATTCTCCCGGGCCGCATGCCGGCAAGGCTTGCAGGATCGCCGCCCGCCCTCGCAAATCCTGCGGCCCGCAGAAGGGCGGCTCGCGCCGGCAATTGCAAGGACGCTGCCGTCGTTCCGCGCCTCCTCGATCTCGGCGCGGAAGCCGTGGCGCGCATGATTCTGCGAAGCAGTCCAGGCCGGCCGCCCAGGGCACCTAACCGGCTCGTGGAATGCACGGATTCATTACCGCAGCAAAGGAGGCGGTCCATGAAAGTCAGCGAGATGATGGTTACCGACGACGTCACCTGCAAGGACACGGCCCCGCTCGGCGAAGTCGCCAAGCTGATGTGGGAGCGCGACCTCGGCTTCATCCCCGTGATCTCGTCCGAGAGCGGCGTCCTCGCCGGCGTGATCACCGACCGGGCAACCGCGGATCAGACGGCCCAACCCCAACATGCACTTCTTCACCGACGGGTGGACGACGACCCTGAACGTCTACTCGCAGGTGGGTCTGGTCACGCTGGTGGGGCTGGTCTCCAAGAACGGCATCCTCATCGTCGAGTTCGCCAACAGGCTGCAGGAAGAAGGACACTCGAAGCTCGACGCCATCCGCGACGCCGCGGTGACCCGGCTGCGGCCCGTGCTGATGACCAGCGTCGCCACCGTCTGCGGACACTTTCCGCTCACGCTGGTGACCGGCCCGGGCGCGGCGGCACGCAACAGCATCGGCCTCGTGCTGGTGGCGGGGGTGGCGGTGGGCACGGCCTTCACGCTCTTCTTCGTGCCGTCGATCTACCTGCTCATCGCCAAGGACCACCGCGCGCAGGAGCGCACCGCGCCCGAGGCGGTCCGGGTCGCGCCGTCGGTCTGAAGCGTCAACCCGGCTCGCCCTGCTCGAGAAAGCGCACCCGGCCGCTCTCCAGTTGGTACTCGGCACCGACGACGCGCAGGCGCGCGCGATGGGGCCGATGCGCGAGGTGATGCGCAGCACGTTGTCGGTCGGCGGCGCGGTAAATTGCGCGCTCTGCGTTTCGGATTCCGTGCGCGGCCGTAACTGCGGGTCCCCACCGTTACTGTTTGTGCTACACGAAACCCAGCGTTTTGAGGCCTCCACGGCGCATTGGACGAGCAGCGGGAAATGGCTGCGGGCCGCGCCAGGCTTGAGCAAGCAGACCACATATTAGGCAGTTTTGGCGCGTTTTGTTACCATTCGACTCATGAGATCAGGTTCCGCTGCCAGGCATTCAAAGATCTCCGCGCTGGCGACCGAGCGCGTTTCGCGGATCGAGGCGGCAGCGATTGGAGCCGAGGACACGCTCGGGCAGGCAAGAGCGACGATCGCAGCCGTCGCCGCAGGGCGTGCAGGGCGAGACGCGGGGGCCAGGCCTACAAGCGGCGGTGCAAATCCTCTCTCCGGAGTTCCTGGGATGCCTATCGATTCAGGCAATTGCTACAGAACTCTTCCGGCGGGAGCGCGAGCTGACCGATTCCTCTGCTCCTGCACCAGGTGAGGCGCAAGGGCGGGCGACAATCGTTGCCGCGGCAGAAGGCGCGGTGGCAGGTACGGCGCTGCGCGGTTTGAGGCGGCGAGATTGATGCTCTCTCCCGTGTTTAAGGACTCGCCATCGATCTTTGAGATATCCGAGGAGCTCGAGAGGCGTGAAGCGCGAGCCGCAGGGCAGACAATCACCGTGCTCCGGTATGCCTCGGAGCTCGTTCCAGTGCTCGAGCTGCCGTCGCCATGAAGGCAACGCTCGCAGATCTTGCCCGCAGCAGACTGCGCTTCTTGCCGCCCCGCCCACCGCACCCGGCGCTACGGCAGGCCAAGGTCGACTTCTTCGAGGCGCTGGTGAATCGCAACCCTCGCGGCGCGAAGGACGCATCTGCAATCATGGCCCAATATGCCCGGCCAGAGCCGCCGCTTTCGATGGCTGGGCGAGAAAAGCGCCGGCAGCGCACCCGCTTCCTGGCGAAGTGGGTGTGGGCACTGCGCGAGCGGAAGGATGAGGAGGCGCGGGGCATCGTGCACCCAAAGCCAACGCCGGAGGAGGCTGCTGCGGCGGAAGAGGCGCTGGAGCAATTAAAACGCTGGCTCGCCGGCCGCACCCCGGTCGTACTCCGAATTGTAGACGGCCCTCACCTGGACAGGACCCCCAAGCACGTTCGACGTCGACCGCGTAACCTTCTTGAATGCGCCGAACCTGTTACGCGCATTGTCCAGGTAGGCTAACACTACTGTGTCACGCGTTGACCGCCGACGACGGCGCGCAGCAGACCGCACCGTAGTAAGACTTGGAGCTGGGATGATCCGGACGCCCGTCACTTCGT
>JAYWBT010000005.1:0-8433 GCA_043781235.1 Deltaproteobacteria bacterium
AGCCGTTGGTGGTGCGCGCGCAGCAAGCCGGTCACTTCGAGGTGCGCGAGGGCGGCATCCGTGGTCGGGTGGGGCCGGACCAAGCCGAGCTGCACGCCCGCGGCGGAGTCGAGGCGCTCTGGGCCGCGCTGCGCCTCGCCTGCGCGCTCTGGCTGCTGCCTCGCGGCGGGCTCTTCCTGCACGGCGCCTGCGTCGAACAGGGCGGCGCGGCCCACGCCTTTCTCGGGCCGTCGGGCGCGGGCAAGACCACGCTCGCGCGCAAGCTGCCCGCGCGGATCATCAGCGACGAGGTCACCTGCGCCAACTCTGCGCTGCGGGTCTTCGGCCATCCTTTCCGCAGCAAGCTCGGCGACGGCAGCGCGCCGCCCGAGGGACTTCCGCTGGGCTCGCTCTCGCTGCTCGCGCATGCAGCGCCCGGGGAAGGCCCGCGTGCCCGGATCCTGAGCAAGGCCGAGGCCGGGCGGGCCCTGCTCGCGCGCATCTTCCTTCCGGTGCGCGACGCAAAGAGCTTGCAGGCCGCGCTCGAGATCACCGCGGCGCTCTTGGAATCCTCCTCCGTGCACGCGCTCTCGCTGCCGCTCGACGATCGCGCGGCCGCCTTCGCGCTCGAGCAGCGCCAGTGAAGAATGCCCTGGTTCGCGCGCGCCGCCAGCTGGTGCCCGCATCGGTGCTGCTGACGGTGACCCACCGCTGCCAGCTCGCCTGCACCCATTGCTACCAGGCCGTTCACGAGAGCGAAGACCTGACCTTCGCCGAGCTGGTGCGGCTCTTCGACGAGCTTGCGCAGTTGGGTACCTTGGAGTTGACCTTCACGGGCGGGGAGGCGCTGCTCCGCAAGGATCTGCTCGACCTGATTCACCAGGCGCGCAAGCGGGCCTTCGCGGTGACGCTCTTCACCAACGGCGGCCCGGTGACGCCGGCCATCGCGCGGCGGCTGCGCGAACTGCGGGTGATGAGCGTGGAGATCTCGCTGCACGCGGCCCACGCTGCCATTCACGACGGCTTCGTCGGGCGGCGTGGCTCGTTCGAGCGCGCGGTGCGGGCCATCGAGCTGCTCGACGACCAGGGCATCCCCGTCCTGGTCAAGAGCAACGTGGTGCGCTGCAACGCCGGCGAGGTGCTGCAGCTCGAGCAGCTCTTCGCGGCGCGGCCCAAGGTCCAGTTCGTCTCCGATGTGCTGATCCATGGCCGCGACGACGGCGCGGCGCTCGAGGAGCAGCGCGCAACTCCCGAGCAGGCGGCGCGCTATTTCGGCGAGCGGGCCGAGCGCGCCACCCAGCAAGAGTTGCGCGCGCAGCTGGAGCGTCTGAACAGTCCGCCGCCGCTCGAGAGCTACGCCGCCGATCCGGCTTGCGGTGCGGGGCGGACCTTCGCCTCGGTGCAGCCCAACGGCGACGTGCTGCCCTGCGTGCACACGCCCGGTCTGGTGATGGGCAACTTGCGCGAGCGCAGCTTCAGCGAAATGTGGCTCTCGAGCCCCGCGGTGCAGCAGATGCGCGCGGTCGCCTTGGGCCGCTACGCCGAGTGCGCCGGCTGCGAGTACCGCCATGTCTGCGCCAAGTGCCCGGCGCTCTCGCTCTCCGCGAGCGGGCAGCTCACCGGCCACAGCAAGCAGGTGTGCGATCGGACCAAGGCTTACTGGGGTGCCATCAAAGATCGCCTGGGCGATCTGGGACCCGAGCCGCTCGCGCCGGGCTCGAGTGGTGCGCGCGCGCCCCTCCCCAGGCCGGTGAGCTCGCCGGGCCCTGACCCCAAGCCCGGCGCCCGCATGCGCTTCGCGCTCCCCGTGGTCGCTTGATCGATCTGCTCGCCGACCTGCTTTCGCGCGGACGGTGCGCGACCCTGCGTGCCCGCGGCGGCAGCATGTGGCCCTTCCTCCGCGACGGCGACGTGGTCACGCTCGCGCCTTTCTGCGGCCCCATCCGCCTGGGCGAGGTGCTCGCCGCCCACCGCGGAGAAGAGCTCCTGCTCCATCGCGTGGTGCGCCTCAGCGCCAAGGGTCCGGTGCTGCGCGGCGATGCGCTCCCGCGCGGGGACGGCGCCTTCGCCGCGCCCCAGCTGCTCGGCCGTGTCGTGCGCCTGCGCCGCTCTGGCCGCGAGCGCGCCCCGTCCCGCCTCTTTGCCCTCGCCGCCGCCCCTGCGTGCCGGCTCTTCTTGCGCGCCGTGCGCCGTTCTCGAGCCTGCGCCCCAGCCAGGGCCTGCGCCGAGACAACCGCCCTGAGATGAAGTCGGCTCTGCTCTGGCGCCTCGCGCTTCTCTTCTTCCCCGCAACACTTGCGCTGCGCTACTTCGCGCCGCACCTCGAGGTGCTCTCGTTCGCGATGGCCTGCCTCTCCTTGATCCCGCTCGCCCGCGCGATGGGCCTCGCCACCGAGACGCTCGCCGAACGGATGGGACCCAGCACGGGCAGCCTGCTCAACGCGACTTTCGGCAACGCGGCCGAGCTGATCATCGGCGTCGTCGCGCTCGCCCACGGGCGCGTCGACCTGGTCAAGGGCAGCCTCACCGGCAGCCTTCTGGGCAACCTGCTCTTGGTCGCCGGCGTCGCCATCGTCGCTGGCGGGCTGAAGACCCGCCGCCTGCGCTTCAACCGGCTCGCCGCGGGCGCCAGCGTCACCACGCTTTTTCTCTCGGTGGTCTCGATGGCCGCGCCCGCGCTGCTCGCGACCTCGGGCCACCCGGTGGTGCGGATGGAGCGCCTCTCGCTGGGCATCTCGGTCGTGCTGCTCATCATGTACGGTCTGACGTTGCTCTTCGCCTTGCACACGCACAAAGCCGCGCTGAGTGCGCAGCCGATGACGCCGGCGACGCCCGGCGAATTGGCAGAGTTCACCGCCCAAAAGCCCGCGCCGATCGAGCCCGTTCAGAGCGCCCGGCTCGCCTTCGCAACCCTGGCCGCGGCCGCGGTGGCGACCGGCTTCGTCAGCGAGGCCCTGGTCGCCTCGCTCAGCGGAACGCTCGCTGCGCTGCAACTGCCCGAGACGTTCGTTGGCGTGGTGATCATCGCGACGGTCGGCAACGCCGCCGAGCACTCGTCGGCGGTGCTCTTCGGCCGCCGCGGCCAGCTCGACATTGCGCTCGGCATACCCTGGGAATCGAGCAAACAGATCGCGCTCTTCGTCGCGCCCGTGCTGGTCATCTGCGGCGCTTTGCTGGGCGTGCCGATGGACCTCGCCTTCACACCGTTCGAGGTGGCCGCGGTCGCCCTCGCCGTGCTCTCCACCGCGCTCTTCGCCCTCGACGGCGAGACCCACTGGCTCGACGGCGCCTTCCTGATCGCCGTCTACGCCGTGCTTGGGCTCGGCTTCTTCTACCTGCGCTGACCGGTGCAAAAACCTGATGGCAGACCTCGCGCTCGTCGCCATCATGGCCATCTGGGGCAGCACCTTCGCCCTGACCCGCCTCTTGCTCGGAGGCGGCGGCGGGCCAGCAGCGGTCAGCTCTCCGCTCGCCTTGGTCGCGATCCGGATGGGGCTCTCTGCGGGGCTCCTCTTGATCTTTCTCTGCGCGACGCCGGCTGGCCGCGTCCAGCTCAGGGCCGCCTCGCGCGGCGCGCTCTTGCGCGACGGCCTCCTCTGCGGCGGGCTGCTCGGCTTGGGCTTCTTCCTGCAGATCGAAGGGCTCCAGCGCACGACGGCGTCCCGCAGCGGGTTTCTCACCGGGCTGCTGGTCGTCCTCGTGCCGCTCCTCGAGTTTCTCTTCTTCAAGAAGCGGCCCGCGGCGCCTGCGCTGGTGGCGCTGGGGCTCGCTTTCCTTGGCCTCGCGCTGCTCTCGGCGCCGTGGACGGAGGGCGCTTCTGCCACCGCCCTCGGCGATCTGCTCACGGTGGGCTGCGCGCTCGTCTTCGCCGGCCATGTGGTGGTGCTGGGCCGGGTCGCAGCCCGCCACCCCGTCTTGCCGCTGCTCCTGCTCCAGCTCCTCTGCACCTTTGCTCTCGCCGCGCTGCTCGGTCCGCTGGTCGAGGCGCAGCGCTTCGCCGGCAGCGCCCGACTCTGGCTCGCGGTCTTTTATCTGGCGCTCTTCGCCACGCTGCTCGCGTTCGGCGTGCAGACCTGGTCGCAGAAGCTCCTGCCGGCGGTGCGGGTTGCCCTGCTCTCCGCGCTGGAGCCGGTCTTCGCTGCTCTCTGGGCCGCGCTCTTCATCGGCGAGCGGCTCTCGGGCCACGAGCTCCTGGGCGGCGCGCTCATCGTCATTGGCGTCTTGGTGGGCGAGGCCGGCACCGCCTGGCGCGCGCGCGGCTAAATTCTCCATTAACTGGCTGAGGCCCTCTGCTCGCGCTACATCGAGAGAATGTATCGCCCGCTCGCGAGCGTCGCGCAGGCCAAGGGCCAGCCGCTCGAGGTGGAGCGCGCCGCGCACGGCCTGCGCCTGCGCGGCACCCAGCTCTATCTCGAGCCGCTCGGCCGCCCGCCGCTCGGCTTCCTCGCTCACGCCCGCGGTGCCCGCGCGACGCTGCCCGAGCGCACCGTCGCGAGTGGACCCACCGTGGCGCTCCTCGAGGCAGCGCAGCCGCGCGCGCTCTTGCGCTCCGCCGCGCTCCCGGCCGCCTATGGCAAGCCGTTCGCGCTGGGCCTCGTCAGGCTGACGCTCCACCCCGCCGGGCATGTCCTGGGCAGCGCGCAACTGCGCTGCGAGGCCGACGGGATCGACGTCCTCTACGCGGGCGATCTGGGCAATGGCTCGCGCACCGCGGAGCCGCTCGAACAGATGGCTTGCACAACCCTGGTGCTGCGCGCGACCTACGGCCACCCGCGCTACCTCTTCCCGGCCCGCGACGAGGTGCTGGCGCAGGTGGTCTCGTTCCTCGAGCGGAGCCTGAAAGAAGGAAGGGTGCCGGTGCTGCTCGCCTCGCCCATCGGCGCCGCGCAGGATCTGGTCGCGCATCTGGTGCCGCTCGGGTTCACGCCGCGGCTGCATCCGTCGGCGCTGCGGGCTTGCGCGGTCTATCGCGCCCAGGGCGTGAAATTGCCCGAGGCGGACGGCCTCGACGGCCCGCCCCGCCCGCGCGACGTGCTGGTTCTTCCGCCGCAGCCGCGCAGCGAACGGATCGTCCGCGCACTGGGCCGCCCCGCGCGCACCTGCTTTCTTTCGGGCCGCGCCATCGATGGCATCCCGGCCGGCGTCGACGCAGCGCTGCCACTCTCCGATCACGCCGGCCAGCGCGAGCTGATCAACTACGCCCTTCGATCGGGCGCACGCCGGGTGATCACCACCCATGGACATTCCGAAGAACTGGCGCAGGCTTTGCGCGCGCGGGGCCTCGATGCGCAGGCCATTCGCGAGCACGGACGGCAGCTTGAACTTCCTGGCTTTCGGTAGGAGCCGGTCGATGGTATTTGCTGAGAGCCGCCCTTGACACGAACATCCAACCAAGACGAGATGCGCCCGCGCTGCACAGTGCATCTCGTCTCGCCCAAATCGATGAGGAGGCGCAGATGCTGCTCCGCCGCAAAGCCCTAACCGCCGTCGCGCTCGCTCTAACCGCTTTCGCCTGCGAACCCTCGGTGCCCCACGGCACCAATCCGTCGCAGGTCGATTATGCTGAGTTCGACCCCGCGGGCCACCCGGCGGAGATCCCGCTGCCGAACGATCTCGCGTTCCAGCCTTCGGCCATCGCCTCCCAGGCCGGCGCGGCGCAGGAATTGGTGCTGGCATTCGCTGCGCAGGGCGGCTTTCCCAACGATCAGGAAGTGCCGATCACCGTCAACTTTGTCCGCGAGACGATCGATCCGAACACCGGCAGCGCCACCCGCAGCGCCCCTCCCATCGACGTGGGCTCCATCAACAGCGACAATCTGGTGGTCACCAACCTGGGCACCACCGAGAACTTCGATGCGCCGGTGGCGGGCGACTACAGCATCAGTGGCGATCACGGCACGCTCACCTTGCACCGCTCGCTGCACCTCCTCGACGCCACCGACCCCACCTCGCCCATGACCCGCCGGCTCGACGCGGGCGGCATCTACATCGTCGCGGTGCGCGGCGGGCCCAACGGCGTCAAGACGATGGGCGCCGGCGTCATCGACGCGCAGCCCACCATGTTCCTCCTGGTCGGCGCGGGCGCGAGCTCGTTCCTCGATTCGCAAAACCAGCTCCTCCTCCCTGGCAACACCGCCGCCGACCGGCTCCAGGCCGCTCAGCAGCTCGAGCAGCTTCGGGTTGCGTACCAGTTGCCCTTCGGCATCATCGACGCGCACTTCCCGCACACCGAACTCGCGGTGCTCACCGTCTTCCACGTGGCGCCGGCGGCGACGCACATCGAGACCGATCCCGGGGCCGGCCTGCTCCCGCTGCCCTCCGACTTTTTGCTCGGTCCTGATGGCCACCTGGTGCCTCAGCTCGCCTCGCCGGCCGGCCCCTTCAAAGGGCTCGGGCCCGGCCTCGGCACGCTCGACGGCTTCAGCACCACCGCGATGATCCTGGCGCAGACCAGCGCGCCGGTGATCGCCTCGACCATCAACTCCGGCACCGCCTTCATCTATGAGCTCTCGGCAACCGGTGCGACCCGCCTGGCCGAGGTGAGCGAGCTCGCCAAGGGCATCGGTCCGGCGCGCTTCCTCGCCGAGCCGCCCGCCATCACCGTGGTTCCGCCCGGCGGCAGCGTTGCGGTGTCCACGGTGGTCGGCCTGCAGCCCGCCATCCCGGTTCCGGTCGGCGGCGGCATCATCGCGCTCCCGCCGCTCAAGGAGGCAACCGAGTACGCGGTGGTGCTCACCGACGGCATCAAGGACCTCAACAGAGCGCCCCTCCAGCGCAGCACGCTCGCGAAGCTCTTGCTCTTCAAGAACCCGCTCGCAGACTCTTCTGGACACTCGATCGTGCCCGGCGTCAGCGACGCCCAGGCGCCCGGCCTGGAGCAGATGCGTCAGGCCATCGCCGTGGCGCTGCAGAAGCTCAGCGCCGAGAAGGGTATCGACCCGGCCCACGTCTCGATGGCGTACACCTTCCGCACCCAGTCGATCACCGACGCAGCCAACAAGTTTGCGGCGCTGCCGTACCTCACACCGGCGTCCACGCAGTATCCGCCGCACACGCCGGTGGGTTCGCCGGTGCCGGTCACCAACTCCTTCTGCGCGGCGGGCTGCGCGGCAGGCACCGTCGACTCGGTCTACGATCGCTACGGCGTCGACAAAACCATCCCGCGGGCCAACGTCGGCACTCTCGTCGAGTCGGCGATCATCACCTTCAACAACCTCAATCCCGCCTCGGGCGCCTTCAACGATCCCACCAAGGTGGCGCCCACTCCCGAGGTCATCCCGGTCATCATCTCGCTGCCCAAAGTTCCCTTGCCCAACGGCTGCACCCCGGGGACCATGGCCACTCCAGTCTGCCCCGTTCCCCTGGTGATCTTCCGCCACGGCCTCTTCGGCAGCCGCGCCGCCATGCTCACGGTGGCCGACAGGTTCGCCGCGGCTGGCATGGCCGTCGCCGCCATCGACGCCAACAAGCACGGCGCGCGCACCTACTGCAGCGCAAGCAACCAGTGCGTCAGCGGCTCGACCTGCCTGGCCGATCCCACGCTGGCGAACCAGGGCGACCCCCCCGGCGCGACACCCGGCAAGTGCTCGGGAGGCACGCCGTTCAACGGCGGCAACTTCCTCAACCGGCCCGTCCTCTGCCCCTCGGGCGGCTGCACCTCCGTCGGCACGCCACCCCCCAACCCGGGCACGCCAGCCGCCTCGGGCAATTTCCTCCTCGGCGCAAACCTCTTCCGCACCCGCGATACGCTGCGCCAGGATCTCATCGACCAGTCTCAGCTGGTCCGCGTCCTCGGCCAGAATCCGGCAACGCTCATTCCGAACCCGGGCACGGACGACATCTTCGACCAGATCCTTGCGCAGGGCATGGTGCTCAACCCGACGCAGATCTACTACCTGGGCCAGTCGCTCGGCGGTATCCAGGGGGTCGCCAACGTCGCCAGCAATCCGCGCATCAGCAAGGCCGTCTTCAACGTCACCGGCGAGACCATCACCGACATCTTCACCAACTCTGCCGATCCGAACATTTTTGCTGCGCTGAAAGCGCTGCTCCTTGGGCTCAAGATCACGCCCGGCACCGCGGCCTATCTCCAGTTCGTGCAGACGGCCAAATGGATCCTCGACCCGGCCGACCCGGCCAACTTCTCCGAGCACCTCATCAAGAGCCCGCTGGCCAACCTGCTCGGGCCGGGGCCGCTGCAGGCGCCGAAGAAGATCCTCGGGCAGATCGCCAACTGCGACCCCACCGTGCGCAATCCGTTCAGCTTCCTCGCCTACCAGCACATCGGCCTGGGCAAGGACGTGGGCTCGTCCACCAACGGCACACTCAGCTTCTTCACCACCGATCTGTCGGCGCAGGGCCAGACTTGTGCAGGCAGCAACCTGGGTGCCGTGCCACACGGCTTCCTCACCGACTGGGGTTATGTCGGCGGCCCGACGCAGGATGCCGCCATCG
>JAYWBT010000006.1:0-8331 GCA_043781235.1 Deltaproteobacteria bacterium
CGAGGATCGCCTTGGCCTGGATCTCCGAGAGCGCGAAGAGCGACTGCAGCTGGGTGGAGGCGACTTCGCGGTTGGCCGAGGCCTTGATGACCGCGATGATCTGGTCGATGTGATCGAGCGCGATCTTGTAGCCGAGGAGGATGTGCTCTCGCTCCTTGGCCTTGCGCAGCAAGTAGCGGGTGCGGCGGGTGACCACGTCGCGGCGGTGGGCGACGAAGCGCTCGAGCATCGCCTTGATGTTGAAGGTCCGCGGCTGGCCGGCGTCGATCGAGAGCATGGTGGCGCCGAAGCTGTCCTGGAAGAGCGAGGAGTGCTGGTAGAGGTTGTTCAACACCACGCCCGTCACCGCGTCGCGCTTGGTCTCGACCACCGCGCGGATGCCCTCGCGCGAAGACTCGTCGCGCAGGTCGGAGATGCCCTCGATCTTCTTCTCCTTGACCATGTCGGCGATGCCCTGGATGGCGCGCGCCTTGTTGACCTGGTACGGCACCTCGAGCACGACGATGGATTCGCGGCCGGTCTTCTTGTCGGTCTCCACCTCGACTTTGGCGCGCAATTTGAGGATGGCGCGGCCGGTCTCGTAGAGAGCCCGGATGGGCCCCACGCCCATCAACAGGCCGCCGGTGGGAAAGTCGGGCCCCTGGATTCCGCCTGGCAAGGTGCCGCCGATCTTTGGATCGAGCAGGTCGCGCAGCGCCGCGTCGGGGTGGTCGATCAGATAGACGCAGCTCTCGATCGTCTCGCCCAGGTTGTGCGGCGGGATGTTGGTCGCCATGCCGACCGCGATACCCGCGCTGCCGTTGATCAGCAGGTTGGGAAAGCGGGTGGGCAGGACCAGAGGCTCGGTGGTCGAGTCGTCGAAGTTGGGGCCGAAGTCAACGGTGTCCTTGTCGATGTCGGCGAGCATCATCTCAGCGAGCTTGGTGAGCCGCGCCTCGGTGTAGCGGTAGGCTGCGGCCGAGTCGCCGTCGATGGAGCCGAAGTTGCCCTGGCCGTCGACGAGCAGGGCGCGCAGGTTCCATTCCTGCGCGAGGCGCACCATGGCGTCGTAGACCGAGGCGTCGCCGTGCGGGTGATACTTTTTCAGCACCTCGCCGACGGTGCCGGCGCACTTGGAGTAGCGCTTGTTGTGCAGCATGCCCTGCTCGAACATCGCGTACAGGATCCTGCGGTGCACAGGCTTGAGGCCGTCGCGCACGTCGGGCAGTGCGCGCCCGACGATGACCGACATGGAATAGTCGAGATACGCCTGCCGCATCTCGTCCTCGATGGCGACCGGGATGAGCGACTGCGGCGGCGGCGGAGCGATGATGTCGGCCATGCTTTGGTAGCCTCTTCTTCAGACTCTTGCGGCGAGTCCTACGGACGCTGAACGGGAGGGCGGTTTCTACCCCGCGCGGAGGCCTTCTGCCAGCGGAAATGCGCTCGTTCACGGGCCGAGAAAAGCGCTGCGAAGGCAACCAGCTTTTGCCGGCCGCTACAGATTGTCGAGGTGCCGCCGCGCCTCGCGGCCGGCCTCGCTGCGCGGGTCGGCCTCCTCCGCCTGCGAGAACGCCGTGCGAGCGCCTGCCTTGTCGCCGCGAAGCTTGAGCGCAATGCCGCGCCCCAATAGCGCCCCTGCGTGGCGGCGATCCATCGCGAGCGCCTTGTCGAATTCGGCGAGCGCTTTGTCGATTTCGCCGTCGGTCAGGTGAGCGCGCCCCTCGGTCACGTGATGGTCGGCGTTGGAGACGAACTCGAGGTCGAGCACCGCCTTGCCGACGAGGTGACCGACGATGACTTGCAGCGGCCCGAGCCAGGCGAAGCTCGCCAGCTCGGCGGCGGCGACCACGGCGATGGGAAGCTCGGCAAGTTGCTTGCCGCGAAACTTGATCCGCACCCGCGTGTGCTGGCCCTTGTCCATCAGATCCTTGGCCTGCCCGCGGATTTTCTCGAGCGCGCCGTCGAAGCCGCCGCTCAAGTCGACCGCCATCTTCTTGGCCGCGACGCCCGCCTTTTCTGCGTGGGGCATCGCCCTGCCGGCGAGCTCTGCAAACTTCTTCGAGGCGCGATCGGCAAGGTCGGCCCAGTCGCCCTCGGCCGCGGCGCTCGCTCCCGGCTTCTTTTTGCCGGCGCCGGGCTCGCTCTTCGGCGCTTGCTTTTGGGCGGCGCGCCTACCGACCGCCTTGCGCCGCTTCCCGCCCCCTGCCGACTCGGCCATGATCTTCATCCTCCGCGCTGGCAGTATGCTCTCTAGTGGGGGCGATCTTCCATGTCGATGTTCTCGGACGGGCCTGCGGGCCTTCCTCAAGCCCGGCGTTCCCCTCCTCGGCGAGCTGGGTGCGCGCACAAAGGTCGAGCCGCTGCGGTAGAACGTCGGCGATGCCCGTCCACCGAGAGCGCGTAGATCCGATCCGAACCCCTGACGCGCGCGTGCTCGTGCACCGCCGCTGGCTGATCCCCGACGACGTCAGGCGCCCGGTGCCGCTCTCGGGCCTGGCGCCGCTCTGGCGGGGGCTCGCCGAATTGGGCGTGCTCGACACCGAGCGCGAGGTGCGGCTCGAGCGGCTGCAGCTCCTGCCCGAACCTTCTTTCGAAGTGACCACGCAGGAGCTGCCGGCGCTGCCGAGCGCGGGCGCGCTGCTCGCCGGCGCGGGTCAGGCGACGCTGGTGACGCAGATGATCTGGACCGACGAGGAGGGCCGCCGCGATCCCTACGCCGACGAGGACGGCGAGCCCGACCCGCAGGGCTTTCGCGACTACACGCTCTATGCAGTCGATGCGGAGACCCACCTCTTTCTGCCGCTCCCGCCGGCGCGAGTCGTCTGCGGCGCCTGCAAAGCTCCCTCTGCGCTCGAGGCACGGCGGTTCGGCGAGGGAGCGCTGCTCGAGCTTGCCCGCGCCTGCCCCTCCTGCAAGGCGCCGCTCGATCTGGCCCGCGACAAAGGCGAACTGCGCACCGGCGTGGTCTTCCTCCTCGAAGAGCTGGTCTGCCGCGCGGCGCTCTCGATCGAATTGCCCCGGGCGCCGCTGGCGGAGGAGTTGCCCGACGCGCAGGTGTCCGGTCTGTTGCGCACAGCACTGGGCGCAACCGACGAGCTCCCCGACGATGGCGCCGAGGCCGCCGAGTAGCTGCTCACTCAGCTAGTTCCCGCGCAGCACCTTGCAGGTGAAGCCCTCCGCGGGCGCGCAGTTGCGGCCGATGCGGCAGTAGCCGATGTCGCCCAGCCGCGCGTCGGTGGCCTTCACGCAGCGGATGGCAAATTGATTCTGGCAGTCATCCGGAACCTGGCCGACGATGCAGGGCCGGCCGCTCACCGAGCAGGCGCGCTTGGCGCTGTCGCACTGATCCTGCGGACAGTCGGTGTCCTGGATGCAGGAGCAGAAAGCCTGCACGCCGGTCTCCCCGGTGCCCACGCACTGCGGCACGCACTTGCGGGTTCCCGGATCGCAGACCGCGCCGGTGAGCGGCGGGAGCGCGGCATCGCAGTCGTCGTTGACCACGCCGCCGTTGGTGCCCGGGTGATTTTTGCTCGGGTCGCAGCTCGTGCTCGACGGATGCGACGCGCAGGCCATGAGCCCGTTGCCGGGGGCGCAGTTCGCAAAGGTGACGATGCGGATGTCGCGGCAGCGGTAGCCGTTCGGGCATTCGGTCGCACCAGGCTGGGTGCAATCGACGCCGCAGTAGAAAGCCTGGCCGAGCGCCTGGCTTGAGTCGATCAGGCAGTAGTTGCCGTTGCCGTAGCCGGTGGCGGCGTCGGGGCAGTAGCTGACCGTGCCCGCCTGGCGGCTGCACTGCTTGCAGAACGGACCCCGGGTGTCGGGGATGCAGACCGTGTCGTGATTCGGGTCGCTCGGGTCGGCGGCGCAGAGATCGCCGTAGCCGCAGGTTGCCTGCGAGTCGCAATGCCCGGCGACACAGAGCTTGCCCACGGCGCAGTCGGCGGTGTTGGCCGCGCAGGCGCGGCAGACGTCGCTCGGCGCCACGCAGTCGCCCTGCCTGCGGCAGCCGTGCACGCAGGTGAAGTCCTGGCAAACCTGACCGGCCAAGCACTGGAGGTCGGTCTTGCAGGTGCCCTGCGGAATGCAGACGCCGCTCGCCGAATCGCAGAGGGAACCCGCGGCGCAGTCGCTGGTGCCATCGCAGCGCAGCCGCGGCTGGCAGAAGCCGGCCTCGTTGCACGATTCGGCAACCCCGCAGGAAGCGTCGGAGTCGCAGCGGCAGGCGCCGGTCGCGGGGTCGCAGGAGAAGCCGGAGGCGCACTGGGCACTGCTCGAGCAGAGATTGGGCGCGCCCTTTTTGCAGGCCGCAAGGCAGAGCAAGAGCAAGAGCAACCGCTTCACCTAAGGCCCCACGCTGAACCGCCCGCTGTCGTACGCGTAGGCGATGCCGCAGGAAGCGCAGAGGTCGGAGTAGTTCCAGTGGCCGAAGTCGAAGTTGGGCGCGAGCGAGGTGGTGATGGACCACGCGTGCGTGCCGGGAGCGAGCCGCGCGCGGAGGTTCCCCGGCATCAGCAGACTTCGCGTCTCTCCGGGCAGGATGACCTCCCAGTGCTGGTCGCCCCCCGGGTTCGAGTCTTCGACATAGATCTGCTGCAGGTTGGCCGCCAGACCGCTCGAGGTGCTCCACGAAAAAGTCCCGTCGAAAACGGTGCCCGGCGCGCTGATCACCGGGAACGGCAACAGCGGCCCGAGCGCAACCCCGCTCGACAGATCGCCGAAGACGCGGCGCAGGTAGGTGCTCACCGGAGTCACAATCGCGCTGCCCGTCCAGGCTCCGGTCTGATCGACGAAGACGAAGCCTTGCCCCGCTGCACTTGGCAGGTGCTGGAAGTGGAGATGGTACGGGTCGCTGCCCTCGAGCACGTGGTCGAGCGGGATGGCGCCGGCAGAGCCGAGATCGAGATCGAGGTAGGCGTCGTGGCCCACCAGCGTCGAGGGCGGATCGATCACGGTCGCGTCGACGGACTGATCGAGGTGGGTGTCGAAGATGATGTCGGCGTTGGTCACCTCGCTCGCCGGATCGGGCTGCACCGAGCGATGTACACCGAGGAGGATCGGGGTGAAACGGGGCGGCTTGCTGGCGTCGTCTTCGATGCCGAAGACGCCATAGAAAGTGGTCGGATTGAGGTTGTAGAGCCGGTCGAAGCGGAAGCCGCCGCCGTCGATGGCAACGGTCTGGTACGACACCTCGACCGCGAACGGCGGGAGCGAGTAGATGTCGTTCCGCGCGATCGACACACGCGCCACCGTCCGCTGCGTCGCGCTGAGCTGGGTGCCGGGCGGCAGCTTGAAGCCATAGACGTGGCCGCTCACTGCCGCCGGAGTGGGCGGCTGCGGGGGAGGAGGCGGCGGGTTCGGCGGCGGCGGCGGCCGGCCGGGAGGGCCGCTCAGGTAGATCGAGAGGTTCGCGGTCTGCACCGCGAAGACCGTGGTGGCGGTGTAGAGTTCCTTGGTCGCGGTCACCTCGACGGGCAGCACCAGCCGGTCGTCCGAAAAGGTGATCTGCCCGTTTGCGTCGGTGAGCCCCGAGAGCGCCTGCGAGGGCAGGGTGGGGAAGATCACCGTGACGGTCGCCCCCCCAACGCCACCCTTCCGGTAGGCCGAACCCTCGAGGGCCGTGAGGTTGAGCGTGCCCAGGAGCGGGCCGCCGGTGCCGCCGCCCAGCCGCGAGCCCGGATCGAAGTAGGTGTAGCCGTGGGCGATGGACCCGCTCTGGCTCGCCTGCGCGACGGCCACCGTGGCGGCGCCGACAGGGCCGGGCGGCGAAAATCCGCGCGCGTGCGTGGGCGAAAGCAGCGTCAGGTTCGCGATCGGATTGCCACCGATGCTCGCCGCAAGGCCGGCCCCGAACGCGCTGCCGAAGAGGTCGATGCGGGTGCCGCCAGCCTGCGCACCGAGCGTGGGCGAGATGCTGCGCAGCAGAAGCGGCGCGGTGAAGAGGAAGCCGCCGGGAAGCCGCACCTCGTGCCGGGTGCCGGCCGCGTCGGCGTAGGCAACCACCACGTCGGCCGGGCCGGGCGTTCCCTGCGGCGCGCTGGCGGTGAGGCTGCGGCCGCCCTGCGCAACCAGCACCGAAGTCGCAGGCAGCGCGCCGATGCGGACCTCGAGCAGGCCCAGATCGAAGCCGCTGCCCGAACACACCACGCTGGTGGTGGGATTGCCGGACGCGGGCCCTTGCGCAGGCGCGACCGCCGTCAGCGCGAAAGATGGATCGTAGCGGAATGCGCCCGGGTCGCCGGCGGCGATCCGGGCCAGGGCTCCCTGCGCGGCCGAGCGCACCTCCACGTCGACCGGCCCGGGCATGGAGCCGGCGGGCAGATCGAGAGAGAGCGTGTGATCGCTCGCCAGATGCACAGCGGCCGGCGCGACCTGGGTGCCCGCCACGAAGACGAGCAGATCGGACTGCGTGAAGCCAGCGCCGAGCAGCGTGAGACAGGCGGCCGGGCAAGTGCCACCGGCGAGCGGGCCGTGGCGCGGCGTCAGCGCAGTGAGCGC
Source organism: Deltaproteobacteria bacterium (assembly GCA_043781235.1). Classification (GTDB taxonomy): domain Bacteria; phylum Myxococcota; class Myxococcia; order Myxococcales; family 40CM-4-68-19; genus JANYKT01. The sequence goes on from JAYWBT010000006.1 coordinate 6,478, forward strand.
GACTGCTCCCGGCGCAATCTTGGCCAGGTCTGCGTAGAGGAGCGCCCGGGGCAGGCTGGAGTCGGCCGCACCCAGAGCCGGCACCGCGCCAGGATCGGCCACGGCCACGTCGACCGCGCCGGCTGGATGAGGAGGCGCGTTTGCTTCCAGCGAGGTGGCGCCCGCCCAGGTAGTTGCCACCGCCGCGCCGTCGAGCAGCACCGTGGCTTGCGGCGAGAAGCCGCGACCCGAGACAAAGACCTTGGTACCGCCGGCGATCGACGCGACGGCGGGCGCGGCCGAGTCGACCCGCAGAGGATCGCTGTAGATGAAGGCCGAGCGCCGCTCGCCCTGGCCGTCGGCGTTGAGCACCAGAACGGTTGCTCCTCCTGCGGCGCCAGGTGGCGTGGTGCCGGTGATGGTCGCCTCGTCCATGATCGCGGGTCCGATCAACTCGATGTCGCCGATGGTCACCAGCATGCCCGCGACGAAGCCGTGCCCCTTGATGGTCACCGCGGCGCCGCCTTGGGTGCTGCCGGAGGCGGGCGTGATCGAGTCGACCTCGATCGGCGTGACGTAGCGGAAGCAGCCCGCGCAGGTGCCGGTGCCGTTCGGGTTGGTGAGCACCACGTCGGCCGGGCCCGCCCTGCCCACTGGCAGCGTCAGCTCGGCACGGTTGTCGTCGATCACGTCGACCGAGGTGGCTCCCGCGCCGCCGACGGAGAGGGTGGTCAGGCCGTTGACCTCTGCGCCCCCGCGCGCCGCGAAGCCGTCGACAAAGCCGCTGCCCGTGACCATGGCAGTTTTGCCGCCCGCGGTGGAGCCGGTGCCTGGGAAGATCGCGCGCACCTCGACCTGCGGCGGCCCCGCGTCGGGGAAGCCACCGTCGGCCCCGCGAGTGCCGCCGTCTCCAGCCGCGCCGCCATCGACCCCGGCATCGGGCAGCGCGCCGGAGGCGACCGGGTGGCAGCCCAGAGAGAGCGCGAGCAGGGCGACCGTGCTGAGGAGTAGCGCTCTCACGGAGTCAGCCTCACGGTCAGGTCGTACTGATTCTGCACCGAATTCGTCGTCCCCGCGACGCGCAGGAAGAAAGTCTGGCCGCGCGCCGAAGCCGCCGCCACCTGCGGCGCGGAGCCGGCGAAGGAGTCTTGGGCGAGGAGCGACTGGCCGTCGCTGTCATAGAGCCAAAGGACCAGTGGCCCGCCGCGGGTGGGATCGAGCGAGGCGGTCGCGGAGACGCCCTGCCCCGCTGCCACTGCGATCGAAAACCAGGTCGCCTCGCCCGGGCAGATGGCGTAGCCGTAGTGCGGGCCTGGGCTGAGCGGCAGCGCCTGCGCGGGGCCCGGATGCGGATCGGGAGGGCTGTGCGCGCAGCTCGAGCCGTGGCTCACCTGGACCCGCAGCCCGTAGAGCGCCGAGGCGTCGTTGCTGCGCGCGCGCAGGTAGTATTTGCCGGTCGAGCCCATCAGGTGCAGCACGGCCGAGGGAGCTTCCTCGAGTACCGAATTCGCGTCGCGCAGCTGCAGATCGAAGGAGCCCAGCGGGTCCGCGTCGGCGACCGCTTGCACGGTGTCACCCGAGAGGAGCTGCAGGCTGAACCACCCCTCGTCAGACGGCCCGCAGAGCGTGAGCTGGGGAACCGTGCCCGCAGTGATGGGCGCCGCCTGCGCGGCCGAGCCGTTGGGGGAAAAGCGGTCCGGCGCGCAGGCGCCGGCGAGACACTGTCCAGATCGGGTCTCGCAGCGCTGGTCGCTCGCGCAGCTCTCGTTGGAAGTGCAGGGGCCGCGTGGCGGTAGGCAGGTCGAGGTGGCGCGGTCGCAGAGGAGCGGTGCGGCGCAGTCGCGGCTCGACGAGCAGCCATTGGGCCCGCGGCAC
>JAYWBT010000007.1:0-22951 GCA_043781235.1 Deltaproteobacteria bacterium
GGACGATCTCCTCGAGCAGCTCCTCGATGCCGATGCCTTCCTTGGCGCTGGTCGGCACCGCCTTGGAGGCGTCGATGCCGATGATCTCCTCGATCTCCGCGCGCGTGCCTGGCACGTCGGCGCTGGGGAGATCGATCTTGTTGATCACCGGCACGATGGCGAGGTCGTGCTCGAGCGCGAGGTAGACGTTCGCGAGCGTCTGGGCTTCCACGCCTTGCGATGCGTCGACCACCAGCACCGCGCCCTCGCACGCGGAGAGCGAGCGGCTGACCTCGTAGGCGAAGTCCACGTGCCCGGGTGTGTCGATCAGGTTGAGGACGTAATCCTTGCCGTCCTTGGCGTGATACGCCATCCGCACCGACTGCGCCTTGATGGTGATGCCGCGCTCGCGCTCGAGCTCCATGTTGTCGAGGAACTGGTCCTGCGCCTCGCGCGCGGTGACGGTGCCGGTCTTCTCCAGCAGGCGGTCGGAGAGCGTGCTCTTCCCGTGATCGATGTGCGCGATGATCGAGAAGTTGCGGATGTGGGCGTTTGCTTCGGACATGGGGAGGGCGGGGGGATAACATGCAGGCAGGGCCTGCACAACGTCGGTCAGAGGCCGATCTCGGCGCGGAAGTACTCGACGGTCGGCCGCAGGCCCTCCTCCAGCGGCACGCGCGGCTCCCAGCCGAGCAGCTGCTGCGCCCGCTCGATGACCGGCTTGCGCTGCTTGGGATCGTTTTCCGGCAGCGGCCGCACCGAGCGGACCGCTCCGCCCTTTCCCACCACCCGGCGCACCGTCTCGGCGAACTCGCGCAAGGTGAGCTCGACGGGGTTGCCGAGGTTCACCGGCATGCCGTCGCCCTTCTCGCAGAGGAGGATCAGCCCGCTGACGAGATCGTCCACGTAGCAGAAGCTGCGCGTCTGCGAGCCGTCGCCGAAGACGGTGAAGTCCTCGCCGCGCAGCGCCTGCGTGACGAAGGCCGGCACCACGCGGCCGTCGTCCACGCGCATGCGCGGACCGTAGGTGTTGAAGATGCGCGCGAGCTGTACGCGAGTCCCGTGCACGCGAGCATAGGTGGTGATCAGCGCCTCCGAGAAGCGCTTGGCCTCGTCGTAACAGGAGCGCGGGCCGACCGTGTTGACGTTGCCGAAGTAGTCCTCGCGCTGCGGATGGACCAGCGGGTCGCCGTACACCTCGGAGGTCGAGGCCTGTACGAAGGTGGCGCCCGCGGCGCGCGCCAGGTCGAGCGCGTTGCGGGTGCCCACCGAGCCGACGTCGAGCGTCTCGAGCGGCAGCCTCGCGTAATCGATCGGCGAAGCGGGGGAAGCCAGGTTGAAGACGGCGTCGAACTGCCCGACCACCGGGATCGGCTGGCAGATGTCGTGCTCGAGCAGGCGGAAGCGCGGCTGGCCCATCCGGTGCGCGAGGTTCTGCCTGCGACCGGTGAGGTAGCTGTCCACGACCACGACCTCGTCGCCCCGGTCGAGCAGCCGATCGACCAGGTGGCTGCCGACGAATCCGGATCCTCCAAGCACCACTGCGCGCATTGCGGGCTTCCTAGCCGTGCCGCCGCGCCTCTGTCAAACTCGCCCGAGGTGGTTCTTCTCTTTCACGCTCGTCCTGCTCGGCGCCTGCGCGCGCGCCGCCGCCGCCCGCCCGGGGCGATCAACGTGGCCACCGAGGTGCAGGGGACAGGCTCGCGCGGCTCGACCAGGTGGCGTGCTACGAGGGCGGCCGCAAGGTGGCCGCCGCGGAGAAGAAAGGCGCCAGGCAGGCGGCTCGTGTCAGGAATATGGCATGATCTGAAGCGTGAAGCGTCGGAGTCGCCTCTTCGCCATCGCCGAATACCTCCGTGGCCGCCGCACCGGCGTCACCGCCGAGACGCTGGCGGAGCGCTTCTCCGTCGGGCTGCGGACGATCTATCGCGATCTCGATGCGCTGCGAGATGCGTCGCTGCCGCTGCAGGCCGAGCGCGGGCCGGGCGGCGGCTACGCGCTCGACAAGTCCTACTCGCTGCCCCCGGTGAACTTCACGGCGCGCGAGGCAGCGCTGCTCGCCACCGTCGGGCGCTGGGCGACGGAGATGAGGCTGGTGCCGTTCCCGCGCACGCTGGCCAGCGCGCTCGACAAGGTGCGCGGCGCGCTCTCGACCCCGGCGCAGCGCGAGTTGCAGGCGCACATGGCAAAGCTGCAGTTCGTCGGTGTGCCGGCGCGCGCTGTGGCACCGGCCATCCGTCGGGCCGTCGAGGAGGCGTGGTTCGAGCAGCGCCTGCTGCGAATCGCCTACCGCCGTGCCGACAACATCCTCACCGAGCGGGTGGTGCGCATCGCCGGGGCCCTGATGGATCGCGGGCACACCGTGCTGCTCGCCGACGACACCGGCAAGGGCGAGTCGCGCCAGCTCCGCCTCGACCGCATCGAGGCCGCGGTCCTGGTCGAAGCGGCTCTGGACGAACAATCCTGACATAAGGCTGTCAATCCCCACCGGTACTCTCCCTTGCCTCGGACGCACCTATCCGAGAGCACACTCAAAGGAGACAGACCATGCGCAACGCCATCAACTGGTTCGAGATCCCGACCCGCGATCTGGACCGCGCTACACGGTTCTACGAGCAGCTCCTCGACCGCAAGCTCCACCGCCAGGTCTTCGCCGGCGCTCCCATCGCCATCTTCACCGGCGACGTCAGGGAGGCGGTCGCCGGCTGCCTCGTCTGCGACCCGCTGCGGCAACCGTCGGCCGAGGCTGGCAGCCTCGTCTACCTCGACGCCAGCCCTGACCTCGAAGCCTGTCTCAGCCGCGCGACCAAGGCCGGCGGCGCGGTGGTGGTGCCGAGGACCGATATTGGCGACCCCGGCTTCATCGCCGTGGTCCGCGACAGCGAGGGCAACCACGTCGGGCTCCACGTCGAGAAACGCGCCCCCTGATGCCGGCACCCGCGGGCGCGCTCGTCACCGCGAGCGCGCCCTGCGGTGACTGGAGGCGGTGCAGCGCGCTCAGCGAGCCGGTCGACTCTCTTTTTGCAGCGCCGACTCGCACGCTGCGCCTCGCAACTCAGCACGTCAATCGATTGGAGACCGGGGCGTCGCAGCTCGCGGGCGCTTTCGCCCTGGCCGCTGCGCACTTCGGAGATCGACCCGCGCCAGAGCTACAGCGCGCGCACCATCGGCACCACCGCCGCGTAGTGGCAGGCGCTGCCGGCGATGACGAGCGCGTGGAAGACCTCGTGGTATCCAAACACGGCCGGCGCCGGATCGGGCCGCTTCGCCGCGTAGATGACGGCACCCACGCTGTAGAGCACGCCGCCGCCGAGCAGCAGCGCGAGCTCGCGCGCGTCGGCCGCCCGGGCGAGGAGCGGCGTCATCGACCACGCCAGCCCAACGCAGGCCACGGCGACGACCCACTTGGGCGCGTGCACCCAGAAGAGGGACTGCGCGATGCCCAGCGCCGCGCCGCCCCACACCAGAACAAGGCCGAGCTCACGGCCGCGTCCGCCGAGGCTGAGGCAGAACGGCGTGAAGGTGCCGGCGATGAGCACGAAGATGGCCGAGTGGTCGAGCTTGCGCATCAGGTTGCGCGGCGCGGGCGCCCAGTTGCGCCGGTGGTAGAGCGCGCTGACGCCGAACAGGGTGGCGAGGGACGCGCCGTAAATCGCTGCACCCGCGAGCGCCGTCGGATCGCTCGCGAGCAGCAGCAGCGCCACCGCGCCGAAGAGCGCGACGAAGAAGGCGATCTCGTGGGAGACGCCTCGCAGGAGCGGCTTGCCGTTCATGCGCGGACCCTGCGCCGCCAATGTCACGGCGCCATCATCGGCAGCGCGCGCACCTTCCGGGCGCGGTCGCGCGCTCGCCGCCCGCCGCCAGCCGCGCCTATTTGACGCGGCCGTAGCGGTCTTCGAGCCGGACCACGTCGTCGAGCTCGGGCGTCGAGGCCTCGAGGATGTCGCAGTCGGTCTCGGCGATCATGCGGTGGCGCAGGTGCGGCGTGATGTGGAACGACTCGCCCGGCCCGAGCACGCGGTCCTCCAGCGCCTTCTCGTCGGCGCCGGTCTGGAAGCGCATCTGCCCCTTGAGGACATGGACGGTCTCGTCCTTCTGCTGGTGGTACTGCAGGCTGAGCGCGTGGCCTTTGTTGATATGAAGGATCTTCCCTACGTAGCGCTCGGTCTTCGCCCAGATGAGCTCGTGGCCCCAGGGCTTCTCGATGCGGATCGGCTTCATGCTCACGGCTGCTCCCCTGGGTGCGTCAACGCGTCGGCATCACCATCGCCGTGAGGCGCAGCTCGCGCTCCACGTCGCGGCGGAAGTTGTTCGCAGCATCTTTGTCATTGAACGACCCGACGCGAACCCGGTACCAGGTGCCTTTGTTGGCTAGCCGCGCTTCGACGATGTACGGCTTGAGCCCGGCGAGGCGCGCGCGCGACTCGAGCCGCTGCGCATCGCCGTGATCCTGCGAGGCTCCGATCTGCACGGTGAACGGGCCCAGGTTCCTCGGCGGGGCCGTGAGCACGACCGGCACCGCCGCGGGCTCGATGATGCGCGCCTTCGGCTGCGGGTCGATCAGCACCGGCGGCGCCTCCTCGGGCGGCTTGCCCTGCTCGGCAACCGGCTGCTCGTCGGGATCGCGATCCAGTTCCTCTCCGGAAGGTTTCTCGGCGACAGCGGGCGGCTTCGCGGAGGCCGGCGGCGCCTTTTCGATCACCGCCTTGGGCGGCGGCGGCTCGACGGCCCGCGGCGGCGCGCCCTTCTGCAGCTCGTCGAGCGCGGCCAGATCATTGAGGGGCGCCGGCTGCGGCGCCGAGGCCGCGAGCCGCTTGCCGACCAGCAAGCCCAGCGAGAAGACCCCGCCGAGCAGGAGGAGCGCGCAGACCGCGAGCACCGCTATCTGTTTGTCGTCGAGCGAGATCTCGATCTTCTCGCGCAGCCGGTCCACGTCGCGCATCAGTCCGCCGGGTCTACCACGTCGTCTCCGGCAGGGGGCGAGTCCATCCGGTCGGGCGCGCTCACGCCCAGGATCGACAGCCCGTTCGCCAGCGCCTGCCGAATGGCCCAGACGAGGTACAGCCGCGCGGTGGTCTTGCGCGGATCTTCGGAGATCACGCGCTCGGTCTTCTTGTACTTGGTGTAATAGCCGTGGAACGCGGCGATGGTCTCTTGCAGATAGAAGACGATCTTGTGCGGCTCGAGCGTGGCGGCCGCGTGCGCGACCAGCTCAGGCAGCTGCAGCACGCGCTTGATCAGGTCGATCTCTTCGGGCAGCGCCAGCGCCGGCATCGCCGCGGCGTCCCAGCGAGGCGTCAGGCCCGCCTCGGCTGCCTTGCGCAGGATGGCGGCGCAGCGCGCGTGGCCGTACTGCACGTAGAAGACCGGGTTCTCGCTGGAGCGCTTCCGGGCCAGCTCGACGTCGAAGTCGAGCGCCATGTCGCCGCGGCGCAGCAGGAAGAAGAACCGCGTCGCGTCCGCGCCCGCCTCCTCGAGCAGCTCGCGCAGCGTGACGAAGTTGGCCGCGCGCTTGCTCATCTTGAACGGCTGGCCCTCCTTGATCAGATTGACGAGCTGGAAAAGGATCACCTCCAGCGAGCCGCCCATCGCCTCGACCGCGGCCTTCATGCGCAGGACGTAGCCGCCGTGGTCGGCGCCCCAGACATTGATCAATCGCTGATAGCCGCGCTCGATCTTATCGAAATGATAAGCGACGTCGGCGGCGAAGTAGGTCGGCTCGCCGGTCGTTTTATAGATCGGCCGATCGCGATCGTCGCCGAAGCGCGTGGTCTTCATCACCAAGAGCGGCTTCTCGACCACTTCATCGTCGGCGTCAGCGGGTTCGCGCTCCTGGCCTTTGGGCGGCGGCAGCACCTCTTCGGCCAGCACGCCTTTGGAGCGCAGCACCTCGACGGCGTGCGCGATCGCATTGCGATCATGCAGGGTCTTCTCGCTATAAAATCGATCGAATCGAATCCCGAACAGCTCCAAATCGGGCTTGATCAGATGCTCGAGCACCCAATCGGTGGCGAACTGGCGCAGCGGCTCGCGCAGCTCGTTGAAGGGCTGCGAAAGATCCGGCTTTGTTTCCAGCCAGGCGCGCGAGACGTCCTTGATATACTCACCCTGGTAATCCTCCGGATCGAGCGGCACGCGCGTCGCACCCGGCGTCAGCTCGGTGGCGCGCGCGAGCACCGCGTGAGCGAGCCGGAACACCTGCCCGCCAGCGTCATTGATGTAGAACTCGCGCGCGACCTCATAGCCCGCCCAGTCGAGCAGCGACGCGACCACATCGCCAATCACCGCGCCGCGCCCGTGGCCGACGTGCATCGGCCCGGTCGGGTTGGCGCTGACGAACTCGACCATGGTCTTGCGGCGCTTGCCGGCGTCGCTGCGGCCGAACTTCTCGCGCTCTTCCCAGACCGCGCCGAGCGCGCGGTGCCACACGTCCTGCGCGAGCCGAAGATTGAGAAAGCCCGGCCCCGCGATCTCGGGCTTGCCGGCGAGCAGGCGGTCGGGATCTTCCAGCCGATCGACGATGGCCTGCGCCAGCGCGCGCGGGTTGGGTTTCGAGGCGCCCGTGGCCGCCGCGTGTTGTTTTTGGAATACCATCGCCGCGTTGCAGGCGAAGTCTCCGTGCGCTGTTTGCTTCGGCGCATCGAGTTGCACCGGCGCACGCTCGCCCACGGGCAGCAGTCCGTCGGCCGCGCACTTGTCCAGCGCGCGCTCGACGAGCCGCGCCACCTGCTCCCTCACCATGCGGGGACCTTCGTGTACATGGCGTCGAAGAGGGGCCGCAGCTTCTCCCACGAGGCGTAGAGGTGCTCGACCATCACCTTGGTCTCGGCGAGCACCGGCATGAAGTTGGTGTCGCCGGTCCAGCGCGGCACGAGGTGCCAGTGGAGGTGGTCGGCGATGCCGGCGCCCGCGACGCGGCCCAGGTTCATGCCGAGGTTCAACCCGTGCGGCCCGTATGCTTTGCGGACGATGCGGTCGGCCACGCGCAGCATCTCGCTCAGCTCCGCCCACTCGGCGTCGGCAAGCATGTCGAGGTCGCTCTGGTGCGCGCGCGGCACCACCATCAGATGCCCGTTGTTGTACGGGAAGCGGTTGAGGATGGCGAAGGTGTGCTGCGTGCGCCCGAGGATCAGGCCCTCGCGATCGTCCTTGCCGCGCGGCAGGTCGCAAAAGATGCAACCGCCAGCGGGGGGCTCGCCCTTCGAAACGAGCTCCATCCGCCACGGAGCCCAGAGCTGATTCACGGCGACGGCACCAGCGACGGCGCGAGGAACATCATGCCCTGCGGCGCCGACCGCGAGACGCCGTCGCGCACGCCCGCCGCCGCGCCCTGGAATGCCCCGCGCATCAGATCGCGGATCGACAGGTCGTGCTCCTTCGGCTGCGTCTGCACCTTGGGCTCGCCGCTCTGCCCCGCCATCTGCCAGGCCGCGGCCACCGCGTCGTCGAGCCCGCCCAGCTCGTCCACCAGCTTCAGCTCCTTCGCGCGCCGGCCGGTGTAGATGCGGCCCTCGGCGATCTCGCGCACCCTGGCTTCGGGGATGCCGCGCCCCTCGGCGACTGCCTTGACGAATTGGCCATAGACGTCGTCAGAGATGCCTTGAATCTCCTCGCGGTCAGTGTCCTGAATGGCGCGGAACGGCGACAGGGTGTCCTTGTACTTGCCGGTCTTCAAGGTCGTCTCCTCGACGTGCGCGAGCTCGAGCAAGCCCTTGACGTTGAAGTGCATGAAGACGACGCCGATCGATCCGGTGAGCGTGCCGGGCTCGGCGAAGATCTTGTCCGCCGGCGCCGAGACGTAATAGCCGCCCGAGGCGGCGAGGTTGCCCATCGAGACCACGATCTTCTTCTTCGCCTTGATGCGCTTGACCGCGTCGTAGATCTCCTGCGAGGGAGCCACCGCGCCGCCGGGCGAATCGACGCGCAGCACGATGGCTTTGATGTCGTCGTCCTTCTCCAGCTTGCGCAGCGTCTTGATCACCTTCTCGCCGTCGATGCCATTTTCACTCGGGCCGGAGCCGATCTCGCCGCGCAGCTCGACCACGGCGACGCGCGCGCCGGTGGAGAGGTCGGTGGCGTCGGCGAGGCCCCCGCCCTTCACCGCCGAATACGCGAGAAAGAGGAAGGCGAAGAGGACCAGGAACAGCCCGCCGAAGATGACGCTGAGCACCGCTGCTGCGCGCTTGTCCAAAAAGCCTCCAGTCGGCCCGCTTGCTACCACTCGGACCCCTTGGGTACAAGCGACCTGTGCCCTTCCATCGGCTGCTCAAAGGCCTCGTGGAGCGCTCGCCGGGCGCGAGGGGCGCGGTGTTTTGCGACCACGAAGGCGAGTTCGTCCAACTGGTCATCCAGGACCAGGCGCTGACCGACTACGACATGCGCTGCTATGGCGCGCACCTCGCAGCCACCTGGCTGAGTCTGGAGAACGGCTCGACGCTGTGGGGCGCGGGAGGCATCGTCGAGCTCAAGATCGACTGCGACGGGGGAACGCTGCTTTGCCGCGCGCTGCGCGACGGCTATTACCTGGTGCTGCTGCTCGCGCGCGGGGCGGCCACCGCGCCGGCCGCGTTCGAGATGCGGCGCGTGGCGGAAGAGGTCTCGCGCGAGCTCTGAGCTACTTGAGCTTCTCGCGCACCGACTTCACCAGCGCGGGGAGATCATCCTGCGCATCCAGATCAATTGTGACTGGCTTCGCGGGATCGAGATCCGGCGCGGAGGCGAGGTAGCGCAGCGCCGCCTCGTGCGCCGCGGGCGCGCTGCCCGTACCCGCATTGACCGCCAGCACCGCCAGGCCGGCGAAGTTGAGCGCCGCGATCCGCCGGTCGAACACGGGCCGCGTCTCGTGGCGGCCCTCGAGCAGCACCACGCGCGGGTGATCAGTTTCGGCCGGCTGCCACAGCCAGGCGTGCAGGTCTCCGATCCGCAGCGGCTTCGGCCGCGGGATCTCGTCGCGGACCAGGCCAGGCCGCGGGCTGTGCGTCAGCCGCGTCGGCGTGCCGTAGCCGAGCCGGAAAAGCCACACGTCGGTGGTGTCGTCCGACACGCCCCAGCTGAAGAAGATCCGGTCGCCGCCTCGGCTCCAGACCAGCGGGGGCTCACCATCCACTGCCTGCGCGAGCGCGCCGCCCGGCGGCTGCGGCAGCGGCTGCGCGCGCAAGCTGGGAAGTTCCAGCAGGGAGAAAACGCTCTCGCCCTCCTGCTCGACCGCGACCGCGAGCCGGTGGCCGTCGTCCGACATGCCGTACGCCTCCACGTCGCGCGCCGGCACGTAGAGGGGCCGCCGCGTCCGCGCCGCAACGTCGACCGCGTCGATGCCCAGTGTCGAGCGGCCCTGATCGGTGAGCACGTAGAGCGTCTTGCCGTCGTTGCTGAAGCGCGGCAGGCGGAAGTGCGCCTTTCCCTGGTGCGGCGTGAGCGGCTCGCCGCGGGCGCTGGCGAGGTCTACCAGCACCAGCGTCTCGTCGCCGCCGCGCCGCACCTGCGCGACCAGGCTGCGCCCGTCAGGCGACGGCGGGCCCAGCGACGCGAGTCCCGCCAGCGCATCGGCGATGGACTGCGACCCCAACGGCGACGGCGGGGCGCCGGCCGCGGGAGGAGGCGGTGCAACCTCGACCGACCGCCGCGAGTCGATGGCCATCTGCTTGAGCGTGACCTTGCCGCCATCGATCACCGCATAGAAGAGCCGTTTGCCGTCGCGGGCGAAGCCGCCCAGGAGCTGATCGCCGGGCGCCGCGTCGAGTTCGCTGATGGCGCCGCTCTCTTCGTCGATGGCGAGGATGCGCCTTCGTTCCCCGCGCCGGGCGATGGCGAGAACGGTCTTCGCGTCGGGAGTCCAGCGCACGGACAGCACGCCGCCCGGCTCGTCGGTGAGCTGGCGCGGGTACCCGCCGTCGGCCGGCAGGGAGGCGGCCTGGCGCGAGCCGAAGAGGGTAGTGACGAAAGCGACGCGGGCGCCGTCGGGGGAGGGCGCGGGGGCGGCGGCGCTGCCGGCCGCTGCCAGGTGGCGCAGCCGCACGGAGAGGTCTTCCGGCGACGCGGCGACGAGAATGAATAAAAGGGCGAGCATGCGGCTCTTGTACCTGCCGGCGTGGCCGAAGGCGACCCTTGCGCGTCGGACGCAGTGTTGGACTTGACGCGCGACATTGGCACCGCCATGAGACGGAGATGACCCTGAGACGCTTGCTTCCGCTGCTGATGGCCTGCATGGGCTGCCTCGCCGAGCGCAGCCACGAGCGCGACCCGCGCCTCTCCTCCGAGCTCACCCGCCAGGAGCGCTGGGCGCAGGACGCGGTGGCCGGCCGCGCCACGCCCGAGGATCTGGAGAAGATCCGCAGCGGCGACCAGGAGACGGTGAGCCTCGGCCGCAAGCAGCTGCGCAAGCTGACCTCGTCCATCGATCGCGGCACCTGGATCCGCGACGCTGCGGTCGAGTCGCTGCGCGACGACGGAGACGACCCGGCGCTGGCGGCGGACTTCGCCAAGGCGGGCGAGACGCGCAACGAGGCGCTGCAGGCGGCCGACGAGCTCGCGCAGGCGCTGGCCGAGACGCGCAGCGGGCTGGTGCTCGCAGACCTGCGCAAGTCGCTCGAGTCTTTGCGCCACGCGCGCGAGGGCGAGGTGAAGCTTGCCAAGGAGCTTGGCGCAGCCGCCGGGCCCGCGGCCCCTGCGCCCGCTGGCTCGCAGACTTCGACCACGGGCAAGGTGCCGGCAGCCGCGACCGGTCCGGCCGTCAAGGCGGCAGTGAGCCCGCTGGCGAAGCTCTCCACCGTGGCGCTCCCGGTGCCGAAGCCGTTCATCGCCGCGACCGCGCGCTACCTCTTCGCGCATCCCGAGGAGAAGCTGACCGGCTTCGCCGCCGAAGACGCCGCCGAGATTCGCGCGCAGTTGGCCGACCTCGAGAACCACCCGCCGCCAGAAATGAAGCCGTCGCGCTCGAGCGAATCGCGCGTCGAGACCGCGGCACCGCCGGCCGGCGGCTCTGGCTCCGCTTCGGGCGCAGGGTCAGCCTCGGGCACCGGTACGACCGCGGAAGGCGCGCGCTCCGGATCCGCCGCCACCAACCCTGCGCGCGAAGCCTCCGGCGCGGCCTCGACGCTGACCATCGCGAACGACGCGCAGAAGCTGATCGCCCGTCGCGGCCCGCCGCGATCGTTCTCCACCCGCGCCGACGGGCTCTTCGCGCTGCGCTACCAGGAGAAGCGGAGCTGCGGCGCGGACAGCTGCCTGAGCGACGTGGACTACCTCTTCGACGCCACGGGGAAGCTGGTGCGCGAGGAAGCTACGCCGAGGCGCTAGGCCCGCCGCGTGTTCCCGGAGCTCTGTTGTTCGCGCAGTCGCGTCGCCGAAACCGGCGCCGGGGCTCTTAAGTCCCGGCGCGCTGGAAGTCGTACACGGGGCCGAGCCGCAGGATCTGCGTCAGCTCGTCGAGCGCCGCCAGCGTCTCGCGCGCGAGCAGCGGATCGCGCAGGTCTTCAGCCACCACGCGGTCGCGGTAATGCCGGGCGACCCAGGCTTCCAGCTCTTGCCCCAGCGCTTCGTCCCAGAAGACTCGCGCGGAAACCGCTGCGCGCTCGTCGTCGCCGAGCAGGATGCGCTGGCGCAGACAGGCCGGGCCGCCGCCGTTCTCCATCGAGTCGGCCAACACGAGGTAGTGCACCTGCATCGGGAGGCGCTCGAGAAAGGCGCGCGCCCGCGGCTCCTCGCGCGACTCATCCGGCGCCAGCAGCGCCATGCTCCCGTCGGGCAGCGTCAGCAGCTGCGAGTTGAAGGGATACGCTTTGACCGCCACGCTCACGGGCAGCTCCGCCTCAGTGGCGACGAAGGCGCTGAAGCCGGGCACCAGCTCGCGCAGCCGGGTGAGCAGCGCCTCGTGGTCGACGAACGCCTGCTCATGCAAGAGCAGCACGTTTCCGTTGCCGACCGCGAGCACGTCGGTGTGGAACGCGCCCGCGTCGATGCCCGCCGGATGCTGCTGCGGGAAGAGCGCCTGCGCCGCCGCCACGCGCCCGAGACGCGCCAGCGCGTGCGAGGCCTCGCGCGTCTGCCTTGCCGGCCAGCGTTGCGGCTCGCCCGCAGGCGACGGCCCGCCGAACGCCCGGCGCCCCCAGGCGAAGAGATGCACCGCGGGTGCGCCGGCAGCAAAGAGCCGCGTGTGATTCGCCGCGCCCTCGTCCGAGAAGTGCGCGCCGCCCGGCAGCGGATCGTGCACCTCGAAGCGAGCCGGGTCCGCGAAGATTTTGCGCAGGACCGCGGTGGTGGTTTCGGCCTCGAGCGCGCGGTGGAACATCGCGGTCAGGTTCGCGGGCACCAGGTGCAGCCGCCCGTCCTCGCTGTCGCACGACGGCACGCAGGTCGCCGCATTCGCGGTCCACATCGCCGCCGCGCTCGAGCTGACGCGCAGCAGCTGATCGCGCAGCTCCGGATCGCTCGCTGCCTGCGCGAGCACCTCCTCGTCCGAGCCGCGAAAGCCCAGCTTGCGCAAGGTCCGCAGCGAGGGCCGCTGGTGCGGCGGGAGCACCGCCTGGCCCACGCCGAGCGAGGCGACCTGCCGCATCTTCTGCAACCCCTGCAGCGCGGCGCGCCGCGGATTCGCGGCCTGTCCCGCGTGGGTCAGCGACGCGACGTTCCCGCGCGAGAGCCCCGCGTAGTTGTGCGTCGGCCCCACCAGCCCGTCGAAGTTGTATTCGCGGTAGCGCACCGGCCGAGGCTTCTACCAAAAAGCGTGAGGCCCCGCTCTCCGGCAGCACTGCACCGAGAGCGAGGCCTCGAATCGCTTTGAGCGGGCGGGCCGGCTACTTGTGGCGGCCGCCGCTCGCGCGCCGCGGCGCGGACTGGCGTTGCGCCTTCTTCTGCAGCACCTGCTTGTGCCGCGCCACCTCCGCCTTCTGCTGTCGTGCCTGCGCGTCCGTGCGGCGCTTGGCCTCGGGCTCCTGGCGCTTCTTGATGGCGACGGACTTCTGCTGCTTGTCCTGCGCCTGGCGCTTCTGCAGATCCTCCTTCCTCTTCAGGTCCCTCTCGGCCTGGTGCTTCCGCACGTCGTCGAGGTGTTTCTTCCGCTGCTCGACCTGCTGCTTCCGCACGTCGTCCAGCTGCACCTTCTTCTTCTCGACGTGCTTCCGCTTGTGCTCCGCGAGGTGCGTCTGCTTCTTCTCGTGATGCTCCTGGTGCAGGTGAGTTATCTTTTGGTGCTTCTCGTCGTGGTGCTTCCCGCGCAGGTCCGTCTCCTGCTTCCGCCGGGTTTCGTGGTGTTTCTGGTGCACTTCGGCGTGCTTCTGGTGCCGCTCTTCATGGTGCCGCTTGCGCAGCTTCTCGTGGTGCTGCTGGTGCACCTCTGCGCGCCGCTTGTGGATCTCGGCGTGCTTCTTCTGCGTGTGCTCGTGGTGTTTCTGACGAATCTCCTGGTGCGTCTTCTGCCGCTCCTCGTGATGCCGCTGCTTGTGCTCCGCGAGCTTCTTCTGCTTGTGCTCGTGGCCCTTCTGGTGGAGCTCGTGTGACTTCTTCCGCCTCTCCTCGTGGTGCTTCTCGTGGAGCTCCTGCTTCTTCTGGTGGTGTTCCTGGTGGTGCTTGCCGTGCACCTCCTGCTTCTTCTTGCGGTGCTCGTCGGCGTGCTTCTTGTGCAGCTCGGTGCGCTTCTTGTGATGGTCTTCGTGGTGCTTCCTGTGCAGCTCTTCGCGCTTCTGGTGGTGGTCCTTGTGGTGCTTGTCGTGGACCTCCTTTTTCTTCTGGTGATGCTCTTCCTTGTGCTTCTGCACCTGCTCGTGGTGCTTCTGCTGGTGCGCCTTGTGGTGCTTTTCGTGGAGCTCGTGCTTCTTCTTGTGGTGCGTCTGGTGATGCCTTTGGTGAAGCTCCTTGTGCTTCCCGGCGCGCTTCTCCTGATGCCTCTTGTGGATCTCCGCCTTCTTCCCGGCGTGCTTCTCGTGGTGCTTCTTGCGGATCTCGGCCGCCTTCGCCTTCTTCGTCTCGGCGTGCTTTTTCTTCCGGTCTTCGGCCTTCTTCCTCCGCGCGTCGGCGTGCTTCTTCTTCCGGTCTTCGGCCTTCTTCTTCCGCGCGTCCGCGTGCTTCTTGCGCAGCTCTTCCTTCCGCTTCGCCTTGCGGTCAGCCAGTTTCTTGCGCTGCTCTTCCGCCCGCGTTCTCTTCGCGTCGGCGCGCTTCTTCTGCTGCTCTTCTCGTAGCTTCCTCCTCGTGTCCGCGGCCTTCTTGCGGGCCTCTTCGCGCGCTTTCTTGCGCGCATCGGCCGCCTTCTTCTTGGCTTGGTCGCGGATCTTCTTCCTGGCCTCATTCAGCTTTTTGAGCGCGTCGTCCCGGACCTTCTTCTTGGCGTCGGCGATCTTCTTTCGAATCTCTTCGCGGATCTTCTTGTTCGCGTCCTCGATCTTCTTGTTGAGCTCGTCGCGAGCCTGGTTGCGAAGCTCGTTGAACTTCTTGCGGATGGCGTCGAACGCGGCGGTCCGCGCGTCCTGCGACTTGTCCGCGTTGTCCTGATCGGCCTTCTGAAGCTCGGCTGCCTCCTGGCCGGCGATGTCGTTGAGCTGGTTGCGCTGGTCGTCGATCAGTTTCGCGTCCGCGTCGGTGGTCTGCTTCTTCTCGTCGTCGGCGTGCTGCTGCTCGATATCGGCTTCCTGCTTGCCGACCTCGTCCTGCGATTGCTTCTCGGCGTCCTGCTCCTGCTTCGCCGCCTCGTCGTCAGCCGCCTTCTGCGCGTCGTCCTCGGCCTTCTTCGCCTCGTCCTCGACGGCCTTGTCGGCGTCGTCCTCGGCCTTCTTCGCCTCCTCGTCGGCCTTCTGCTCGGCCTCGGCATCGGCCTTGGCGGCCTCGTCGGCGGCGGCCTTCTCTTCTTCTTCGTCGGCCTTCTGCTCTGCGTCCAGCTGCGCCTTGTCGTCCTCGGCGTCGTCCTTGGCCGCCTCTTCCTCTTCCTGCTTCTGCTCCTCGGCCTCGTCCTTCGCCGCTTCTTCCTCTGCCTGCTTCTCGAGCTCCTCGTCGCTCTTGGTCAGTTCCTCTTCGGCTTCCTTGTCGCCCTCCTCGTCCGCGCTTTTCAGCTCCTCCTGGAGGTCCTTCTCGGTCTCGTCTTCCAGCTTCTTCAGCTCCTCCGCGAGGGCCTTCTCGCCCTCCTCCTCGTGCTTCCGGAGCTCCTCGGCCAGCAGCTTCTCGCCCTCCTCGTCGTGCTTCTTGAGGGCCTCTTCGAGCTTCTTCTCGCCTTCCTCCTCGAGCTTCTGCAGCTTGTCGGCGAGCTTGCCGTCGGAGTCGATGCCCAGCTTTGACAGCTCGTCCGCGAGCTTCTTCTCCATGCCGGTGGCGAGGTCGTGGAGAAGACCCATCAGGGCCTTGTCGCCTTCCTCGTCGTGCTTCTTGAGAGCTTCTTCGAGAGCCTGATCGTGCTGCTTCTCGAGGTCGAGCTCCTCCTCCTTGTGCTTGAGAGCCAGCTCCTCGTGGGCCCGCTGCACCTCCTCGTGGAGCCGCGTCTCGAGCTCTTCGTCCTGCTTGGCCAGCTGCTCTCCGTGCTTCTTCTCCAGCTCGGAGAGGGCCTCGTGGTGAGACTTCTCGAACTCCTTGTCGAGCTCCGCCTCGACCTGCTTCAGCTCCTCGTCGTGCTTTGCGATGAGCTCGCTGTCGGCTTTCGCCAGCTCCTCGAGGTGCTTCCCGTCGAGCTCGCCGGCGTGCTTCTTCAGCTCCTCCTCGAGCGCCTTGAGGGATTCCTGCGAAAGATGGTTCAGCTCCCCGAGGTGCTTCTTGTCGAGCTCGGCGTGCGCGGCGAGGTGCTCGTCGCGGTGCTTGTCGTCGAGGTCGACCTCGAGGCGCTCGCGGTCCTTCTCCTGCTCGTCGTCGAGCTGCGTCTCGTGCTGTTCGATCTCGGCCGCGTTGTTCTTGTCGTGCTGGTGCTCGTGGCCCCGGAGCTCGGTCTCGTTCACATGCTCGGCATGAGCGTCGTGCTTTTCCGTCTCGGTGCCGTGATGGGCATCGAGCTCGGCCAGCTGACCCTGGTGCTCATCCTCGTGCCACTTGGCGATGTCGGACTCGTGCTCCTTCGCTTCCTCCTTGTGCTTCTTCTCGAGCTCCTCGAGGGAGTTGCCCGCGTCGTGCTCGAGGTCCCCGTCGGCGTTGGGGTCCACCACCGCCACGGCGCTGGTCATCTCGCGGCCGTCGGCCGTCCGGACCTTGAAGCGGTACAGCTGCACGGGCTCCGACTCGCCGCTCTTCGACTCTTTCTCGTCAGCCATCGAAAGGCTCCCTCGTACCGGTTCAGGGTGCGCTTCATCGGCGCACCGGTGTCAATCGAAAGCCGCTACTCCTCGACCTTGGCGCTGTCGTCGCCGTTCTTCTCGGCGTCGTCGGCCGTCTTCTTCGCGTCGCCGCTGCCGCCTGCGCCAGAGCCGCCGCTGCCGCCGTTCGCGCTCGCCGGCTCGGCGTCGACGATGGCGACTTCCTTCCACCCCTCGTCGCCCTTCATCACGCGCCGCTCGAGCGTGACCTCGAACTGCTCGCCTTTCAGCCAGCCCGGGTCGACGTAAACCACGACTTCCTGACCCTGGTGGTAGAGCGGGTGGCTGAACCCGATCGGCACCATTCCGTCGGGTCCGGGCGCGCCGACCTGGCCCACGATCCCCGGCACGTTGATGCCGTTGCGCGCTTCGCCGTTCTTGACGGTGGCTACGCCTTCGCCGAGTTCGTGCCAGTCGCCGTTCTCGTCGGCGCGCTCGAGCACGAACTGCAGCGTCTCGGAGTCGAGGTGCTCGGTCTCCGCGAGCAGCCAGGCAACGCCGCCGGCTTCTGGATCGCCGTCGAACGCGAGCTCGACGATCTTCGCCTTCGGATCTCTCGCCGGCTTCGCTTTGCCGGGCGGGATGGCGAAGACGGTGTCCGCCTTGCCGTCCTCGATGTTCCCCTGCCAGCGCGTGTACGGATGCCATTCGCCGTCGTCGCCCTGCTTCTCGACTACGAACTCGAGCCAACCGCCCTCGTAGCCGCTGGCCTCGACGTGCATGCCGAGCCGCTCCTCGGGCTTGGCCTTGAGCCGCTTCCACTCGGCCTTGGTGAGGTGGCCCTTGGGATCGATCTTGGGGAAGGTAAACTTCGCGGTCGCCTTCCCGCCGTCGATCTCGGCCTTGACCGTCTTGACCGGCAGCCAGGGGCCGTCCTCGTTGTCGGAGGTCTCGATGATGAAGTCGTAGGGCTTCTTCCCGAGACCCTCGCCCTCGAGGATCATCTCGCCCTCTTCGCCCGGGAGATAGTTCTCCTTGTCCCAGTGGCGATAGACGAAGCGATGTTTCGGGAGCACGAGGATGAACTCGGCGCCCGTCTTGAGCGGCCGGGAGATCACCAGCTGTGACGCTTGCGTGTCGAGCTCGACCTTCTGCTCAGGCACCGGGAGCACCTTTGTCTCGCGCAGCTCCCGGCGAAGGAGCGGCGCAACCTCGAGAAGGCCGAATCGGGAATGCGACCGGATTCGGAACAGAACCCGCCTTGAGACAAATTTTACTTTATTTCCAGGCAGGCTGGCAAGGGGTGTGTTGCTCGCCCCGCAAAGCGCCGCCGATCCGCGCACCTGGCGCAGCCGTCCGCAGCTTCGGTCCGTTCGTGTCGCCCTCCCCTGCGAGGCGACCGTTCCCGCTAGCGCGCCCCGCGCCCGAGGCGATCGAGAGGGCGCCGCGCTCGGCCTCAGGCGCCGCCGAGGAAGCGGAACACCAACTCGGCCGCGCAGGCGGGCTTCGCCTCGCCCTCGATTTCGATGCTCGCGGCGAAGGTGCCTTCCATGCCGTTGCCAGCCTCCTTCGCGTCGAGGAGCTTCACCGCCAGGCGGTACTTCTGGCCTTCCTTCAGCGGCGCCGGAAAGCGCACCTTGTTGAGCCCGTAGTTGATCACCATGGCGAAGTTCTTCACTTCGACCATCTGGAAGAAGAGCCCACCGATGAGGGCCAGCGTGAAGTAGCCGTGCGCGACCGGCGCGCCGAACGGCGACTCTCGCTTGATGCGCTCGCGGTCGACGTGGATCCACTGGTGGTCGCCCGTCGCGTCGGCGAACTTGACGATGGCCTCGTAGGTCATCGCCCGCCACTCGCTCTTGCCCAGGTCTTTGCCCACCAGCGCCTTCAGTCCCGCAACACCCTCGATCGTCGTCTTCATTGTCAGGCCTCCTGGAGATGGACCTTCTTTACCGCGGGAGAAGCTTGCGGCGCCACCGCCGCCCGGATACGACGGCCGCGTGCGGATCGTTCGGGGCGTCGCGTGGGAGGAAGCGGTCGCGATGGCGGTCGCCGCGGTGGTCGGCGTCTACGCCGGCATCGCTGCGGGACTCTTCTCTGCGTGCATCCGCCTGGCGCAGATCGCGCTCTTCCACTCCGGCGAGCTGCTGCGGGCGCTCTCGGCGCCGGGCTTCGCGCGCGGCTTCGCGCGGAATCTTCAAGGCGCCCACTGGCACCTGGAGTTCGCCCTGCTCGCCGCAGTCGCGCTGGCCGTGTCGCTGCCGATGCCGGTGGTCGCGGCGCGGCGGCTGATCCCGAAGTTTGAGGGCGAGCGGCTGCGGTCGGTCGCCCGCGCGGGCGCCTTGGGCCTCGCGCTCTACTATCCGCTGCTCGTCATCCAGACCTTCAACGCGAGCTTTCCCGACACCGCGGGGGGTCTCTTCAGGCTGCTCCTCGACGCGCCGGCCTGGGTGATCGTGCTCGCGCCGGCGGCGGGCGCGCTCGCTGCCGGAGCCATTGTCCGCTACGTCAGCCCCGAGAGCGCCGGCCATGGCGTCCTCGAGGTGATCGAAGCGGTCCACACCCGCAAGCAGTTGCGTGGGCGGGTGGCGTTCTGGAAGTCGATCGCGGCGGGCCTCACCATCGGCTCGGGAGGCAGCGCCGGTCGCGAAGGACCGGTGGTGCATCTTGGCGGCGCCGTCGCCGCCGCGCTCGCGCGCTCCCTCTCGCTGCCGCGCGAGCGGGCGGTGCTGCTGCTCGCCTGCGGCGCGGGCGCCGGCATCGCGGCGTCGTTCCAGGCGCCGCTCGCGGGCGCGCTCTTCGCGGTCGAGATCGTGCTCGGCGGCGACTTCAATGTGCGTGGATTCGCCGCCATCGTCCTCGCCTGCGTGATGGCCACGGTGACCTCGCACTCGCTGCTGCAGGACGCGACCGTGCTGCACGCGGCAGAGTGGGTGCAGGGGAGCCCGCTGGAGATGGTCCTCTACGTGCTGCTCGGCCTCTGCGCCGGGTTCGTGGGCCTCGCGTACATCCGCGCCACCGACGCCGTCCACCACCTCTTCGACCGCCTGCGCCGGGTGCCCGTCGCGGTGCGGCCGGCCATCGGCGGCCTGCTGGTGGGACTGCTCGGCCTGCTGGCGCCGCGCGCGCTCGGCACCGGCATCGAGTCGATCAACGCCGCGCTCGCCGGGCAGCTCGCGCTCGGCGTGCTGCTGCTCACGCTGGTGGTCAAGCTGCTCGCGACCGCGCTGACCCTCGGCTCGGGCGCGCCGGGCGGGAGCTTCTTCCCCGCGGTGTTCCTCGGCGCGATGCTGGGCGCCGCCTTCGGACACGTGGCTCACCTGATCGCGCCGCAGATCGCCGTCACGCCCGAGGCCTACGCCGCCGTCGGTATGGGCGCGGTGGTGGCGGGCTCGACCTCGGCGCCGCTGACCGGGGTGCTGATGATGTTCGAGCTGACCGGCAGCCACTTCATCGTGCTCCCGCTCCTGCTCGCCTGCGGGGTGGCGGCGGCGCAAGTCCACGCGCTCCTGGGCGGGTCGCTCTACTCGCTGCAGTTGCAGGCCAAGGGCATCACCTCCTCGACGCGCGACCAGGCGCTGCGGGCGCTGTCGGTCGCGCAGGCGCTCGAGCGCGTCGCGCCCATCCCCGAGTCGCTGGCCTGGGGCGATCTGGTGCGCCTGGTCGCGAACACGCCTCACGCGGCGTTCCCGGTCGTCTCGGCCGGCGGCGGCGTGGCCGGCATCCTCTCGGTGCGCGAGGTGCGCGCGGCGCTGCTCGACCCGGCGCTGCGCCACCTGACGATCGCGCGCGACCTGTGCCGCACCGATCCGGTGTGCGTCGCCGCCGACGATGACCTTGAGTCAGCGCTGCACCGGCTGAGCGAAGCGGGCTCCTCGGAGGCGGTGGTGGTCGCGGCCGACGGCTCCCCTCTCGGCGTGCTGACGCGCGAAGCGGTCCTCGAAGCCTGGCGGAGAGCCTCCGGGACCTGAATGGAAGCGGGCGTTGCCCGCTCGGCGCTCCCCCCGGGAAATGAACGCGATCCGACAGAAGCGTATAATTGTCCGCGCGGGCCTCTGCCGTACTGGCAAGGACCGTTTCCGCACGCCTCGCACCGGCCGCGTGGCCGCTACGGGTCGCGCGGCGTCCGTGATCCTGATCACACCCCGGGAGGTGACATGCGGATCCTTTCTCTCCTGCTCGCCCTCTGCGCCTGCCAGCGAACCCCCTCGCAGGACCATCGCTCCGGACAGACCAGCTTCCTCTCTGCCCCGCCCGGCCAAAGCCGCGGCGCCAACGCCCTCGGGAACAGCGACGGCGGCAGCGCGACGACGCCCACCTCAGCCGGCGGCTCCGGCGGCGGGACCCCGCGCGCCGTGGAGGAGACGGACATCTATCGCCTCGACGGCAACCGCCTCTACACGCTCAACGGCTACCGCGGCCTGCTGGTGTTCGACCTGAGCGACGTCGATCACCCGAAGCTCCTTGGCCGCTCGCCCATCTACGGCTGGCCGATCGAGATGGTGGTCCACGGAGGCGTTGCCACCGTGGTCGTCTCGGACTGGTACGGCCAGAAGGCCGACGGCACCCCGTTCCACGGCTCGGTGGTGCGCGGCCTCGACGCGACCGATCCGGCCAACATCCGCGCGCTCGGCGAAGCGCAGCTCGCGGGCTGGGTGCAGGACACGCGCGTGGTCGGCGAGGTGCTCTATGCCGTGAGCCAGGACTACGGCTGGACCTGGGGCGCCTCCGCGGCTGGCTCGGTCGCCACGCCGAGCGTGGTGGTCAGCGCGGTCAACCTCGCCGGCGGCGCGGTGCAGAAGATGGGCGAGCGCAGCTACGCCGGCTGGAGCGGCGTCATCAACGTCACCGCCAGCTCGATCCTGCTGGCGCACGACGCCACGCTGCAGGGCTCGCAGGGCACCACCACGCAGCTCACGTACATCGACATCAGCGATCCGGCCGGGACCATCGTCGAGCGCGGCAGCCTGCTGGTACCCGGCCGGCTGCAGGGCTGGGGCCCCGACAACGGACGCTGGAATTTGGACTTCGCCGACGGCAAGACAGCGCACCTCTTCGGCTGCAGCGCGCTCTGGTGTGGCGACAGCAACAGCGCGCCGTACCTGCTCACCACGGTCAGCTTCGCGAACCCGAACGCGCCGGTCCAGGTCTCGTCCCTCTCGCTCCAGCTGAGCGGCTGGACGCCGGCGGTGCGCTTCGATGCACAGCGCATGTATCTTGCGCCCGGCTACACTTGGACGGCGCGCGCCTCGACGACGCTGCAGATCTACGACCTCGCCGACCCCGCCCACCCGCACCTCGCCGGCGAAACGCAGGTGCCGGGCGCCGTCTGGAGCTTCTTCCCGCAGGGCAACAGCGTGATGGCGCTCGGCTCGGACGCAAGCCAGAGCTCCCAGCGCGTCTCGGTGAACGCCATCGACGCGACCGATCCGGTGCACCCGCTGCTCGCCGGCACCGTGGAGTTCGGCGACGGCTGGGCGTGGACTCCGGCGGCCGGCACCTTCAAGGCCTTCACCCGCAACGACGCGCTGGGCCTGATCGTGCTGCCCTTCGCCGGCTGGAGCTCGAAGTCGTTCGCCTACCGCAACGGCCTGCAGCTGATCGAGTCGTCGTCGAGCGCCATCCATTCCGCGGGCGCGGCGATCACGCGCGGCTGGGTGGAGCGCGGCATCTTCGCGAACGGCCGCCTGCTGGCGCTGAGCGACCTCTCCCTCTCGGTGGTGGACTACTCCGATCACCAGCACCCGCGCGTGGTGACCGACCTGACGCTGGCGCGCAACACCACCAGCGCGCTGCCGATGGGCGACCGCATCGCCGAGGTCAGCAGCGACTTCTGGGACAACGATCTCTCCAGCTCGACGGTGCGCGTGCTGCCGATCGCCGCAGCCGACGAGCTCACCTCTGCGGCCGCGGTTGCCGAGACGACCATCGACGGCGTCAACGCGCGGGTGTTCCGCAACGGCGACCTCGCGTACCTGGTCAGCGACGTGCGTTTCGAGGTGCCCTGCGCGTCCGGCCCGTCGGTCTGGGTGGACGCCGACGGCAAGTGCCGGCAGTGGTCGCAGGAGGTGCAGGTCGTCGACCTCTCGGGCGGCGGCGCGCGCGTGCGCGGCAAGGCAATACTGCCAGGCTTCTTCGGCTGGGGATTCCCCGGACCCGGCTTCTTCGGCTGCTTCGCCTGGGACTGGTTCAACGGGGCCGACGCGGTGCAGGTCGAAGGCGATGCGCTCGCGTTCCGGCGCTGGTTCGCACCCGGATTCATGCGCTCGGGGATGGCCAAGCCCCAGCAGGGGCTGTTCATCGTCAGCCTCGCCAACCCGGACGCGCCGGCGGTCTCGCAGCTGACCCTCACCGACGACGACAGCGCCTGGTGGGGGAATCTCGTCCTGGTCGGCGACGCGCTGTACGCCACGCACGAAGAGTGGATGGGAGGCAGCGCGAACACGCGTTATCCGACGGTGCGGTACTGGGCGAACCGGATGGACATCCGCGATCGCGCGCATCCGCGGGTCGCGTCGCGCGTGAACGTCCCGGGCGTGGTGATCGGCGGGCCCGCGAGCGATCCATCACTCCTTTATGTCACCGGCTATCGCTGGAGCGGCGACCAGGCGGTCAACTCGTTCGACGTGCTCCGCTTGCACGGCGACAGCGCCGAGCTGATTGGCTCGGTGGACATCGACGGCTGGGTGGGCCGCACCTTCGTGCGCGGGACGACCGCACTCGTATCTGCCGAGCAGTGGAACCGCCAGGGCAACGGCGCGGGCTTGACGCTCCAC
>JAYWBT010000008.1:0-8247 GCA_043781235.1 Deltaproteobacteria bacterium
TCGATCGACGTGCCGCCCGAGACCAAGGGCATCCCGGTCGAGCGCCTCGCTGCCAGCACCGACTTCCTGGTGGTCATGGCGTACGACGAGCACGCCTCGACCGACGATCCCGGCCCGATCGCGACGCCCGAGTTCGTGCAGAGCGCAGCCGCCGCCTACCTGCGCCGGGCGCCGGCCGAGAAGCTCGTGGTCGCGCTCGGCGCCTACGGCTACGACTGGCCGCTCGACAGCGACGGCGACGCGGCCCGCCCTGCGAACGAGCTCTCGTACGCGCAGGCCCTGGTGCTCGCGCGCGAGAACGAGGTGCCGATCGAATGGGACGTAGAGGCGAAGAGCCCGTTCTTCGAGTACGACGATGACGAGAGCCCAACCCACGAGAAGCACGCGGTGCGCTTCCTCGACGCGCCCGCTGCCGCTGCCCAATTGCAGGCGCTCTCCGATCTGCACCTGCGCGGCTCGGCCATCTGGCGGCTCGGCGCTGAGGATCCCAAGCTCTTCGTCCTCTTCGCGCGGCCACCAGCGCCGCGCCGATTCGATCAGGCTGCGGCCATGTCGCGGCTCGACGGCGTCATTCAGCACGACGCGGAGGACGTCTCGATCCAGGGCGAAGGAGAGCTGATCACCGTCAAGGCTGCGCCGCAGGCCGGAAGGCGCGAGGTCATCTGGAGCGCGCAGGGCAAGCTCGAGAAAGTCAGCTATCTCCAATACCCGTCGGGCTGGATCCTCGAGCGAAAAGGTGGCAAGCCGCGCAAGCAGGTAACCCTCAGCTTCGACGACGGGCCCGACCCGGCCTGGACGCCGCGCATCCTCGACGTGCTCAAGTCGCGCGGCGTGCACGCGGCCTTCTTCCTCATCGGCGAGAACGCGCAAGCGCGGCCCGATCTGGTGCGGCGCGAGGTGGCCGAAGGGCACATCATCGGCAACCATACGTTTACCCATCCCGAGCTCTCGCGCGTCTCGCCGCTGCGCTTCGAGGTCGAGCTCAACGTCACTGAGCGGCTGCTCGAATGGATCACCGGGCGGCAGCCCAAGCTCCTGCGCCCGCCCTATCACTCGGACGAGTCGCTCGACGAGCCGGCGCAGGCGCAGGTCATTGCCAAGGCAAACAGCATGGGCTACGCGGTGCTCGGCCAGGACATCGACCCCGAAGACTTCGCGCAGCGCGATCCCAAGATCATCGTCAGCAGGGTGCTCGCCAAGGCTGCGAACGGCAGCGTGATCTTGCTCCACGACGGCGGCGGCGATCGCTCGGCGACGCTCGCCGCGCTGCCGCTCATCCTCGACGGGCTCAAGGCGCAGGGCATTTCAATCGTCGGGCCTGAGGAGGTGACCGGGCTCACCCACGATCAGCTCCTGCCGCTAGCTCCCGGGGCGGCGTTCATCTCCAGCGCGGACGGCGTGGTGTTCGGCTTCTTCGGCGGCATCTCGCGCTATCTGGGTCCCCTCTTCGCCCTGGCGATTGCGTTGCTCGCGCTGCGCGCCGTGATCCTCGCCATCGCGGCGCCCGTGCAGGCGAGGCGTGCACGCCTCCGGGGCCAGGGTGTTCCGCCGCCCGGCCTCACCGTCTCGGTGGTCGTGCCCGCGTACAACGAGGAGCGGGTCATCCTGCGCACGGTCGATTCGCTGCTCGCGCAGGAGCCGCCCGTCCTCGAGGTGGTCTGCGTGGACGATGGCTCGAGGGACAGGACGCTCGCCGTGCTGCACGAGCGCTTCGACAGGAACCCACGCGTGCGCATCTTCGGGAAGATCAACGGCGGCAAGTCGTCGGCGCTCAACCTCGGGTTCGCCGAGGCGCGCGGAGAGGTGGTGGTCGCCCTCGACAGCGACACCCTCTTCGTGCCCGACACCGTCGCACAGCTCTGCGCGCCCTTCGCCGACCCGCGCGTCGCGGCGGTCGCGGGCAACGCCAAGGTCGGCAACCGCGTCAACCGGCTCACGCGCTGGCAGGCGCTCGAATACGTCACCGCACAAAATCTGGAGAGACGCTCGTGGGATCTGCTGGGCGCGGTGCCGGTGGTCCCGGGCGCAGTCGGTGCCTGGCGGCGCAAGGCGGTGCTCGACGAGGGCGGCTTCCACGAGGACACGCTGGCCGAGGACACCGATCTCACCCTGCGGCTGATCGCCGCCGGATTCCGCGTGGTCTATGCCGAGCACGCGCTCGCATATACCGAGGCGCCGGAGAAGGCCGCGGCGCTGCTCAAGCAGCGCTTCCGCTGGACGTACGGCGTCTTGCAAGCTTGCTGGAAGCACAAGGCGCGGCTCTTCCGGCCCGGCGGCGGCGTGCTCGGCTGGGTCATCCTTCCGTCTTTTGCCATCTACCAATTCCTGGTGCCGCTGATCGCGCCGCTGGTCGATCTCCTGCTCGTGCTCTCACTCCTCCGCGGCCAGATCGGCGCCACGCTCGGCTACTACCTGCTCTTCTTCGCGCTCGATCTGCTGCTCTCGGCTGCGGCCATCCTGCTCGAGGGAGAGGATCTGGGGCTGCTCCTCGGGCTCTTCGTGCAGCGGGTCGCGTACCGGCAGCTGCTCTGGGTGGCGTTGGTGCGCTCGCTCTGGAACGCGTTCGCGGGGTTCGCGGTGGGCTGGGGAAAGCTCGCGCGCACGGGCACCGTCACTGCGGGCCTGCCAAAGCCGCGCGGGCAGGCGTGAGCCTCGCGGTCGCCATCGCGGGCGCGGGGCGCGGCATCGGCGCGGCATGCGCGCGGGCCTGGGCGGCTCGAGGAGCGCGGCTCTTCCTCTGCGCGCGCACCGCCGGTGAGGTCGAGCCACTCGCGCGCGAGCTCTCTGCCACGGCGCTGGTCGCGGACCTCTCGACCGATCAGGGTGCCGACGCATTTGGCCGCGGCGCGCAAGCGGCGCTCGGGCAGATCGACCTGGGCCTCCTCTGCCCCGGCGCAGCACACCCGCCTCTGCTCTTGCAGGACGCGACCCGGGCGGCGCTGCTCGCGCAGCTGGAGGGAAACGCCATCGCCTCGGGCCTCGCCGCGGCGGCGCTCCTGCGCCATGGGCCGCCCGCGCAGCTGCTCTTCCTCAGTTCGCTTGCCACCCGGCGCGCCCCCACGCCGGGCGCGGCTCCCTATACGGTGGCCAAGGCGGCGCTCGAGGCGATGATGAGGGCGTTCGCCGAGGAGGCCTTCCCGCGCACCCGCGTCAACGCGCTCTGCCTGGGCCCGGTGCGCACCCGCCTGCACGAAATTGCGCGGACGCCGCCGGAGTGGATCGCCCGGTTTCCCTCGCCCGAGGAGATCGCGCCGCTCGTGCTGCTGCTCGCGGAGGCGCGCGGTCTCACCGGTCGCTGCGTCGACGCAGACCTCTTCGTGCAGGACCCGCAGGCGGCGATCAGCGGAGACGGCCGGCTCGCCCTGATCGAGCCGCAGCCGCACCAACCGCAAGCGGAGGCCGAGCCCGGGCGCAGGCCTTCGCCGCGGGTGCGGCGCGCGCTGCGCGAGACGGCCGCGACGCTGCACAGCTATCCCGAGGGCGCGGCCCTGCTCTATGTCCGGCTGGGCGAGCTGCACGGCGTTTTGCCCGAGCAGATCGCACTCTCGGGCGGCGGAGCGAGCGAGCTGCTCGAGCGGGCGCTGCGGATCGCGTGCGTCCCCGGCGACGAGGTGCTGAGCCCTTTCCCGTCCTTCGAATTGCTCTCCCAGCTCTGCGCCCGTGAGGGCCTGCGCCACCGCCCGGTGCTGGCGCGCCGAACGGCAGAGGGGCTCTTCCGCCCCCACCAGGCGGAGCCGCTGCTCGCCGCCCTGGGGCCCCGCACGCGCCTCGTCTATCTAGCCTCGCCCGACAACCCGACCGGCGCGCAAATCGCGCCCGACGAAGAAGCTGCGCTGCGCGAGGGCCTGCCCGACTCGACGCTCTTGGTGCTCGACGAGGCCTGGACGATGGACCTCGCTCCCGCGCCCACCCGGCCTCAGACCGTGCGGCTGCGATCCTTCAGCAAGCTGCACGGGCTCGCGGCGCTGCGGATCGGCTATGCGGTCGGCGACACGCGCACCATCTCGCTGCTGCGCCGATTGGAGCTGCCCTTTCCGCTCGGCGCGCCGCAGATCGCCGCGGCGCTCGCGGTGCTGGCCGAGCCCGAGCGCACCCGCCGGTCGGCGCTGCTCCTCGCCCGGGAGCGAGCGAGGCTCGCAACGCGGCTGCGCGAGGAGGGCCTCTTCGTCTCCCAGGGCGACGCGCCCGTGCTGCTCATCCGCGACCCCAACGCGACGGCCGGCCGGCTGCTCTTTGCACTGCAAGCGGCGCGGCTGCCGCTCCAGCAGGCGCACTGGGATCCGCAGTCGCTCGTGCTTGGCGTGGGCGGTCGCGCGCAGAACGACCGAGCGCTTGCGGCCATCGGTCGCGCCCTCTCTAATCGCGCCCTCTCTAAATGAAGGAGAAGAAAGGGAGGGAAGAAGACCGCGCCCCTTGACGTTCAGGCCAGCCGGACGCTTCGTGGGCAGATAGTCAGGCGCGCGGCAGATGAATCGCAGCCAGACCCGCTACGTCGAAGACGGGACAGACCTGGACGACGGAGGTACGTGATGAAGATCAACTTTGGCAAGAGCCCCATGGTCGCCCTGAGCGTTTTGTTCGCCTCAGCGTTGAGCGGCTGTATCGCCGAGCGGGTGGTCGTCCGCGATCCTGCCCCGCGCGCGGTTGCTCCTCCTCCTCCTCCTCCCAGCGACGACTCGACCGCATCTGCAGACGCAGACGACGCGCAGCCCGCTCCGCCACCTGCCGGCCAGGAGGTCGACACCGAAACGTTCTATGACCGGCTCGCACCCTACGGCCATTGGCAATACGTCGAAGATTATGGCCGAGTCTGGGTGCCCGCAGTGGCGGTCGACTGGCGTCCTTACACGTACGGGCGCTGGGTCCTGACCGACTGGGGCTGGACGTTCACCTCCGACGATCCCTGGGGCTGGGCCGCGTACCACTACGGCAGCTGGGGCTTCGGCGCGAGCTTGGGCTGGTACTGGGTGCCCGGCAGCATCTGGGCGCCGGCGTGGGTGAGCTGGCGCTACGGCGGCGGCTACGTAACCTGGTGCCCGATCGGGCCCCGCGGCTACGTCTATGGGTACAACAGTCCAGGCTGGGTGGCAGTGGGCGAGCAGCACTTCACGCAGCCCATCGTCTCCGTGGCCGTCCGCGGGCACGCCACCGCAGGCATCGTGCAGACCGCGCAGCCGCTCAGCGGTGCGCACGCCATCCCCGCTCGAGGCGGGAGTTTCGGACCGCCCGTGGCCGGCATTCAGGCGGCGGTCGGCCATCCGATCGCGCAGGTTTCAGCTTCAGCGGCGATCGCGCAACGTCATGTCGGCGTGGCAACGCCCGCGGCCGCAGGCGCGCCTCGAGCAGGTGCTGGTGCTGATGGCACCGCGGCTCGCGCTCAGCCTGGCTCACCGGCAACCTCAGCGGCGACGCCGAGCGCAAACGCCACCGCAACCCAGCCTGCTGCTCGAGCAAACCGCGCGGGCAGCCCGGCAGCTGGCGGCGCGAACCGCTGGAGCAAACCCGCCGCGGGCGGCCGCAGCTGGAGCCGCGCACCCGGCGCACGCAACGGTGGTGGCGGCGCATCGGCAGCCCGCCCGAGCGGCGGGGGCGGCCGCGGCGGCGGCGCACCGGCAGCTCACCCGAGCGGCGGCGGCTCACCGGCAGCCCGCCCGAGCGGCGGTGGCGCACCGGCAGCCCACCCGAGCGGCGGGGGCGGCAAGCACAAGTGAGTTTGATCTAGCCTCCGGGGGGCCCACCCTCCGGCGAGCGGACTCCCGCGCGGGCTGCTTGTTCAGCAGCCTGCTACAGTGCGGGCCATGAGCGACCTCGGCAGCAGCAGCAAAGAGGCCGCGCCTGCTGGCTCGAGGAGCCGGGGGCGCGGCCGAGTGCTGCGCGCGACGTTCGGCTGCAATCCAAACTCCAGCTCACTTGGCGTCGATGTGACCTTCCTGCTCTTCGGCGCGACCTTCGCGAGCGCGCTGGCGCTGATCCTGGGCGCCATGCTGCGCAAGCCGCGCCCGCTGCCATGAAGCTTCCCCTGTTTGGAACGGTGCGAGCGCGCGCCGAGCACTTCGGTGGCATCGTCGAAATCGAGCGGCCGCGCGCCCTGCTGCACGTCGACCGGGAAATGATGCGCAGCCTGGGCCAGCCCGAGTCGCCGCGTTGGGTGGGTCCCGACGACGGGCCCCAAGCGCAGACCGACGCACGGCCCTTGAGCGCTCCCACCGAGGTGCATGTGGTGCTCTCGCGCCGCTGCGCCGCCGGCTGCAAGGGCTGCTATGTCGACGCGACCCCGCAGGGCGCCGCGCTCTCGCTCGAGGAGGCGTGCCGGGTGCTCGACGAGCTCGCGGCGATGGGCGTCTTCCACGTGGCGCTCGGCGGCGGCGAGGCGCTCGAGCTCGACTACCTGTTCGCGGTCGCCGCCCACGCGCGCCAGGTCGGCATCATCCCCAACCTCACCACCAGCGGCCTCGGCCTCGACGAGAAGGCCGCGCAGAGCTGCAAAGTCTTCGGCCAGATCAACGTCAGCATCGACGGGGTGGGCGCGGCCTACCAACGTGCGCGCGGGTTCGATGGCTATCACCACGCCGAGCGCGCCCTGCGGCTCCTGCGCGCGGTGAAGCCCGAGGTGGGCGTCAACTGCGTGGTCAGCCGCACCTCGTTCGACGAGCTGCCGGCCGTCGCCAAGCTGGTTCGCAAGCTGCGCCTCAACGAGCTCGAGCTGCTCCGCTTCAAGCCGGTGGGGCGCGGCGCGCGGCTCGACGAGGAGCTTGACCCCGAGCAGGCAAAGCGCATCTACCCGCTCGCGCGCAGACTGATGTGGCGCTACCGCATCAGGGTCAAGCTCGACTGCTCGTTCGCGCCGATGGTGTTTTTCCACCAACCCAGCGCGAAGGCCGCCGCGTTCTTCGGCGTGCAGGGGTGCGTGGGCGGCGACGTCTTGGCCGCGGTTACGCCCGAAGGAGGCTTCACCGGCTGCTCCTTCGCCGGCCGCTCGGAGGCCGACGCCCGCGTGCCAGGCGAGATGCGCAAGGCCTGGCCAAACGCTTTCGGCCAGTTCCGCGATTTCGTCGCGCAGGCGCCCGAGCCCTGCGTCTCGTGTAGCTATCTTTCCCTCTGCCGCGGCGGCTGCCGCGCGGTCGCCAACGCCCATGGCAATTTCTTCGCGCCTGACCCGGGCTGCCCGAAAGTCCAGGCCCACACCCGGCGGCGCCCCTTGCCGGTGATCGCGTGACCCTGCTCCTCTTCGAGAGCGCCGCCCGGCCACTCCTGCTCGCGCACGCCGTGGTCGGCTTTACCGCCGTGGGCGCGACCACCCACCACGCCGTCTATGCGCTCTTGGTCGCGCGCGGCCGCACGCTCGCGCGGCAGCTGCGCCGGTTCGGCTGGATTGGCCCGCTCGCGCTCTGCACGCAGCTTGCCCTGGGCCTCGCGCTCTATCCGACCTACCGGGTGCGCGTCCGCGCGGCCTTCCTCGACAAGAGCGCCCCCGCCGTCGCGCAGCTGTTCGACTTCAAGGAGCACCTCGCCGCCCTCTCGCTCGCGCTCGTCCTCGCCGCGGCGCTCGCCGGACGCGCGCTTGCCAGTCGCACCGAGCTCACCGATGCAGCCGACGGCCCAGAGCTTGGAAGGCCCGCGCTGCGCTGGTCGGTGGCAGCGCTCTCCTGCACCGGCGCGCTCTTCGTCTGGACCGCGGCGCTGATCGGCCTCTACGTCACCGCGCGCCACCCGGTCGGCACGCCGTGAGCGCCGAGCGGACCCTGCGCGCCGCGCTCTTTGGCGTCGCGGGATTCGCCGTCGGCTACCTGGTGCCCGGCACCCTGCAGCTGCCGGTGCCCACCTACTATCCCTCGCTGCGCGCAGTGCACCTGACCACAGCGCCGCTGGGAATCTCGATGCGCTACTACGGCGACTTCCTCGTCGCCTGCACCGTGGGCCTGGCCACCGCGCTCGTCAGCTTGAAGCTTGCGCCGCCCCGCGCCTCCGTCCCGGTGGCCACCGCAACCGCGCTGTCTCTCATCGCGCTCGATGTCGCGTACTATCTTTCCCGCCTCATCGCCTCGGTGTAGAGGACCTCCAATGCGAACTCAGCCGCTCCTCGCCGCACTCTGCCTGAGCATCGCGGCCAGCGCCGCCTGCAGCTCCACCACCTGCGAGGACGTCGAGGCCAACATCGGCGCGCTCTGCTTGCCCGACACCATCGCGCCCGGGGTAACCTCGATCATCGAGGTGCGTGAGCAGTGCGGCCGCAACTGCACGCTCGCG
>JAYWBT010000009.1:0-22870 GCA_043781235.1 Deltaproteobacteria bacterium
CAGGCGCCGCCCGGCCCGCGCCACCACGATCCGGTTGTATGCGGCGTCTTCGGAAAACCCCAGCTCGGCGACGCAGTACGCGAACATCGAGGGAAAGGAACGGGCGAGATACAGCTTCCGCTCGTCGATCTCTCCGAGGTGAACGAGCAGCTCTGCCTCGATGAGGCCAGAAGTCCGGATCAGCGCGCGAACGGCGGCGAGGAGATCTTCATTGCTGAGCGTTTCAATCATGAGTCATTGTGTAGCATGCCGCTTTTCGACCCCTCTCAGCCCCTCGCAGGGAGCGGCAATTGGCAAAAGGCGAGCCCGCAAACACTTTGAGCGTTACGACGCGGCGGAGCGCATCCCTGGGCTCTATGAACGAGCCGCCGCGGGATTCGATGTTGTGATTGGGGTGCGTCCAAAAAACCTGTCAAGAAGAAAGACTCGCATGTGACACGGCAGCAAATCGCGACCAAGGCGATGCAGGAAACGATCAGCTGGCGCCAGGCGGCGGTGATTATGGGAATCACGAGAGGCAGGTCCTCCGTATCCGAAGGAGGCTGGAAAAGGAGGGCCTGAAGGGCCTGCTGGACCGGCGCCATCTTCCGCGAAAGAAACGCATTCCCGCGGCGACGGTGAATGAGCTCTGCCGCCTTCGCCGCGAGCTGTATCGGGATTTCTCGGTGACGCACTTCTACGAATTCGCGACCTAGAAGCACGGGATCCGAGTCTCGTACACCAAGGCGAAGTCGGTCCTGCAGGAGGCCGGGCCTGCTCTCAAGCTGAAGGGGCGCGGGAAGTACCGGCCCGGCGGGAGCGACGGCCGATGCGAGGGATGATGCTCCACCTCGATCGCTCCACGCACGGTTGGATCGAGGGACTGCCCAACCACGACCTGATGGTCATGCTGAACGACGCCACGAGCGAGATCGTCTGACGCCCGCTTTTTCGAGCAAGAGGGCACGCTCCCTACCCTCGACGTTATCAAGAGCGACCTGGTTCAACTTGTCCCGGGACAAGTTCACGATCGCCCACAGTTTATGGGGCGCGCGCTTTCAGCGGCGCAGGCGAGCCAGCAGCAGCGCCGCCGCGGGCACCACGAAGAGCGTCGCCGCCGTCGAGAAGGCGAGCCCGCCCACCACCGCCACCGCGAGCGGGCGGTGCAGCGCCGCCCCCGCGCCCAGCCCGAGCACCAGCGGCAAAAGCGCCGCCAAGGTCGCCAGCGTGGTCATCAAAATCGGCCGGAGCCGGGCGCGCGCCGCTTCGATCAGCGCCTCGCGCAGCGGCTTGCCTGCCTCCTCGGACCAGAGCGCGTGGTCGAGCAGGAGGATGCCGTTCTTGACCACCAGGCCGACCAACAGAATCGCGCCCATCAGCGACGAGACGTTGAGCGAGATGCCGGTGAACCAGAGGGTGGCCGCGCCCCCGGCGAGCGCGAGCGGCGCTGCGGCCAGCACGGAGAGCGTGCGCGCCCACGAGCGCAGCTGGAAGAGCAGCACCACCGCGACCAGTACCAGCGCGAGGACCAGCACGTAGACGAGCGAGCGGAAGCTCTCGGTCTGCTGCTGGTAGAGCCCGCCCAGCTCCCAGACGTAGCCGACCGGCAGCTGCCAGCCCTTGAGCCGGGACCGCACCGCCTGAACCGCGGTGCCAAGGCTTAGGCCCGACAGGCGCGCGGTGAGGTGGACCATGTTGCGCTGGTTGAAGCGCAAGAGAGACGCTGGCGGGCAGCTGTGCTCGATCTGTGCGACCGCGCGGACCGGCAGCACCTGCCCCTGCGTGCCCTGCAAGCGCGCCGCCACCAGCGTGTCGGCCTCTGGCGCGTCGCCCGGCAGGTCGAGCCGCACGCGCACGTCCTCGAGGTGATCGGGCCGCCGCAGCGAGGTCGCGACCTCGCCCAGGAACGACGCCGC
The DNA here is from genome assembly GCA_043781235.1 of Deltaproteobacteria bacterium. Lineage (GTDB taxonomy): Bacteria > Myxococcota > Myxococcia > Myxococcales > 40CM-4-68-19 > JANYKT01. Next base: position 1,896 of record JAYWBT010000009.1, read on the forward strand.
GAGCTGGTCGCCGATCTGCTGCGCGGCGATCCCCTGCCGTCCGGCCTCGATCGGCTGCACGCGCAGATCGAGCTCGGGCGCGCAGCCCTCGTCGCCGTTGAACATGTCGACCAGGCCGGGCGTGCCCTCGAGCTTCTTCGCCGCCTGCGACGCGAGCTCCCGCAGCACCGCGGGGTCGGCGCCGAGGATCTTCACCTCAATCGGCTCGGGCGATCCCTGCAGGTCGCCGAGCATGTCCGCGAGCACCTGGACGAACTCGATGCGCAGCCCCGGTGCCGCGGCGGCCATCTTCGCGCGCTGCTCGTCCATGATCTCGTCGGAGGGGCGGCTGCGCTTGTCCTTGAGGCGCACCGCGATGTCGCCGCGGCTCGAGAGGGTGGCGACCGGCGGGCCCAGCTCGGCGCCGAGCCGCCGCGAGAAAGCGGACACCTCGGGCGTGTCGCGCAGGACGTCCTCGAGCTTGCTCGCCATCGCGTCGGACTCGGCGAGCGACGCGCCCACCGGTGCGAAGTAATCGACGACGTAGCCGCCCTCGTCGGCCTCGGGGAGGAAATCGGTCGGCACCCGCGAGCCCGCGAAGAAGCCGAGCGCGACCAGCAGTGCGGCGCCGCCGGCGATCCACCAGGCGTGGTCGAGCGAGCGCTCCAGCGTGCGCGCGTATTTCTCCGCCAGGCGGCCGCCGGCCGACGCGTGCTTCGAAGGCTTGAGGAAGCGCGCCGAGAGCGCCGGCAGGAGGCCGAGCGCGACGGGCAGCGAGAGCGTCACCGCCGCCGCGAGCGAGAGCGAGAGCGCGTAGAAGAACTGGCCCGCCACTCCGGTGAGCAGCCCGAGCGGCAGGAAGACGACCACCGTGGTCGCGGTGGTGCCGACCACCGGCCAGAAGAGCTCTTCGGTGCCGCGGCGCGCGGCCTCCTCGGGCGACAGCCCCGCCTCGAGGTGCTTGTGCACCGCCTCGATGATCACCACCGCATCGTCGATGACCAGGCCGACCGCCACCGCGAGGCCGCCGAGCGACATGAGATTCAGCGTCTGCCCCAGCGCCTGCAGCACCAGCAGCGACGAGGCGAGCGTGAGCGGCAGCGAGAGGGCGGCGAGCAGCGTCGCGCGCCAGTCGCGCAGGAAGATCGCCAGCACGATGATGGCGAAGAGCGCGCCGAACAGCACCGCATCGCGCACGCTGCCCACGCCGTCGGCGACGAACTTCGCTTGCTCGTAGACCGGCTTGATGACGATGCCGGGCGGCAGCGATGGCTCGAGCTCCTGCAGGCGCTGCCGCACCGCCGCGTCGAGCTTGAGGATGTCGCCGCTCACGCGCCGCGCGATGTTGAGGATGATGCCGGGCTTGCCGTCCACGCGGATGAGCGTCGAGCGCGGCGCCGTGCTCTCGACCACGCGGCCCACGTCCGCGACGCGCACCGGCTGCTCGGGCGTGCCGCCGACCACCACCTGCGCGATGTCCTCGAGCGAGAGCAGCTCGCCAGTGACCACGCCGAGCGCGAGCTCGTGCTGGTCGGTGAGGCGCGCCACCGCCTGCACCTTGTTGGCGGCGCGCAGCCGGTCGGCCACCGCGGGCGGCGTCAGGTGAACGGCGTCGAGGCGCGCGGGGTCGAGCAGCACCTGCACCTCGGGCACGTCGCTCGACTGGACGGTGACGGCCCCCACGCCAGGCAATCCCGAGAGCGCGGGCCGCACCGTGTAGTTCGCGATGCCGTAGAGCTGCGAGGCGGGGTAGGGGCCTTCGAAGTTGAAGGAGAGGATGGGGAAGCTCGACGCGAGGACGCGCTCGGCCACGACCTCCGTCTCGGGCGGCAGCGCGCCGCGGGACTGGGCCAGGCGCGCGAGCACCAGCGGATGCGCCTTCTCCATGTCGGTGTCGGGAGAGAAGAAGAGCGACAGCTCGACCGCGCCGCGGATGGTCTTGCTCTGCACGCGCTCGACGCCGGGCACGGTCGCGAGCTCGGCCTCGAGCGGCCGGGTGATGCCCGCGAGCACTGTCGAGGCCGGGGCGCCTGACAGGCTCGCCACCACCTGCTCGCGCGGAAAGGTCACCTCGGGATAGACGCCCTTGGGCAGGCGCATCGCCGCGAAGAGCCCGCCGGCGGCGCAGGCGAGCGCGAGAAAGAGGATGGCGCGCCCGTGCCGCAGCGCTGCGGCGGCGGCGCTCACTTCTTCTCCGGCTCGCCGGCCACCTTCGCCACACCGTTCTCGCTCTTCTCCGCCGCGGCCATCGGGCTCACCGGCGTGCCGTCCGGCAGCGCGTACGCGCCCTGCAGAATCACCTGTTCGTCGCCCTTGAGGCCCGAGACGATCTCCGCGAATTTCTCGTCCTCGAAGCCGACCTCCACCGTCTGCCGCTTCGCTTTGCCTGCGTCGATGATCTCGACGGCGGTCCCTGCCTCGCCGCGCACCAGCGCCTCGCGCGGAACCCGGAGCACGTTGGTGTGCACGCCGGCCTCGATGCGCGCGTGCGCGAACGAGCCGCCTTTCAAGGCGAAGTCGCGGTTGTCCACGCGGATGCGCACCAGCGCGGTGCCGGTGGCCGGATCCACCACCGGCGCGACCGCGAGCACCTTCGCTTTGGTGACCACGCCCGGAAGCCCATCGACGCGCAGGTCCGCGGGTTGGCCCGGCTTCACCAGCGCGGCCACGCGCGGCGCGAGCGGCGCGCGCAGCTCGAGGCGCGCGGTGTCGGCGACCTCGATCACCGGCTTGCCCGGATCGACCGCCTCGCCCGGCGCCGCAAAGACGTGCGCGACCACGCCCGCGAAGTTCACGCTCAGCTCGCTGCGGCTGAGCTGGTTGCGCGCGGTGGAGACAACCGCCTGCGCCGTGCGCACCGCAGCCGCGGCGGTGGCGTCGCCGAGCTTCGCGTCGTCCACCTCCTGGCCCGCCGCGACGCCGGCCGCGAACGCCTTCTGCGCGCGGTCGAGCCTGGCGCGCGCGTTGCTCTCCTGCGCGCGAGCCTGCGCGAGCTGTGCCTCGGCCTGCGCCGCCGCGTCGCGCAGCGGCGTGGGATCGAGCCGCGCCAGCGTCTGCCCCGGCCGCACCCGATCGCCTTCGCCGACCAGCACCTGCGCGAGCCGCCCCGCCACCAGCGGCGCGAGCTTCACGTCCAGGCCGGGCAGCGGCTCGAGCGGCCCCGCCGCGTCTACGAGGCGCGGGACGTCGCCGCGATCGACCTGCGCCGCGCGCACCGTAACCGGCTCGGCCTTGTCCTTCTCGTCGGCGGCCTTCTTGCAACAGGCGAGGAGAAGCAAAGCGAGCAGCGCCCTAGAAAGTCTCACCGGCCGCCTCCTCCAGATCTGCGAACGCCTTCTGCGCTTCGCTCGCCGCGTCCACGCCTTTGACCCGCGCCGCCGTCACCTCGCCCTGCGCCTGCAGCACGCTGATGAGTGGCGCGCGGCCCAGCTGGTAGCCGGTGCGCGCCATCTCCAGCAAGCGCAGCGACGCGGGCACCAGCTCTTCGGTGTAGGCGCGCGCGCGCCGGGACGCCGCGTCCCAGCGGGCCCGCGCGGCGCGGATCTCGTTGCGCAGCCGCTGCGCAGCCGCCGTTGCCTGGCTCGCGGCGACGCTGGCCTGCGCTTCCTCCGCGCCGATGCGGCCGCCGTTCCAGGAGAGGATGGGCAGCTCGAAGGCGAGCGTGTAGCGCAAGCCGATCTTTGGTTGCGTCGGATCGTGCACCGCGCCCGGCGGCTCCCCGCCCTGAAACGCGAGCGCGACGTCGGGCAGCGGCCGCACCGCCGCTCGCTCCCGCTGCGCGCGCGCGAGGGCGGCGTCCTGCTGGCGGCGGAAAGTCTGCACCTCCGGGTGCTGCGCCGCGCGGGCGAGCAGCTGCTCGAGCGGCGGCGCCGCTGGAATGGGCAGCAGCGCGTCCTGCGTTTGCAACTCGTCCTCGACGCCCAGCAGCTTGCCGAGATCGACCTGCGCCGTGCTCGTCGCCGCCTCGCGATCGATCTGGTCCTGCTGCGCCTGCCGCCGCGTGACCGTGGCTTGCTCCACCTCGAGTCGCGGCGCGCTGCCGGTCTCGAACTTCCTGGTGCTCAGCTGCTCCAGCTCGAGCGCGAGCCTGGTCGCCTCGGCCGCGAACTGCGCCTGCGCCTGCGCCGCCGCGAGCGCGAAGTAGGCGCGCCGGACCGCCGCCTGCACGGTGAGCTCTTTGGTGGCGACCTCGGCGCGCGCGAGGTCGCGCTCGCGCTCGGCGGCGGCCACGGCAGTGCCGCGCTGGCCGAGGACCGGCAGCTTCACGCCGATGGTCCCGATCCAGGTCGGCGCGTCGGGACCGTAGCTGCCCGAGACGATGGGGTTCGCGAGCTGCCCCGCGCTCCGGATGCCCGCCTCCGCGACGCGTACGTTGAGGCGCGCGGCAGCGACGTCGGGGTTGGCTTGCGTCGCGCGCGCGAACGCATCGGCGAGCGAGATCGGCTGCGGCGCCGCGAAGAGGAGTGCCAGCAGGAGCATGCAGGACGACTCGAATACCAGCGCGCAGCGGGGGGAACAAGGGCTCGCCGGGACAACGGCTGTCTGGCCCGGTGGGTCAATTTGAATCCGGCCCCAATCATCGATGAGGAAACGGTCGAAACTACTTTCAGATGAATCGCTGATTGGTTGCCAGTCGCCTGAGGTCGTCTGCGAGGCCGGTTAGCAACGCCTTCACGGGGCGTCCACCCGCGGGGGGTTGTCGTTGCGCCGCTGTCGCCTACGCTTCTTGGCGCCAGCCACGAGCAGCTTTGGAGTTGAGGAGGCTCGGTCTCGAGAGAGACGCCCGGACCGGCAATCTTCGCGCCAAGCGCTTTAGTGAAACGCGCTGATTGATGGCAGGGCGAGCTGGGATTGGGTCGGGTCGAGGCCGCCCAATACCGCTGCGCCGTGGTGGCCCGCACGCTCGCAGGCTTCGCGGAGCTCAAGCCCCGCGGCGAGGTAATAGACGAGCGCGCCGGCGAAGCTGTCCCCAGCGCCGTAAGCGCCGCCATCGGAGCGCGCCACATCGGGCGCGGCAAAGCGCTCGACACCGCCGGCGGTGGTGATGGAGCCGCCGCGTCCGCCCTCGGTCAGCACCAGCGCGCCCGGCGTCAGCGCGTAGTCGCGCATCTCCCATGCCTCGCGCGCGTCGAGCGCGCTGCCGACCACCACGTCCGGCCGCACGCCCGACGCGTCGAGGGCTTCCTTTCGCCGCCCCGCCGCGACCAGCAGCCGCGCTTTTCGCGCGAGCCGCAGCACCGCCGGATCCTGAGCAGTGAAATAGACCGCGTCGCACGAAGCGAGCAGGTCCCACGGCAACGGGTCGGTCGCCAGAGGATGGAGCGGCTCGTCCAGCACCACGATGGCGCGGTCGCCGCCCGGCGGAATCATCACCACGTCGCGCGTGTGCGGCCCGGCCCTGCGCGCTGCGTGGATCTGCGCGCCGCTCGCCGCGAGACGCGCCGCCACGAACGCCGCCGCCTCGTCGTCGCCGAGCGCGGTGAAGAGGTGCACCTCTGCGTCGCTGCGCGTGAGCTGTGCGAAGGCGAGCCCGCCGCCGCCTCCTGCGAAGACGTGCGGCTCCGTGAGGTGCGCGATCTCGCCAGGGCCGGGGACCGCGGCGACCCGCCCCAACGTGATGTGCTCGACGTGCCCCAGCACCGCGATGCGCATGCGGCCATGCTAGCGTTCGCCGGGGAGGATGACCCGATGAAATCGATTCCCCTCTTGCTGCGGTTCTTCGGCCCATGAGCCAGTTCCATTACTCCTTTCATACGCGCGATTTGAATGACGCCCGCCGCTTCTATGGCGCGCTGCTCGGCTGCCGCGAAGGCCGCAGCACCGATACCTGGGTCGATTTCGACTTCTTTGGTCATCAAATCTCCCTCCACCTCGGCGCGCCCGCAGCGACCAGCGACACCGGCCGCGTGGACGGCATCGCGGTGCCGATGCCGCACTTCGGAGCCATCCTCGGCTGGGACGAGTTCGCGCAAGTCGCGGCGCGGCTGCACGAGGCGCGCGTCGCCTTCGTCATCGAGCCCACGGTCCGTTACCTGGGTGCGCCCGGCGAGCAGGCGACGATGTTCCTGCGCGACTTCAGCGGCAACGCGCTCGAGTTCAAGGCGTTCCGCCACCCGGAGCATGTCTTCACCGCATGAGCGCCGATGTCGTCGTCATTGGCGCCGGAGTCATCGGCGCGAGCGTGGCCTGGCACCTCGCCAGGCGCGGCGCGCGGGTCACGGTGATCGACCGCGCGCCCGCGGCTGGCGAGGGCAGCACGGGCCGCGCCACCGGCGGCTTCCGCGCGCAGTACGGCAGCGATATCCAGGTGCGGCTTTCGCTGCTCTCGCGCGCGAAGCTGCGGCAATTCGCCAACGAAGTGGGGGGCGACTGCGGCTATCGCCCGTGCGGCTATCTCTGGCTCGCGGAGACGGCCGCCGAGCTGGAAGAGCTTCGCTCCGCGCAGGCGGTGCAGCATGCGGCCGGTCTCGCCGAGGCGCGGATGGTGGCGCCGGAAGAGATCGCGCAGCTCAATCCATATATCCGCGCGCGGGCAATCGGAGCGGCCTTCTGCCCGACCGACGGGTTCATCCGCCCGCTCGGCATTCTGCGCGGTTATCTCGACGGCGCGCAGCGGCTCGGCGCAGACATCAGCTACGGCGCGCGCGTCATCGCGCTGCGCGGCGGCGCGGTGGAGACGACTGCGGGCGTATTCGCCGCCGGCGCGGTGGTGAATGCGGCGGGCGCCTGGGCGGCCGAGGTGGCGCGGCTCGCGGGGGTCGACCTGCCAGTTGCGCCGCTGCGCCGTCAGGTGGCCGCGACCGTGCCGTGCACGCTGCTCCCCGACGAGATGCCGATGACGCTCTGGGCGGGCGACGGCTTCCACCTGCGCGTGCGCGACGGCCGCGTGCTCCTGCTGCAGCCGGTGGATGAGCCCGCGAGCTTCGCCGCCGAGGTGGACGACGCCTGGCTCGCCCACATCGACGCGCTCAAGCGCGAGCGCATTCCCGCGCTGGCAGCAGTCGAGATCGATCGCGCGGCTTCGTGGGCTGGCCTCTACGAGATGTCGCCCGACAAGCACGCCATCGTTGGCGAGGCGCTCGAGCGACCTGGCTTCTTCCTCGCCAACGGCTCGTCGGGACACGGGGTGATGCACGCGCCCGCCATCGGCCAGCTCGTGAGCGAGCTCGTGCTCGACGGCCGCGCCACCTGCCTCGACCCGAGCGCCTTGCGGCCTTCGCGCTTCGCCGAAGGCCGCCTCAACGCCGCCCCCGTACTGCTCTAGCGGCAATGCCGGTCAGTGAGCGGCGCTCGCGGCGTCTTCGCTTGTTCAGGGCGATGACTGCGGAACTCGTCACCGCTGGGCACAGGCTGGTCGAGTCGCTAGACGCTTCAGCGCGAGTAAGCCGGCGCGGGGGGCGTGGGGGTCGGCGAACGAGTTGCGCAGCCCCCGCACCCAACGCCAACACGCACCTCACCCGCTTCACAGAAGCACCAGTCTGAGGGCGACGACCCCCACGCCCCTCGCGACGGCGATCGTGGCCGCGAGGCTTGACTGACCAGCACTGGGCCTAGGCCATCAGGTGGCCGGGAGCGGCGATGTTGTCGCCTCCCATGACCGGACCGACCGGGACGAATGGCGGCGCGAAGGTCGGGATGGGGCCCTTGCCCAGCACCAGCATGATCTGTTGCGACGGCAGCCACATCAGGAACGCCAGCGACAGCACGGTGGCGATCGCGTCGTGCAGCGCGTGGAACTGCTTGTCGGGATCCTTGTTCTTGATGCCGCCGTCGAGCGCGTCGTCCATGGCGCTGGTCATCGAGCTCGGCATGATGATCTCGGTCATCATCGCCGACGGGCAGGTAATGAGCGGCATCGGGATGTTGGGCATCGGCGGCGCCATCGGGCCGGGAAAAGCGGCGAAGGCCGGATACCAGGGCAGCCCCGGCACCATCACCTTGTCCTGCCACTTCTTGAAGCACTTCGAGACGCCCGCCGCCACCGCGTCGCGGTGCTTGGCCATGTTGCCGGTGAAGGCGGCGCACTGGGGCGCATTCTTGATGTTGCTCTCCAGCGCGGGCCCCTTGAGGCAGCCGGGCGCGCCGATGGCCGACACCGCCATGACGTGGAGGCCGTCGAACTTGGCCTGCAGCTTCCAGAGGTTGTGGGAGAACTGCACGGCGTCGATCATCGCGTCGTGAAAGTCCTTGAAGTCCTTCCCGACCTTGTCGCAGGACTTCTGGTGCGGCAGGTAGCCCGGCTTCTGCGGCATGAACCAGGGCGGGATCAGCTCGGGCGCGCCGGTCATCTCGGCCTTGTCGCGGTCCTTGAAGTGCTTCTCCGCCCAGGCATCCGAGCCGCTCGCCGCGCCCTTGCTGGGCAGCTTGAGGCCTGCGGCGAAGAACTTGAGGTTCCCGAGGATCTTGATCGGCGACAGACCGGGCATGCGTGCTCCTGAAGTCTACGGCTGCATCAGTCTATCATTTTCGTCACCCGACCGAAAGAGCTAGCCCTTGCTCTGCTTGCCCCGGCCGAGAGTCGGGTCGCGCTCCAGCTCGCGGATGGTCTCCTCCAGCTCGGGGACGTTGAGCGCCTTGAGCTGCTTGATGATCGCCTCGACCTGCTTCTTCGTCTCCATCGTCAGGCGCGACGCCGCCGCCTGCTGCGCCGCGAGCTTCTCGATCACGCGCGGCTCGGTGGTGGGCATCGCCGCGTTCCAGCTGCGCCCGCCGCTGTCGCGCAGCGTGACGGCCTCGACGCCCACGCCGGTCTGCTCGCTGATGCGCTCGCGCTGGTCGGGCGTCAGCAGCACGCGCACCTCCTCACCGCCGCTACGGTCGGGAAGCGCCACCGCGGCCGCGAGCCCCAGCGCCGCCTTCTCCAGCTCCTTGGTGCGCTGCTGGATCTGCTCGGCCATCTCCTTGAGGCGCTCGGGATCCTTCTCGTCCACCATCTGCAGCGCGAGCTTGACCGTGTCTGCCTGCTTGCGCTGGATCTCGTCGAGGTCGGCCATGAGCGCGGATGCAACGACGCGCGAGCCGGACCTGTCAAGCGAAGGTCGTTCCTCCTCTGAGCAACGTGGGTTCGTGGATGGGGCACTCGCGTTCGTGGATGGGCACTCGCGTGCGCACGCGCGGCGCGCCGGCGATGGATTCCTGACAGTTGGCGGTGGCTGGGCGCTTGCTTGATCCGGCCGCATGCGCATGGCGGACGAGGACGGTCGATGAACGGGATCCGGCTGCGTTACCGAATCGAGAACGCCCAGCGCATGCGCGAGCACCTGCACCTGGTGGACGGCGTCGGTTACTTCTTTTTTCCCGACCGACGCGTGATCGCGCCAAGCGGGACGCTGGCGCTGCTCGAGCTCGACTTCAGCGACAGCGATGAGTCCGTCGTGCTGCGCGGCCTGGTCTGGTCGCGGCCTGCGACGGGCGGGCTCTGGCTCGAGCTACCGAATGCGAAACGCGCAATAGATCAACTGGGCCGCTTGCACCTGCGCGAGAACCGGCGGCTCGGCACGCAGCAACTGGTGGTGGTGCAGGCGGAGGGACAGCCTGCGCTCTTGTGCAGGCTGCGCGAGTTGAGCACGGGCGGCGCGCGCATCGCCGGAGATGCGGGCGACCCGGGCGACGCGGTGAGCATCTCGACCGCCGACGGCGAGCCGCTGGCGATGACCGGCACGGTGGTCTGGGCGGCGGGCGGAGTGGCCGGCGTCGTCTGGGACCGCAGCGACCTGCGCACGCGCGAAAACGTCCTCGAGCTGCTGCGGGCCGAGGACGACGAGTGGACCGAGGCCCGCAGCGAGACGCACCCGGCGAGCTGCCGCTGCGGCCAGCGCGAGACGGCGCAGCGGCCCCTGTTACTGCTGGGCTGACCCTCTCAGTCCAGGCTGCGCAGGAGCAGCAGCCCGCGCGGCGCCACCTCGAGCGTGCCGCCCGCCACCAAGCCGTCGCGCGTGCGCGATCGCCGCAATTCGGGCAGGTCGCCCGTCGAGGTGTCGAACACGCGCATCCAGCGCGAGGCGAACTGCGCGGGCGGCAGCGTGAAGCGCAGCTGCTCGTGGTGCGCGTTGAAGACCACGTAGAAGCTGTCGTCGGTGATGGGGTCGCCGCGAAAGTCGGTCCGCGCGATGGTGCCGCCGTTCAGGAACACCCCCAGCGACTTGGCGAAGCCGACGTTCCAGTCCTCGTCGCTCATCTCGGCGCCGTCGGGCTTGAACCAGGCCAGGTCCTTCACGTCGCCGCCGTGGATGGCGCGGCCCTGGAACCAGCGGCGGCGGCGGAAGATGGGGTGGTCCCGTCGCAGCCTCATGATCGCGCGCGTGAAATCGAGCAGATCCTCGTCGACGCGGGTCCAGTCGAACCACGAGATCTCGTTGTCCTGGCAATACCCGTTGTTGTTGCCGCGCTGGGTGCGGCCCAGCTCGTCGCCGGCGGTGAGCATCGGCACCCCTTGGGAAAGCAAGAGAGTGGCGATGAAGTTGCGCTTCTGCTGCTCGCGCAAAGTGTTGATGGCAGGGTCGTCGGTCGGCCCCTCGGCCCCGCAGTTCCAGGAACGGTTGTGGCTCTCGCCGTCGCGGTTCTCCTCGCCGTTCGCCTCGTTGTGCTTGTCGTTGTGCGAGACCAGATCAAAGAGCGTGAAGCCATCGTGCGCGGTGATGAAGTTGATCGACGCGAACGGCCGCCGCCCGCTCTCGGCATAGAGATCGGAGCTGCCGGTGAAGCGATAGGCGAACTCGCCGAGCCGCGCGTTCTCGCCGCGCCAGTAATCGCGCACGGTATCGCGATACTTCCCATTCCATTCCGACCATTGCGGCGGGAAGTTGCCCACCTGGTATCCGCCTTCGCCGACGTCCCACGGCTCGGCGATCAGCTTCACCTTCGACACCACCGGATCCTGCTGGATCAAATCGAAGAAGGCGCTCAACCGATCGACGTCGTGCAGGCCGCGCGCCAGCGTCGAGGCGAGATCGAAGCGGAAGCCGTCGACGTGCATCTCCTCGATCCAGTAGCGCAAAGAATCCATCAGCAATTGCAGCACGTGCGGGTGCCGCATGTTCAGCGAGTTCCCGGTGCCCGTGTAATCCATATAGAAGCGGGGATCGTCCTTGACGGTCCGGTAATAGGAGAGGTTGTCGATTCCCTTGAACGACAGCATTGGCCCGAGGTGATTGCCTTCGCAGGTATGGTTGTAGACCACGTCGAGGAACACCTCGATGTTCGCCTTGTGCAGCGTCTTCACCATCTGCCGGAACTCCTGCACCTGCTCGCCGCGCTGGCCCCGGCTCGAATACTCGTTGTGGGGCGCGAAGAAGCCGATGGTGTCGTAGCCCCAGTAGTTGCGCAGCTTCTTGTCGAGCACGTGCTGGCCGTGGACGAACTGGTGCACGGGCAAAAGCTCGACCGCGGTCACGCCCAGCTTGGTCAGATAGTCGATGGCGGCGGGCGAAGAGATTCCGGCATATTTGCCGCGCCACTCGGGCTGCACCGCGGCATTGGTCTGGGTGAATCCCTTGACGTGCACTTCATAAACCACGGTCTCATTCCAGGGGATCTGCGGGCGCCGGTCGTCGCTCCAGTCGAAATAGGGATTGGTGACGATCGATCGCGGCATGAACGGCCCGCTGTCGCCGTCGCTCGGGCCACCCTCCGGCTCATTGAAGCGATACGGATAGACCGCCTCGTCCCAGCGCGGGAGACCCTCGATCGCCCTGGCATAGGGATCGAGCAGCAGCTTGGCCGGATTGCAGCGGTGGCCGCGCCCCGGATCCCACGGCCCGTGGACGCGGTAGCCATAGCGCTGGCCGGGCTCGAGGCCGGGAAGGTATCCGTGCCAGACGTTGCCGGTCACCTCGGGCAGGTCGAGGCGCTGCTCGTTCCCCGAGACATCGAAGAGGCAAAGCTCGACTCGCTCCGCCACCTCCGAGAAGAGGGCGAAGTTGGTGCCGGCGCCGTCGTAAATGGCGCCCAGGGGATAGGTGCGGCCGGGCCAGATGCGCATAGGTGCGACGGAGAGTGGGCCTTGAACGCCGGCGCCGCAATGGCGCGCGCGCCGGGCTGTTCAACGCGGGCTGGTGACGATGTCGCCCGGCGGGCTCTCGAGCGCCGCGAGCGACCGCGCGTAGTACTCGAGCAGCTCCGCCGCGTGCGGGTGCGCGCCGATAACCACTTTCCCGTCCCGCAGCGAGAGCGCGCCGCGCCGCTGGAGGCGCTCGAGCGCGAGCTGCACGATCTGCTCTGCCTCCTCGAGCAAGAGGACTTCACCCTCGAGGCGAGCCAGGTCGCGGTTGCGCTCCTCGTCGGCGACCAGCGCGGCCCGCGCCAGCCGCTGCGCGTCGAACTCCTGGCCGAGCGCGGTGGGCACCCCCCGCTCCTCCAGCCGCACGCGCAGCTCGCGGACGCGGATGGCGAGCTCCGATTCGGTGGCGGGCAACGCAAGCTCGAGCGCGGCGCGGGCCAGGAGCGGCACCGGCGTGGCGGGGATGGTGCGGGCGATGCGCGCCATCAGCTCCTGCGCCACCTCCTTGGCGAGCGCACGGCGCTGCTCGTCGCCGAGCCTGGCGATGCCCGCGGCCTGCGGCAGATCGCGCAGCCGGATCGGCTCGCCGAACGCCACCGCGACGTAGCCGGCGCGCTGCAGGCGCCCGGTCGCGGCGCGGAGCAGGTTGACGGTCACGCGCGACGGCACCACCCAGAGCAGCCGGAGCGCGCCACGCAGCTTCTCGGCGCGCGTCGGCGGGCTCTCGCGGCCGCGCTTCTCCGCCAGCAGCGTCTCGTCCTCCAGCACGCGATCGTAGTTGATGCCGACCGGGACGAAGTAGAGCTCGCGATCGAAATCCTTCTCCGCCGACAATTGCAGGATGGCGTCGAGCAATCCGACCTTGGGCGGCCGCAGCGCCCCGTCGCGGGTCAGCCCGCCCTCGGGGAAGATGCCTTGAGTGACCCCGCGGCGGGTGATCAGCTGCAAGTATCTTCTTAATACGGTGTGATACAGCGGATCGGGAAAGCCGCGGCGCACGAAGAACCCGCCGAAGGCCTTGAACAGCGCATCGAGCGGAAAGACGCGCGCCCATTCGCCGACCGCATAGCTGATGGCGACCTGCCGCGACAGCGCCCAGCCGACCACGACGTAGTCGAAGTTGGATCGGTGATTGATGAGGAAGACCGCGGTCGCGTTCGCCGGCAGCGCCGCCACACGCTTCATCGACTCCGCGTCGATGAGCGGCTTGTAGACCGCGCGGATGGCCGCCCGCGCCAGCTTCATCCCGATCTCGTAATAGGCGGTCAGCGAGAAGGCAGGGACGATCTCGTCGATATACTCCTCGACGCGCCGGCGTACCTCGCTCGGCCGCTGGGCTCCGGATTGGGCCGCGGCCAGCATCGCTTGCACCACCACCAGATCATTGAGCAGCTCCTCGCGCACCAGCAGCTTGCCGCCGAACTTGAAGAGATCAACGCGGACGCCGTGCTGCTCGGCGAAGCTGCGCGCGCGGCGCTGCAGCGAGGCGCGCACCGAGCGCACCAGCAGCCAGCGCGCGAGCTCGTAGAGGGCGAGGGCCGCAACGACCAAGAGGACGGCGAGAGCCAGGCGCAAGGGGCTACGATATACAACTTCGCCCATGATCGTTCCGCTCTCTGCCGTCTGGCTCGCCGCGCACGCGCTCTACCGCGTGCAGGGTTTTCGATCGCGCCGGCTGAGCGCCGCCGGCCGCGTGCTGCACCTCTACGAGCGCGCCGGCCGCGGGCGGGCGCCGCCGGCACTGCTGGTGCACGGCCTCGGCGGCAACGCCTACTCCTTCCTGCCGCTGCTGCGCACGCTGGTGCGCGAGTGCCGGCGCGTGGTCGCCGTCGAGCTGCCGGGGCACGGCCGGTCGCCGCTCGCCGCCGCCGACGAGCCCGCCACCCTGATCGAGTGCGGGGAGGCCGTGGGCGCGGCGCTCGTTGAGCTGGGCGAGCCGGCGGTGGTGATCGGGAATTCGCTGGGCGGCGCGATCGGCCTCTACACCGCGGCCGCGCTGCCGGAGCGCGTGGCCGGATTCGTGGGGTTGAACCCGGCGGGCGCGCCGCTCACCGGCGACGATCGGCGCGCGGTGATCGAGGCATTCCGCGGCGGCAGCGTCCCGGCTGCGCGCGATCTGATGAGGCGGCTTTATTATCGGCCGCCGAAGCTCGGCTGGCTCTTTACCCACGGCCTCGCACGGCACTGGGCATCGCGGCCGGTGCAGCGGCTGGTCGAAGATCTGCGGCTCGCCGACCAGCCCGGCATTCCGGCCGAGACCCTGGCGCGAATCGTGGCGCCGGTCCTGATCCTCTGGGGCGAGCACGATCGCATCCTGCCGGCGTCGAGCGCCGATTACTTCCGCGCGGCGCTGCAGCCCGGCAGCGTCGAGGTGGTGCCTGCCTCGGGACATTTGCCGCAGCTGGAGCAGAGCCGGCTGGTGGCGGCCCGCGTCGCCCGCTTTTTGCGGGAGCTTCCGCCTCGATGAGCTACCGGCCGGCGCGCTTCCTCCCCGGGCGAGATCTGATGACGGTCTTCGGACCGCTCTTTCGCAGGCCCCCGCGCGTGCCGCTGCGGCGCGAGCGCTGGGAGCTCTCCGACGGGGACTTCGTCGATCTCGACTTCGTGCACCCGGAGCCCCCGGCCGCGCGCGCCTCGCTCGTGGTGCTGCACGGGCTCGAAGGCAGCTCGTCGGCGCATTACGTGCGCGGGCTTCTGGCAGAGGCGGGGCGGCGGGGTCTGCGCGCCGCGGCGCTCAACTTCCGCGGCTGCTCGGGCGAGCTCAATCGAATGGTGCGCTCGTACCACTCGGGCGAGACCGGCGACCTGCGCGAGGTGGTGCGACGGCTGCGCGCGCGCCTGCCGGGAGAGCCGCTGGTCTTCGTCGGCTGCTCGCTGGGCGGGAACGTGCTGGTGAAGTGGCTGGGCGAGGAGGGCGCCTTGGCCGACGCGCGCGCGGCGGTGGCGGTGTCGGTGCCGTTCGACCTGGCGCTCTGCGCGCGCACGCTCGACGGGCCGGGGGCGATGAGCCTCGTCTACCGCACGCGGTTCCTGCGCACGCTGAAGCGCAAGTCGCTGGAGAAGGCGGCGCGGTTTCCCGGCACCTTCGACGCCGCGCGCGTCGAAGCGGCGCGCACGCTCGCCGAGTTCGACGAAGCCCTGACCGGGCCGGTGCACGGCTTCGCCGGCGCCGAGGACTACTGGGCGCAGAGCTCGAGCGGGCCTTACCTCGCGCGAGTTCGCGTTCCGCTGCTGCTGCTCTCCGCCGAGGACGACCCGTTCATCCCTGCGCAGTCGATTCCCCGCGAGGCAGCGGCGGCCAATCCCGCGGTCACCCTCGAAGTGCATCCGCACGGCGGGCATCTCGGCTTTGTCGAGGGTCCGGTCTTCCGCCCCCGCTATTACGCCGAGCGCCGAGCGCTCGACTTCCTCGAGACGCACCTGGTCAGGCCGTCTGGGGCCAGAGGATGAGCGACGGCGGCATTTATCGAATCAGAGAAGAGCGTGCATCCTGACTGCGCGCGGCGAGTTGCAGGAGTCGTGTCGCCGAAATGCGGCGGCACGACTCCCCTGGTGCCTGGTGCTAGTGCCCGTGGAACAGCGCCGGGTCGAACGCCGCGCCCTTGCCGTGGCAGAGCGAGCACGTTTCCGCGCCCGGCCCGTAAGGGCTGTTCTGCGCGAGGTCGATGGCGATCTGCGTGAGGCCGAAGCCGGCGCCGTTCTGGCTCATGTGCTGGGCCGCCAGGGTGGTGCCGTGGCACGATGAGCAGACCGCCGCCGTCTTGCTGGTGCGCTTGAACGTGGTTTGGTCCGCGCTGTCCGCGGTGATCTGCGCGATGCCGTTGACGATGCCGTTGTCGGCGCTCGGCAATGGATTCGTGTCGGCGTGACAGATGCCGCACTTGCCGATCGAGTTTCCCTCGGGCAGCACCACCTGGCGGAAGTCCGTCGGCGCCACGGTTCCTCTGCCGCCTGGCTTGCCGGTATAGGCGTAGACCACGATGCCCGGCGAGTAGGGGCTCGCGCCGGTGTGGATGGAGTGGATCATCGTCGAGAAGGCGATGCTCTGCTCGGGCTTGCCGTCGATACCGGGCGTCCCATAGGGCTGCGGGCGCTGCGTCACGTCGGTGGCTTCGGTGTTGTGACAGGAGACGCAGGTGTCGATGTTGTCGGTCCGGTTGCCGCCGTGCAGCGAGAGAAGGCCGTGGCACTTATCGCACTTCTGGATGTCCACCACCGCGCGCCGGGGCGTCGCCGCGGCATCGGTGATGGGGAAGAAGAATGTGCCGCTGCGCACGGGCAGTCCGCCAGTGGCGCTGTTCGGGTGGCCCTCGAGGACGGCCACGCCGGAGCCCACCGCCCCCGCGGGAATCGCGAAACCCGAGGTGAACGTGTACGTGCCGTCGGAGTTCTTGACCACTGTCGGGCTCGAGGCCTTCAGCCCGGCGAGCAGATCGAACGACGCGGGCTGGCCCGGCGCCGGCGAACCGTTGGCCACCATCGAGCCGAAGCCGGTCACCGCGCCGTTGCCCGTGTTGGTCCAATCCTGGCCCGCTTTCTCGCTGTAGACGATGTCGAGGGCGAGGCGCGCTCCGGCCGTGGTCCAGAGCGCGTTGGTGGCCAGATCCTCATTGCCGTTGGCGTTGGTCGGGTCGGTGATCGCGAACTTGATCACCGGGCTCGAGCCGGGCGCGCTGCCCGTGACGCCGAGGATCGTGAGCGTCGCCTTCTGCGTGGCGAGCGTCGGCACCGCGAGCGCATGCTTCAGGGTGGCGTCGTAGGGCTTGCCCTCAGCGTGGCAGGTATTGCAGGTGCCGTCGAGGAAGGCGCCGTTCGTGTGCTCGACGAAGCCTGGCTGCGGGCCGGTGAGGCTGGTCCGGTCGTGGCACGCCGTGCACGCCTCGATCGAGATCTGCTTCTTCCAGTAGTCGGAGCCGGTGCCGGAAGCGCCGTTGTGGCAGGCGGTGCAGTTGCCGGTGTCCTGCGGAAACTTCACCGCGCTGTAGTCGGTGCCGTTGATGTTGATGACCTGCGGCACCGCACCGGGGATGGCGGTCCCGGTGAGATCGACGCCGGTCACGCTGGGCAGGCGCCCGCCCTGGTGGATCTTGTGGATCATCACCGACATGTCGAGAGAGGTGGAGCCGATGTGGCCCGGGTCGGGGTCGGGCGTGCCCGCGTTGTGGCAGCTCACGCAGAAGCCGGTCGAGAGCCGCTTGCCGCCATGGTGCGCGATCTGCGAGTGGCACGAGTTGCAGGCGGCGTCGCTGATCAGCATGCGCGGGTCGGCGGCCTGGATGGCGCCCGTCGAGGCCACTACGTCGGCGAAGCCGTCGAACGCGGGCGTGCTGACGTTGGGGTCGGTCGGGTTGTCCTGCAGGCCGAAGCGGGTGATCGCGGCGGGCTCATAGGCGACCGTGACGGCCGCGGCCGCAGAAGGTGTCGCCAGGACCGAGAGGTCGGCGACGAACTTGTAGCTGCAGGAGCCGTCTCCGTTGTCGGTCAGCTTGCCCGGATATGAGTTGTGCCCGCCCTCGAGGGTGGCCACCGTATATGTGCCCAACGTCTTGTTGATGTAGCTCTGCCACCGCTGAATTCCCGTGTTCTGCGTGTCGGCGACGAGCTTCGCGATGGTGAAGTTGGGGCTGAGCCCCGCATAGCCGCTGTCGCCGCCGCCCTTGCACGCGGGCATCAACTGCGTCAGCGCAGGGTCGAGGAAGAGCTTGTACGTCACCGTTGGCGCGCCGCCGGTCGTGGCCGCGTTGGGGATGCTGACCGCGGTGATCTGTGCGTAGAGGCGCGCTTGCACCGGCGCGATCCCCGGCGCCGACGTGCCCGCGTCGCCGGCAGGACCCGAAGCGCCGACCGGACCCGTTGGACCGGCAGGACCCTCGGGCCCGGTGTCCCCGTTCTTGCCGGGCGCGCGGCCGCAAGCGATCGCCGCGAGCAGCAGCGCGCCGCCGCCGCGCGCGCAAATGGTGAGACCGAGTCTCCTGGAACGCCACTTTGCCGCGTGCTCCCTGGTCGCCGCCATTACAGACCTCCATCAGAGGATTCCGTTCACCGCAGTGAATCGTGGGAAAAACGTGCAATGCCGGTGCCGTTTGAATTGCCGCAGTGGAAAGGGCTCAATTGCCGCGTTCACGGCATTCGCGAAAATTACGCGCGCAGAATCCGCGCACCGCACGTGCACAGGTTGCATCGCGCCAGCCTCGGGCATCACCAGCCCGCCGGCCCCTCTCCTGGTCGGTTCCCGTGTGCTGGTGCGTGCCAGGGTATTCCTCTGAAAGCAGGCATTCCCAGGGCCTGCGCTCCCACTTTGATATGGGCCTGAAAGCGAATCCAACTGTCCATTGGATCGCGGCAGGTCCAATGGCGCCGCCGGTCGCGTTGCAACCGTTGTTTGGGCATGCGGGGAGGTGGCGGTCCGGCTCGCCGCCCCTGAGGGCAAGCCGCTCATCGAGTGGAGCGCGCGGTCTGGGGCGAGGAGCCTGGTGCGGCGGACGCCGCCTTCCTGCGCGTCTCGGGCTCGTGTGAGGTCGCGCGACGCCTCGGCATGCTCGACCGACTCGGGGTACCGCTGCTCGTCCCGCTCTTTCCCCGGCCAGCAGTTGCCGGCGAGGAGGAGAAGAGGCGTTCTTCGTCGAGGTGATGAAGAAGATGAACTGAGCCGCTGGTCACCCAGTCGGGTGTCTCAGGTCACTGAATACCCGGTAAGCAAGCAACGCAAAGGGCCAGGCGTGCCAAAACAAGTCGAAGATATCGATCGGCCTTTTGAGTGTGCCAGCCATCAGCATCCTGAGCTTTTCCACGATATGTGGCTGCGGGAAAAAAGGCGCAAAGCCCAGAAGCAGTACGAGCGGGATGAGAAACCGATAGGCCAACACAGTCTTCATGGTCGATAGCCTTCCAGCTTGATGCGGAGAGAGATCCGGTGTGCAGCCCAAACTGTCGCGTCGTGGGTGCGCGCCGGTGCGCCCGGTTGCCGCAGGCGTCCGACCTATGGCCGATTATTCAGCGTACACTCTTTCAAAACATTCAGGACAAATGCCATGGCTGAACCTGGCTTCGGTGTGCTCGCCGACATACTTCTCCACCTGGTTCCAGAAGCCCTTGTCGTCGCGGATCTTCTTGCAGTGCATACAGATAGGAACGATGCCGCGTAAGGTCCTGACCTCATCCAATGCCTGTTGGAGTCGTCTGCGTTCCTCTTCGAGCGCCACCTTGGCCTGCTGTTGCTCGGCAATCGCTGTCTCCAGCTCCCTGTTCGTCTCCTGCAGATTGTCATTTGCCTTGCCGAGCTGACTCGTCCGTTCGGCGACCAGCTCTTCGAGGAACTGGGTGCGGTCCACCAGGTCCTTCATCGGATAGACTTCGCCCTCCAGGACCATGCCAAAGGGAATCGATATGCTGCTGTGCGAGATCTTCCAGCCAGCAGATTCCTTGCGAAAAACCAGGACCAGGCGGGCTGTCTTTCGGGACAGGATGTGGTCTTTGATTGGCAGGTGGATGGTGAACAGGCTGGTCGCGACGGCGATCGTATCAGCCAACGACTGGATTGCCACGTCCTTGAGGTCGATATGGATCAACTCCTTGACCTGGGCGAAGTCCTGGCGGGTAATCGCGACCCATTCGTCCTTGCCTTTGACCAGGAAATCTCCGCCTCCAGTAAGGCCAGAAAAGTCCTCGCTGAAGTACGTAGTGAGCCGATCATCACGGGATGAATACATTTGCAGGTAGTCGTCAAGCAGTTGCCGGAGTTGCTGGTAGGTGCGTGCTTCCATTGAGCGGGTCCTTGATGTCACCAATATAAACTGAGCAGGTGGATAAGCTACACTCAACAATCCCTCCAGTCTACATTGCGGACCAGGGAGTCCCGCTGGTTCAGCAGCGGGTGCCGGATCGGCACAGCGCGAGGACTCTGGCAGGATGCGCGCCGTGACCCTGCGTGCTGACGCTGAACGGCACCTGCGCGCGCTCGCGGGCGAGGCCGCCGTGCTGCGCGACGACCAATGGACCGCGATCGACGCCTTGGTCACAGACCGGCGGCGCGCGCTGGTGGTGCAGCGGACCGGCTGGGGAAAGTCGGCGGTCTACTTCGTCGCCACGCTGCTCCGACGCGCCGCAGGCGCCGGCCCCACGGTGATCGTGAGCCCGCTGCTCGCGCTGATGCGCAATCAGGTGTCCGCCGCGCAGCGCGCCGGCATCCGTGCTGCGACGGTGAACAGCAGCAACGTGGCGGAGTGGACGGAGCTCTACGCGGGCGTTCAGCGCGGCGAGGTCGACGTGCTCCTCGTCAGCCCAGAGCGGCTCAACAACCCCGGTTTCCGCGATGAGGTGCTGCCGCGCCTGGCCGAGACAGCCGGGCTCGTCGTGGTCGACGAGGCGCACTGCATCAGCGACTGGGGGCACGACTTCCGGCCCGACTATCGCCGGCTGCGCGACCTCATCGCCCAGATGCCGGCCGGGGTGCCAGTGCTCGCGACGACGGCCACCGCGAACGAGCGGGTGGTGGTGGATGTCGCGGAGCAGCTGGGTGGAGAGTCAGTCGTCACCATCCGCGGCCCGCTCGCCCGCGCTTCCCTGCGGCTCGGGGTGCTGCGCCTGCCCGATTCGCGCACCAGGCTCGGCTGGCTGCTGAGCCACATCGATGAGCTTCCCGGTAGTGGGATCATCTACGCGCTGACGGTCTCCGCCGCCGAAGACACCGCGCGGCTGCTTCGAGATGCCGGCCACGATGTGCGCGCCTACACCGGCCAGACCGACACTCTCGAGCGCGAGGAATCCGAGGGGATGCTCAAGCGCAACGAGGTGAAAGCGCTCGTCGCCACCAGCGCCCTCGGCATGGGATTCGATAAACCCGACCTCGGATTCGTGCTGCATCTCGGCGCGCCATCCTCCCCCGTTGCCTACTACCAACAGGTCGGACGGGCGGGCCGCGCCACCGCTAACGCTGACGTTCTGCTGCTTCCCGGAGTCGAAGACGAGGCCATCTGGCAGTACTTCGCCACCGCATCCA
>JAYWBT010000010.1:0-55521 GCA_043781235.1 Deltaproteobacteria bacterium
TCGGCGCCGAAGAGCACGCCCACGTCAAGCTCGACGGCGTCGAACGGTTCGGCGCGCACCTTCTCGCTGGCCTCCGCTCGAAGCGCGACGAGGTAGCCCGCCGGCTCATGCCGGTAGACGGAGAGCGTGCGATCGAGAAGGTCCATGATCCAATAGTGCGGAACGCCAGCCTGATGGTAGCGCCGCAGCTTCGTCACTGTATCAACCCCCCGGTTGGAGTCGCTGACGATCTCGCAGATCCAATCCGGGCGAACGGTCACCGGGCGCGCGGCTGGCAGCTCAGGAACGCGCTCGCGACGCCAGCCGAGCACGTCCGGGCGATAACCGCGCCCGTCGAGGACGACATCGACTTCGGAGACAATCCACCAACCGCCCGGGACGCCGGGGCCGCCGCGCCGCCGCATGAAGGGGCCGCCCACGTGAATCCCGACTCGTACCTGGGCGGCTCCGTGCTCGGGCGTCGGCGCGGCCTTCTCGACGAATTCGCCGTCGATGAGCTCAAGTCGTCGCTCCTGTGGCTGGGCAAGCCACTCCTCGATCGTCTTGGTCCCCTTCTTCTCCGCGACGGTCATGGCGAGCAGTCTAGCAGGGCCGGCCAGCCTAGCTGCATCGTAGCCGCTGCCCTCAAGGTTGACTAGCGGTTCCCCTCTGCTTGCGACACTCGGGAAAGGTGCTTTGAAAGTCCTCTCCCCCTTTCGGGGTGAAGGCTATGATCGCTTTCTGAAGAGAACCCCGTTTTCCGGTCTCATATGCCGAATTCAAGTATCCACGAATGGATGGTGGAGGCCGTTATAGTGCTCACGCCGGGAGCGCCGCGCCCCGCCTGAACCTCTAAAACCCATCCAGCCGATCAGATTCTCAATGGCGGATGGCCCGGATGGGTCAATCACTCTACGACGACGACTCACCCACGCGCTGGG
The DNA here is from genome assembly GCA_043781235.1 of Deltaproteobacteria bacterium. Classification (GTDB taxonomy): domain Bacteria; phylum Myxococcota; class Myxococcia; order Myxococcales; family 40CM-4-68-19; genus JANYKT01. The sequence goes on from JAYWBT010000010.1 coordinate 921, forward strand.
CCACCCGGATGGCAGCGGCGCAAAAAGCCGCAGCCGAGCTCGCGGCAGCCGTCCGGCGCGATGCGGGGCCACGAGCCGGTGCGCCTGCCGTCGGCCAGCGCGCGTCCAGCCTCGAGCAACCGCTTGCGGATGCTGGCGAGCCCCGCCGCATCCGCCGCGCCGCGCTCGACGAACGGCGCGCCGGGGCTGCGCAGGAACACGATGCCGGTGCGCACCGGCACCGCGCCCTGCACCAGTTCGTGCGCCGCGAGCGCGTAGGCGTCGAGCTGGCGCGCGTAGTGCTCGACGTCGCGGGCGCGCGACAGCTTGTAGTCCACCACGGTAGCCGCGCCGTCGTCGAGCAGCAGCGCATCGAGCTGGCCTCGAATCAGCAGCTCGGGAGCGCCCGCGTTCGGCGCGAGCCGCAGCACGAACGGCAGCTCGCGCAGCAGGCGATCCCCCTTCGCGTGCGCCATCAGCTGGCCGAGCGGCGTGTCCAGGAAGGCCGCCGCCGCGTCGGCGAGGTCGGTGAGCGCCGCCGGATCGTGGCCGTCGAGCGCCAGCAGCCGGTCGAGCTCGTCGCGGCGCGCCTTGGCGGGGAGGCCGAGCGGGACCATCTCGAGCAGCCGATGCGCGAGCGTGCCGAGCGCGGTCGGCGGTGCATCTCCCAGAGGTGCTTCCAGAATTGCTTCGCGCTCCGGCTCGGGGTCCGGACGCTCCTCAAGCCGCAGCTCATGCAGGAGCTGGTAGCGCCGCGGGCAGGCCGCCGCGTCGGCCAGTTGCGTGACCGGGACCGAGACGGTTGCCGGCGCGACCGAACCCGTGCCGAGCGCCCGGGCCACGATCGCGCGCGCCTCGTCGGACGCCGGCGACGCCTGGGGCACCGCCACCGGCTCCGGCTTCGGCTCCGGCCTGATCTCTGCCTCGAGCAATGCCTGGAGGAGCTGGGGAGCGCCGTCGATGGCCGCTCGCTGCGCCAGCGTCGCCGCGATCTTTTGACCGCCGTCCGGCAGAACGCGCAGGAGACCACGCTCGGTGGCAGTGGCGAATACCTTGTCGATCCAGAGCCGCCAGCTCTCGGCCCGGGCGGCCTGGCGTCCGGAGAGGATGACCAGATCGCGCGCGCGGGTCACCGCGACATAGAGGAGCCGCCGGCTCTGCGCGGCCTCGCGCTCGATCTTGCGATCCTTGACGGCATTGCCGTGCGGTCCCCAGCGACGCTTGCCATCGACCCCGCGCGTCTTGACCGCGAGGCCGAGCTCGGATTCGAGCAGGACGTTCACCGGCGTCGACTGCGTCGAGCGCGTCGCGCACTCGGGGACGCAGACGACCGGGAACTCGAGGCCCTTGGCTGCGTGCACGGTGAGGATGCGCACCGCGTGCGGATCGCGCTCCTCGATCACGGCGGCGTCGGCCTCGCCGTCCCCCTCGTCGCGCAGGTCCTGCATGCGCTGGAGGAAGCTGCGGACGTTGCCCCCTTGCAGCTCGTGCGCGCGGGCCAGGCCGCTCAGCTTGTCGATGTTGGCCGCCGCCTGCTCGCCGTAGAGGCCGCCCGCGCAGGCGGCGACGAAATCCGTCTCGGCGAGCACCGCTTCGAGCAGCGCCGCCGGTCCCAGCCGATCGACCTCGCTCTGAAGCTGCGCGAGCAGGCGCGCGATCCGCTCCACCGCCGCGACGTCGTCGGCCGCCAGCAGCTGGCGCACCAACGGATCGGAGAGCGAGCGGCGGCCGAGCCCGCGGTCCTGCGCGAGCAGCACCAGACCGTCATCCGAGACCGGACCGAGCGGCGACCGCAGCACGGTGGCGAGCGCGAGCGCGTCGTCCGGATCGATGGCGAGGGCGAGCAGCGCGATCAGGTCGACCACCTCGCGCGCCTCGTGGAACCCGCGCCCGCGAAAGATGAGGTGAGGGATGCGGCGCGCGAGCAGGGCGCGGCGGAAGGCTTCGACGTTGGTAAAGCGGCGCAGCAGGATGGCGATGTCGCCTCCCCGGACGGGACGCGGGACGTCTCCGTCGTAGACCCGCTCGGCCGCGCCTGGCGCGAGGAGCCCGGCGATGCGGCGCGCGACTCCCTCGGCCTCCGCCTCCACGCCAGGCCCCGCGATGTCGAGGAGCTCGGCGCAGGCGCCGGGCTCTCCACGAGAGCGGAAGGCCGTCAGCGCGTCCTGGTCGGCGCGGAAGGGCGTGTCGAAGGGGCGGTCCTTCGCGGCCAGCGCCTCGGCGAAGAGCAGGTTGGCGAAATCGACCAGAGCCGGGCGCGAGCGGCGCGATTCGCTCAGCACATGGGAGATGGCCCCTTCGTCGAGGAGGCGCGCGGCGAACGCCTGCGCGCCCGCCACGTCCGCGCCGCGGAACTCGTAGATCGACTGCTTGCGATCGCCGACGACGACCAGCAGCTGTGCGCCGGCCAGCGCGTCGAAGAGCTCCAGCTGCGTGCGGCTCGTGTCCTGGAACTCGTCGACCAGCACCACGCCGAAGCGGGCGCGCTCGTTGCGCCGCACCACTTCGTCGCGCACGAGCAGGTCGCGCGCGAGCCGGGTGAGATCGTCGAAGTCGAGCGCCGATACGCGCGCCTTGGCCGCGCGGTACCGCTCCACGGCCGCGCGCGCCAGCCGCGCCAGATCGCGCGCCAGCCCGCAGGCGCGCACGCCGGCGTCGGCTTCGCAGAGTGCGTCGAATGCGTCCGCCGCGTTTCCGATGGCGTCGGGGAGGACGCCGTTGCCGCGCTTGACCAGGCGCGCCCAGGTCAGGCGCAAGAGCGGCCACGCCTGCGCGAGCTCGCCGGGACTCGCCGCCGCGAGCGCGGTGCGTCCGCGGGCGTTGAATTCGGCGAGCGCAGCGACCGCCGCGATGCCCGCTGCACCGGCGCAGCCGCGCTCCCGCAGCGCCTGCTCGAGCGCAGCCAGCTCGCGGAGCACGCTCCCCTTCGCCTGTGTGAAGGCCTGCTCGGCGGGAGTGAGCAAAAGTCCCGCTGTGCTTTCGACGAGGTCGCTTGCACCGCGCCCCGTCTCGCCGAGCGCAACTACCAGCGCGCGCAGCTCGTCGGCGAGGCCGCTGCCGAACTTCGCGCCGCCGCGAAAGCCGAGCTCGGTACAGAGCCGCTGCGCGGACTGCGCGTGGTCGGGCCCGAGCCGTCCTTCGAGAGCCTGCAGCGCGGCGTCCTCGCAAGCCTTTCGCAACAGCCGCGGGCCGTCCGCTTCATCGAGCAGCGCGAAGGAAGGATCGACCCCGGCCTCCGCTGCGTGACGCCGGAGGATCTGTGCGCAGAGGCCGTGGATGGTGCCGACCTGCGCCAGCCCCAGATCGCGGCGGACCCGCCGCCAGTGCGCGGCGTCCGGCGGTTCGCGACCGAGCGCGGCGCAGCTCTCCAGCAGGTCGCGCTCATTGCAGCGGCCCTGGGCCAGCTCGTCGACCCGCTGCCGCAGCCGGCCGTGGAGCTCGGCGGCGGCCTTCTCGGTGAAGGTCACGGCGCAGAGCCGCGAGGGCAAAAGTGGCTCCGCGCGGCCCACGCCTCCGAGCAGATGCAGGCAGAGCGTGACCAGGCTGTGGGTCTTGCCGGTGCCCGCGCCGGCCTGCACCACCGCGCTCCTCTTCAGCATCCACAGCTCAGCCACGCGGCGCCTCTCCGCCGTTCTCGTCCGGATCGGTGGGGAGCGCGACCAGCCGGCAGACGGGCTTGAGGTCGCAGAAGTCGCAGCTCAGCGGCTTGACCGGAAAGAGGCCGCCGCGCATGCGGTCCACGCGCTCGAACACGGCGTCCGAGAAGTTCAGCGGCGGCGGCTCCTTTTCGCGCAGCTCGGCGCGGCGCGCGGGCGCGGTCTCGAGGAGCACGTCGAGGTCGATGGTCTTCGAAAGAGTCTTGGTGCGCTCGGCATCCTTGAGCGAGAGGTAGAGCGCGTCCACCGGCGCACCCGGGTGGCGCTGGCGCAGGAGCGCGGCGTAGACGGCGAGCTGGAACTCCGGCGCGAGCAGCCAGGCCGGCTTGAGCTTGCGCTTGAGGGGGTCGATTGCGCCCGACTTGTAGTCGAGCACCACCAGCGAGCCGCCCGCGCCGCGATCGATGCGATCCACCGTGCCGCGCAAGAACACGCTGCGCTCGCCGTCGGGCGCTACGACCCTGAGCGGACCCCAGGCGTCCCGCAGCGGATCCCAGGCGTCGCACGGTTCGCCGGCGAAGCCGAACTGCCGCTCCAGTTCGACGGGCTGCGCGCCGGTCTGCGCCTCACTCTCGATCACGCGCGCGAGCAGCGCGTGCAGCTCGAGCCGGCGCAGCTCCCAGAGCGCAACGTGGCCGACGTGCTCCTGCGCGGCGAAGCGATCCATCTCTGCATCGACGGTTGCGCGCAACAACTCCAGCTGTCCGGCATCAGCGCGCAAGGGTTCGGGACCCAGCCGCTGGAAGAACGCCTCGAGGCAGCGGTGGAGAAGCGTGCCGCGCTCGCGCGAGCCGAGGTCGTCGTCGTCCTCCTCGTCGCGCGCGACGCGCAGCAGTCGGTGGCCGAGCGTGCGGAAGCCGCAGGTCGCGTGCTCCTCGAGCTGGTGCGCCGAGAGCGGCGCGTCGGGGCCGAAGCGCAGCCGGGGCGCGATGGCCTCGAGCGTGCGCGCGGAGAGACCTCCCGAAAAGCGGCCCGGCGCTGCCTCGCCAACGAAGGCGCGCAGCCGCTCTTTCTCTGCGAGCGCGGCGCGGGCGGCGCGCGCGAGGCGCGGCGCGAGGGGGGACGAGCACATGGCGGCGAGCAGGTCGAGCGCTGGTCTCGCTGCGGCGGGAGCGCTCACGCGCCAGGCGGGATCGGCAAAGGCGTCGAGCGCGGCTCGCGCCAGCAGCGCCGCCGGAGAGCGGCAGTCTGCGGCCAAGGGGATGGGGCGCAGCGGCACTCGCGCCGCGCGATCGTCGATGAGCCCGAGCGCGCGCAGCGCTTCGTCCACGAACGGAGAGCGGAGCGCCTCCCGACCCTTGGCGTCGGCGCGAGGCCAGAAGAGCGTGGCCGAGCGCGCGGCGGCGCAGAGCGCGAGGTGAAAGAGCAGCGGCTCCTCGGCCTGGCGCGGCGGCAGCAACCCGGGCTCGGGCTGGCCCCCAGGCTCAACGGCCAGCTCGGGCGTGGCCGCGCCGGCCCCGCCGGCTCGGAACACTGCGTGGCCCGCGGCGCGGTTGAGCGCGCGCCGGTCTTCATCGGACAGCAGGGGATCGATGGCGGGCCGCGCCGGGAGCTCGCCATCCACCAGGCCCACCACCAGCACGTGATCGAAACTGCGCCCCGAAAGCTCGCGTAGCTCGACGAGCTGGATGGCGCCGCCGTGAGCGCCGCCGGGAGGCAGCGACGCATCGGCGAGCGCCGTGGCCAGGATCTGCGCCCACTCGGACCGTGCGTACGGCCGATCGGCGAGCCCCACCGCACGCGCCGCGCGGGACAGCGCAGCGCAGGCATCCTCGAGCGCGCGGAGCGCCGACTGGTCGCGCGCCAGCGCCGCGAGCGACGCGTGCTCCAGCGCGGCGAGCGATGCGTGCTCACCGGCTTCGTCGCTCCCGCGCCCTTCACCGCCGTCAAGCCGGGGCCGCGCGGGCTGCCCGACCGAGGCCGCCCGCAGGCGCCGCTGCAGGTCCCAGCGCGACAGCAGATCCAGCAGCGCAGCGGCGTGCTCGCGGAGCGTCGCGCGCGAGGGCAGGGCGCGGACCTCGTCGATGGCGCGCTGCGCGCGGGCGCGGGCTTCGTCGAGGTCTGCCGTGTCGCACGCGGGGTCCTTCGCCTTGCGCCGCAGGGCAAGCGCGGAGAGCCGGGCCGACACTCCTCCGTCACTCGCGTCGTCGCGAACATGCGCTTCGCGCAGGAGCCGCGCGAGCACCTGACCCGGCAGGCGCTCCCCGTCGGCCGCACGCAGCCAGACCAGCCGCGAGCAAAGCAGGGCGATGAGCGGCTCGCGCGGAAAGTCGCGCTCGATGAGCTCGTAGAGCGAGAGCGCGAGCCGCACTGGCGGAGCGGGCAGCGCCGGCCTGCCGCGCCGCTCGCGCCACGGCAGGCGCAGGCGATCGAGCGCGGCGCCGAGCTCTTCGGCCACGCCGCCGGCAAGGCTGCGGGCCGCGATGGCGATGGAGTCCGGCGCGGCTCCCGCAGCGACCAGGTCGGCGCAGGTGTTGGCCACCTCGCGCGCCTGCGCCGACGGCGAGGCGCACGATCGCAGCCCCACTGGCGCATCGAGCGGCCCCGCGACGGAAGTCGCGGCGAAGAGGCGCTCGAGAAAAGGCGCCAGCGGCCCTTTGGCACCGGGGTCGTACAGGTCGAGTTCGAGCGCCGGCGCGGCGAGCCGCTCGAATCCGCGCAGCGCCGGTTCGAGCGCGTCGGTCAGCTCTGGGCGTGCAGCGATCCAGGGCAGGCGCACCCGCACCCGCAGCCGCGCCGCGAGCGCTGCCACCAGCCGCACCCGCAGCGGCGTCCAGTCGAGAATGGAGTCGAATTCCAGCTCGCCGACGGCGGCCAGCAGCGGAGGAAGCGCGCCGCCGCCCTCGAGCGCCTGCACCGCGATCACGATGGCGCGATGGGGCTCTGCCAGCCCCGCTTTGTCGAGCGCCGCGCGCGCTGCGACGAGCGCGCGAGCGAGAGGAAGCACGCGCGCTCGCGACGGCTCCGGCAGCGGAAGATCCGGAAGCTGCGCTGGATCGAGCAAGCCCTGGGTCATCGCCGCCAGCAGATCCTGCAGCGCGCGCGCGAAGCCCGGCTGGTGGCGGATGCGCGCGAAAGCGCCCGAGGCCGAGAGCGCAGCCTCGCGCACGACCAATTGCAGCGCCTGTGGCGGCGCCGGGGCGGGGCACTTTCCTGCTCGCTGCGCTTCGCGCACCAGCGCGCGCTCCAGCTCGGCCAGCGTGCACGCCACCTTGCGCGCCACGAAGCCCTGCGCGCGGGCGAGCGAGGCCATCCGCTCCTCGACGCGGGCGGCGTCGGGGAGCACCGCGAGCCTCAGGCGAGGCTGCGGATGCGCGTCGGAAAAGCTGAGCTGTGAGGCCATTCGACCCGTTTACCACGGGGGTCTGACATCGCTGCCGCGCGGCCCTTACCTTGCGGGCTGCGCGTCCTCTGTGGGGGCGGCCGTGGTGGTCGCTGGGACGGCCTTCGGAGCCGGGGTGGTCGACGACGCCGGCATGGCGTTGCGGCGTTGCGGCGGCGGCTTGATGTTCCCGCCGCTGCCCCAGACCGACTTGCGCGCCTCGCCGAACGTCTTGGCGACGCGGGGCGAGGTGTCGGCGGGGACCTCGGCCCAGGGCCGCATCGCGAGCGCGCGCTTGAACATATCCTGCGCCTCGGCCGACTTGCCCGTCTCCGAGAAGATCAGCCCCTTGTAGATCAGGACCTGCACCGTCTCGTCCTCGTTGTCCTTGGCTGCGAGCTCAGCCTCCTTCAGCTCGGCCAGCGCGGCGTCGAGATCGAGCTTCTGGTAGAGGCGCTCGGCCGCCGCGAGGTGGGGGCTCGGAGCGGGGCCCGCGGGGGGCAGGTTGCCTTCGGCGCGGGCAAAGCCTGGAACCAGGGCGAAGAAGAGGGCGGCGGCGAGGAGGCGCATGCAAAACAGGCTAGCAGAGGCGGGCGGGTGCAGAAAACGGTTTGATCGAAGCAGCCCGCGGAAACCGCCCAGAAAAGTAGCGGGTGTCAGGGAGGGATTGTAAGGTCCGCCGGATGCGGTCGATCCCTCTTGCGCGGCAGCTCGCGGGCCTGCTCCTGCTCGTCGCCTGCGATCTCGTGCGCGAGCTCCCCGGCGTCGAGCCGCGCAGCGCCGCGCGCCCGCAGGCCGAGGCCATCCTGATGGGGCCCTGGCTGCTCGATCCGGGCGAAACGCAGATGACGGTGGCCTGGGTCACGGCGTCGCCCTCGGTGGGACGAGTCTGGTACGGCACCCGCGACACCGATCGGCTCGCCCGGGAAGCGGCTGCCACGCTGGAGCACAGGGTGCAGATCGCGGGGCTCGAGCCCGGGACGCAATACCGCTATCGGATCGAGGCCGCGGTCGAGGCGGGCGGCGTCTTCAGTACGGCGCCGCCGCCGGGCTCCCCGTTCACCGTGCTCATCTATGGAGACAACCGCACCAACAGCGGCGACCATGCGTTGCTCGCGCGCGCGGCGGCCGCCGAGAAGACGCAGGTGGCGTTGCACACCGGAGACATGGTGGCGAACGCCGGGGACCCCGATCTGTGGAAGATCTGGTTCGCGGAAGAGCGCGACCTGCTCGCCCGCACGCCGCTCATCCCCACCGTGGGGAACCACGAGATCACCGACAACGGCGTCGCCTACAGCAAATACTTTCAGCGGCGCGACCTGCCCACCTACCGGTCGGTCGATTACGGGCCGCTGCACATCGTGGTGCTCGACTCGTTCGAGATGGCCGCGGGCGCAACGCCACACTCTGCCGGGTTCTCCGACGCGCAGAGGGCCTGGCTCGAGGAGGACCTGCGCTCGGTTCGCGAAGGCCGTCACGTCTGGGTCCTCGTGCACCAAGGCCCCTACGCGCACCCGATGCGCTTGCGAGGCGCGGGCCACGGCGGCAGCGAGGCCGTCCGGCAGGCGCTGGTTGCGGGCGTGAAGATCCACTCCATCGAGGCGGTGTTCGCCGGCCACGAGCACTTCTACGAGCGCGGAAACATCGACGGGTTGCGCTACTTCGTCTTCGGCGGAGGCGGGGCGCCACTGGAAGATCCCGACCCGACGTTCCCCGGCGTGCAGGTGGCGCAGAAGGCGCTGTCCTATGCGGTGGTGCAGGTGTGCGGCTGCCATTTGACCGGGAAGGTGAAGGACCTCACCGGGCGCGTGCTCGACTCGTTCCGGCTCTCCGACTGCGACGAGCCGTGCGGCGCGGTCGCGCAAGTCGCGCCGGCGTCGGCAGGGGTGGCGAGACCTGCAGCGGCGGGTGTGGCGAGCGCTCCGGCGGGGGCGGGGCCGTCCTCCGCAGCTCCCGGGGCAGGACCCGCAACGCCAACCGACCGAGGCGCGGCCGATCACGAGGACGGAGGCACACGCCGTCGCCGCCGCTCGCGCCGCGACCGCTCGGCCGAGGACGCAGGCGTTGCTTCCGCCGGCGCGGCGCTTCCCTCCAACGGGCCGCAGGCGCCGGCTGCCCCGCCTGACGCGGGGTCGCCATGAAGATCGCCGACATGCTCCGCTTCGCCAGCGAGCGCGGCGAGCCCATCTTTTCTTTCGAGTTCTTCCCGCCCAAGACGGACGCAGGCGTGGAGTCGCTCTTCGAGGCGCTGCGCGAGTTGCGGCCGCTCGCGCCGTCGTTCGTCAGCGTCACCTGGGGCGCCGGCGGCTCGTCGCGCGGGCGCACGCTCGAGGTGGTCACGCGCATCAAGCGCGAGACCGAGATCGAGGCGATGGCGCATCTCACCTGCGTCGGGGTCACCCGGAAGGAGCTCATCGAGCAGCTGGCGGTCATCCGCGCGGCGGGCATCGCCAACGTGCTCGCGCTCCGCGGCGATCCTCCTCGCGGCCAGCATGAGTTCATCGTTCATCCCGACGGGCTGCAGTACGCGAGCGAGCTCGTCGCCCTGGCGCGCGAGACCACCGACCTCTGCGTCGGCGCCGCCTGCTATCCCGAAGGCCATCCGGAGACGCGCGACCTCGCCCGCGACCTGAAGAACTGCAAGGCCAAGGTGGACGCCGGCGCGCAGTACCTCATCACCCAGCTCTTCTTCGACAACCGCCACTACTTCGACTTCGTCGGCCGCGCGCGCGCCGCGGGCATCGAGGTCCCCATTCTTCCGGGCATCATGCCCATCACCAACGTGGACCAGATCGAGCGCTTCACGGCCATGTGCGGCGCGCAGATCCCGCCCATGCTGGCGGCCGCCCTGCGAGCGCGGCGCGGCGATCTTGAATCGGCGCTGCAGCTCGGCGTCGCCTACGCAACCCTGCAGTGCGCAGACCTCCTGCGCCGCGGCGCGCCCGGCATCCACTTCTACACGCTCAACCGCTCGTCGGCGACGCGCGCCATCCTCGCCGCGCTGCGCGCGATGGAGCCGTGGCGCGAGACCTGACCGCTTTCCGGTCCTGCGGTCTCCCGAACCAGAACTTTCGATACACAGATTGGCGGTCACGGTGTACCCGTGGTCCGAGAATCATTCCAGATTCATCCGCTTGAGCAGCTTCTGGAAGCGCGGGTGCGGACGAATCAAATCAAAAGACGGGTTCACCTTCGAATAGGGCAAGATCCCGTCCCGCTCCTGGTAGGCTTTGTCGAGCCAGGCGAACGCCCGCTCCTCGTCCCCCAGGTTGAAGTAGAGCAGCGCAAGGGAGGAATGGGCCGTCCCCCGCTTCTTCACCAGCTCCTCGAGGTCAGGGAGCATCCGCTGCGCGTCAGGTCTCCGGCCCGAGAGCACGAGCGCGTGCGCGCGCAGGAGGGAGGCGGCCGGCTCTTCCAGCTTCCCGATCAGTGCCGAAGCGTCCGCGACCCTCCCGCTTTGCAGATACGTCAAGGCGAGCCAGATCAACGAACCCTGATAGGTGGGGTCGAGCTCGAGCGTCTTCATCAACTGTTCGATGGCGCGCTCGTATTGACGGCTGCAGTAAAATGTGGCCCCGACCGCGCTGTTAATGGCCAGCGAAGTCGGATCCAGGTGCAGCGCCAGCCCGCCTCAGCCCGCGCCTCGGCGAGCCGCCCGGTTTGCATGAGGAGGAGGGCATACCATTGGTGTGCCGAGGCGTACCCTGGCTTCAGCTCGATCGCCCGTTTCAACTCCCGCTCGCCCGTGCTCCAGTCCCAATCGTAGAAACTGGCGAGCCCGAGCGAGGCGTGGGCCTCGGCGAGAGTTTCGTCGAGCTGCAAAGCCTTCAGCCCGTGCATCTTCCCTTTCTGCAGAGCCTCCACCCGTGGAATGAGGCGTAGATCGTAAAGCACGCTGTAGGAGTTGGCCAGGCCGACATGGGCCAGCGCGTAAGTCGGGTCCAGGTCGATTGCCTGCTCGAACAGCGCTACTCGAAGCGACCAAGGGCACCGGCGTCCAGGCCCGGTGCCCTTGTCGACTGGCTGCGCAGCAGCGGCTCCAGCCGCACTTCGCGGCTGCAGCCGCAGTTCGCGGTTACTGACAGTTCGCGCGTTCCGGCGGCGAGATGCTCGTCAATGTACTTTCGTTCGGATAGCTATATGCCCCGTGAATCGCGGTTGAAGGCGTCTCCCGCGCGAAGTACGAGAACATCGGCTCGTTCTGCGGATGATAGGTATATCCATTGGGCATCGTGATGGGATAGGTCGAGTTGGGCAGCCCCTCGATGACGTCGCCATCCTCGAGGTTGTTCTGGCAATTGCCGTTCGGCGATTGCCACCAGGGCACGATATTGAGTACGCCGTCGCTGGTCACGAAGGGGTCGTTGAAGATCTCGGATAGTTCGTGACTGAGGGCGGTCACGTCCTGGAACCCGCCGCCGAAGATGCCGGGCGTGATCCAGCTCGCATAGTCGAGCACATATCGCCGCTCCTGGTTGTTGTTGTTGGTCGGGTCGCCGGGCTCGGAGTCGTACGTGTGATAGCCGATGATGCAGCACCCACCGCTGGAGTCGGTCAGGAACGTATTGGGGAAGAGAAAGGTCGAGATGTCCTTGGTGGTGACGTCGCCATTGTGCTCGGCGGCCCCGATCGGAGTGGTCGTGTCCGCGGCGGTGGCCGGAAACAGCGCATTGCCGAAGGCAGTCTCGTCGACCAGCACGTAGTGGCAGCAGGTGCCGTCCTTATTGAGCGCGAAGCGATAGGTTCCGCGCTTCAGCACCATTGTCTGCGGGGTGGTGTTGGTGTTTCCGGCGAGCAGCGTGTGCCACTCGCTCTTGGCGAAGTTGAAGAACTCCGCGCGCTGGACCGCGTCGGTATATTGGGTCGGACTGTTGCTGCTCGAATAGGTGTAGTTCTGGAAGACGGGCGACTGGAACACGGGCTGTACGAACTGGGTCGCGTCGGAAAAGAGCCGGTGCCCGTTCACGTAGCGCGGAGAGCCGTCCGCATTTCGCAGATCGAGGGAGACCGGAACGATCGGGCCGCGGATGACCGTGGTGTTCTTCTTATGCGGCCAGCCGCCGACCATGTTGTAATACCAGAGGGACTGGGGGTTGTTGTTTGCATCCACGCCCTGGGCGCTGAACGACGAACTCCAGTTGGGAATCGAGTCGATGTTGTCGACGCCCTTCTTGCCCTGACCCCTATTGAATTTGAACTGATTCTGCTTGACGTCACTCGAGTTCTTCGCGTGCGCATCGGAGCTGGGCAGGGTCTCGCCTGTCAGCTCGTCGGGCTCGGTTGCGGAAGCGGCGCGCGCGGCGCCAAGAAACAACGACAGAACGGGTCTGCGAGAGGGAAAAGGCAAGGAGCCCGTCCGTCGCCCCGCCGTCAGGCACAGAGGCGCCGCCGTCCGCCGAGGACACGCCGCCGTCCGCACGGCCAGCGTCTGCTTGCTGCACGCCTGCATCCTGGCCCGCGTCTGCGCCAGTCCCCACGCTGCCCGTTCCGTTGCCCGCGGTGCCGCCGCAGGCCAAGGCGAGCATGAACGTAATCGACAGCGCACGAGCACGTGACATGGAGACCTCCGGGAGCCTTCGTTGCCGGAAGTGTTCGAATCAAGCGCCGGGCGCACAAGCCACGGACGGCCATGCGCCGGCGCAGGCAGGCCGCGGCTCCATCGCCGGGTCACCGACTGACCGCATCGCCTGCGGCGACCGGTTGATAGCAAGAGCGTTTCAGGCTCCGGCGCCGGGCTTGCGGCGCGGGGGCTTCGGAGCCGGGCGGGAGACCCACCAGGCAAGGAAGATCAGGGCGCCCTGGAGCGGCAGGCGGGCCCACAGCAATGCTCGAGGGATATGACTGGAGCCGGGCTGGATATCATTCAGCGCCATATTGATGTTGGCGGGAAAGACCGCGAGATAGAGCGCGGCGAGCCCCCACCCAGCCGCAGCCCGGAGCCGCTCGACGAAGAGGCCGATGCCGAGCAAGATCTCGAAAAAGCCGCTCAGATAGACGACCGCCAACGGCCAAGGCAGCGCCCGGGGGACGATCTTGACGAACCCGGCTGGCGCGGCGAGGTGCAGGATGCCAACGCCAATCATGGAGGCGGCGAGCAGCCAGCGGGCGGAGGTCCTCAATTCCCGGCCCCATCCAGGCCCAGCTGCGCGCGCGCGGCCTGGATGGTGTTGGAGAGCAGGTAGGCGATGGTCATCGGGCCGACGCCGCCGGGCACCGGCGTGATGGCACGCGCCCGTTCCGCCGCGGCGGCGAACTCGACATCGCCGCAGAGCTTGCCGGCGGCGTTGCGATTCATGCCGACGTCGATCACCGTGGCGCCGGGCTTGATCCACGCGCCGCGGATCATCTCGGCTTTGCCGATGGCGGCCACCAGCACGTCGGCTTGCGCCACCTCGGCGGCGAGGTCGCGCGTCCGCGAGTGGGCGACTGTCACGGTCGCGTTGCGCTCGAGCAGGAGCAGCGCCATCGGCTTGCCGACGATGTTGGAGCGCCCGACCACCAGCGCCCGCGCCCCCGAGAGCTGTGTACCTGCCTCGTCGAGCAGCCGCAGGCAGCCGAGCGGGGTGCAGGGCCGGATGCCGGGCCGCCCCAGTAGAAGCGCGGCGGCGCTGCGCGGGCCGAAGCCGTCGGCGTCCTTCTCCTTTGCGAGCGCGTCGAGCACTACGTCCGCCGAGATGTGCCGCGGCAGCGGCAATTGCACCAGAACGCCGTGCACGCGCGCGTCGCCGTTCAGCTTGCGCACCAGCGCGAGCAGCTCGTCCTGCGTGGTGGTCTCGGGCAGGAGGTGCTCGAAGCCGGCCACGCCCGTCTCGGCGCAGGCCTTCACCTTCCCGCGCACGTACACCTCGGACGCCGGGTCGTTCCCGACGCGGATCAGCGCCAGCCCCGGCGGCACGCCCGCGCGCGCGACGATCTCGCGCACCTGCTCCGCCACTTCGGCGCGCACCCGCGCAGCGATCGCCTTGCCGTCGATAATCATTGCGGCTTGTGACAGCAGGCCTCGACGTGGTGGCCGTCGGGTGAGACAACGAAAGCGCCGTAGTAATCAGGGTGATATTCGGGCCGCGGGCCGGGAGCGCCGTCGTCGCGCGCACCCGCCGCGAGCGCCGCCTGGTGAAACGCGTCGACGGTCGCCCGGTCGCGCGCCGCAAAGGCGATATGCATCGCTTCGTGGTGCGGGCCGTCCTGCTTGAGCCAGAAATCGGGCTTGCCGCCTTCGCCCAGGCCGCACACGTTCGGGAACTCCATCACCAGCGCATAGCCGAGCGGCTTCAGCGCCTCGAGGAAGAAGGCCTTCGATTTCGCGAAGTCCTGCACGCGCAACGTCATATGATCGATCATGGGCGCGGACTTTAGCGATCTGTTAAGGAGCGCGCCATGCCCAGAAACGTCTTCATCACCGGCGCGTCCAGCGGCCTCGGCCGGGGCCTCGCGCTGCACTACGCGAAGGCCGGCGATGTGGTCCACGCGGCTGCGCGCCGCAAAAGCGAGCTCGAGGCGCTCAAAGCGGAATCGGACCACATCGTGCCCGTCGTGCTGGACGTGCTCGACAGCGACGCGCTGGTCGATGCCATCCGCACGGCGGAAGCCGCGTCGGGCGGCGCACTCGACCTGGTGATCGCGAACGCCGGCGTCGGCGGGCCGACCAGCGCGCGCAAGATGAATTGGCGGACGGTGAAGAAGATCCTCGACGTCAACGTCAGCGCGGCCGCGGTCACCATCGCCGCCGCGCTGCCGGCGATGGTCGAGCGCGACCAGGGCCATGTGGTCGCGGTGGCGAGCCTCGCCGCCTTCCGCGGGCTGCCGGCGAGCGCCGCGTATTCGGCCAGCAAGGCGGCGATGCACATCTTCATGGAAAGCGTGCGCATCGATTTGAAAGGCACGCGCGTGCGCGCCACCACCATCTACCCGGGCTTTGTAAAGACGGAGATGACCGCCAGGAATAAATATCCAATGCCGATGCTGATGGAGCTCGATGACGCCGTCCGCGTGATGGCGAAAGGCCTCGCGCGCGGAGCGGCGACCATCGCGTATCCGCTGTCGATGGCGGCCACCATGCGCACGCTCGGGGCGATCCCGCAGTTTCTCTACGAGCCGCTCGCGGGCCGCCTGGGACGGATGTTCTAGGCATGGGCGAGCGCATCGAGATCCTGGGCGCCGAGGGGCCAGTCAGGGCATACGCATCGCCAGATGCTGCGCTCTACGGGCTCCCGGCGGCAGAGCCCGCTCTTCCGCCCGCGCTCGTTGGCGTGGTGGTGCTGCACGAGTGGTGGGGGCTCTACTCGGGGAAGTCCAACGTCTCCTCGATCTGCGACCGGCTCGCCGCCGAAGGGCTGCTCGCGATCGCGCCCGATCTCTGGGGCGGCCGCAGCGCCGAGACGGAGGAGCAGGCCGAGCGGCTGATGCGCGACCTGGACGATCGGGACCCGCTCCCGCCCATCGCGGCGGCCGTGGCCGAGGCGCGGCGGCGCGGCGCGCGCAAGGTGGCGACGCTCGGCTTCTGCATGGGCGGCGCGCTCTCGCTGCGGGCGGGACGCGAGCTGCGCGACGGCTATATCGATCCCGCGCGCGCCTCCACCCTGCAAGGCGTGGAGCTTCACTTCTACGACGCCGGCCACGCCTTCATGAACGACCGCCGCCCCGAAGCGTACGACGCGCCCAGCGCTGCGCTTGCCTGGAAGCGGACGCTCGACTTCCTGCGCCCGCGGTAGAGTCGCGGCAATGCCCCCCACTCGCTGGCTCTCAGACCTGCACATCCACGTCGGCGGGGCGGTCGCGACGCACGTACTCTGGTCGATCGCCCACCAGCAGGGCCTCAAGCTGCCGGTCAAGAACTACTGGGAATTCGTCGAGCTGACCTCTGCGGCGGCCAACAAGGTCAAGTCGCTCGACGAGTACCTGCACATCCTCCACACCGTCACCGAGAAGATCCAGTCGAGCCCGGCGGCGATCGAGCGATCGATCTACGAGATCATCGGCAAGGAGTACCGCGGCAGCTGCGTCTCGCGCATCGAGCTGCGCTTCAACCCGATGAAGCGCAACCTCGGCGGCGAGCGCGACCTCGATCACATCATCCACGCGGCCCTCCGTGGGATGGATCGCGCGTCGCTCGAGTACGACTGCCAGGCGGGGCTGATCTTCTGCCTTGCCCGGGAGTTCGACGCGCGCCTGAACGAGATCATCCTCGAGAAGGCGATCAAGTACCGGAGGCGGGGCGTGGTCGGCATCGATCTGGCGGGGTCGGAAGAGCATGCGCTGGAGCTGCGGCCCAAGGACGCCGAGCGCTACGCCGATATCTACCGGCGCGCGCGCGAGGCGGGGCTCAAGACCACCGTCCACACCGGCGAGACACCGGGCACCGGCGCGGACGGCGTGCGCGCGGTGGTGGAGCTCTTGCGGCCCACGCGCATCGGCCACGGCGTGCGCGCGGCGTACGACGAGAACGCGATGAAGATGCTGCGCGAGCAGGACGTCACGCTCGAGCTCTGCCCGTCGTCGAATCTCTCCACCCGCGCGGTGAGCGGCTGGGAGGAGCTCAAGCACATCATCCGCACCTTCCTCGACCGCAAGGTCAAGATCACCATCAACACCGACGGGCCCTATCTGCTCGACACCAACATGAAGCGGGAGTTTGAGCTGCTCGTGCAGCACGGGATCCTCAACGAGGCCGAGGTCGATCAGTGCCTGGCGAACGCGGTCGCGGCGAGCTTTCTTCCGGGGGAAACATGAACCGCAGCACCTTGCTCGCGCTGCTCCTGGCCGCCTCCGCGCCGGCCTTTGCATCGAAGAGCGTCGATGGACGGATCACCCACGCCGAGGACGGGAGCGAGGCCTTCAAGACGTCGCTTGGGCGCACCGGCTACCTCCTGCGCCTCAGCGTCGCGACGCCTTCCGGCGAGGTGGTGATCGTCAACGTGGTCGAGAAGGTGACCCGCGTGACCGAGGGCGGGAAGGAGGCACAGCTGCAGGCGCTGCGTGTCGGCCGGCACCTGCGGGCGATCCTGCCCGACGACTGCAACCTCGTGAGCGACCGCTGCGTGCCCATCTCGGTCGAGGTGAGCGCGAGCATCACCAAATTGGAAGCGAAGCGCGTGCAGGACGACGCCGAGAAGGCGGTGAGCGAGCTACCGCCCGCGCCGAGTGAAGGTCCCGGGATGAAGGCGTTCGGGCAGCAGGGCGGTGAGGGCGGGCGCGAGGCCGAGGACGCGCAGGCGCGCCAGCAGTTCGACCACACCTTCCCCTGCCCCGAGGGAATGGTGCCGATGATGAGCGGTGGCAAGCGCGTCATCGACGTCGACGGCAAGCCGGCGTGCAAGGTGAAGCGCAGCTTCGTGAAGGGCGAGCTGACCAACCTCGGGTCCGACAAGCTGTTGACCAACGATTCGCGCTTCGGCCTGCGGATCGGGTACGCGCGGCTGGACAACTCGAGCTATCTGCACCTCGAGCCCGAGGTCGATTTCCACTTTGGGTCCAATGTCGCGCTGGGGCTGGGAGTGCCGCTCAACGTGCTCGGGTACGCGGGCGGCTTCTACGACAAGGGCGTCATCAAGCTGCGCCCGCACGACTACGACAAGCCATCCGACTACGCGCGGGTGCTGCGCTTCTTCACCGTGGGGCGGAAGGAAGACAACTTCTACCTCAACATCTCGCAGCTCTTCGCGGCGTCGATCGGGCACGGCGCCATCGTGCGCCGCTACTCCGGCAACATCGACCAGAACATCACGCGCGTGGGCGCGCAGCTCGACGCCTACTGGCGGTGGGGCGGCTTCGAGGCCTTCGTCGGCGACGTGGTCCAGCCGCAACATTTCGTGGCGGGGCTCGCCTTCCTCAAGCCGCTCGGCTTCCTCACCGGCGACCTCGGCACCACGCTGGGGCAGACCTCGCTCGGCATCTCGAGCGCGGCCGACTTCCAGGCGCCGTACACGCTGAATCGCATCCCGATCCTGAACTACCCCGTCGTTCGCGACGACGGCGAGCCCGACGTGCGCGAGACGCGTCGCGCGCAGCTCGTCGGCGTGGACCTCGAGACCAAATTGCTCAAGACCGAAGGCGCGGACATCAAGCCCTTCTTCGATTACTCGCGCCTGCTCGACATCGACACGCCGAGCGGCCTGGGTGCGCGCGGCCAGGGTGGCGGTGGCGCGACGCTGGGCGCGCTCGGGCGCTTCAACGCAGGCGAAGTGAAGCTGCACGCCTTCCGCGTCGTGGTCGAGGGACGCTACTTCGACGGCAATTACCTGCCCGGATACTTCGACACATTTTACGAAGTCCAGAAGTACCAGTTCATCACCGGCAAGGCGGACACCGCCTACGAGCCCAAGCTGCGCACCCTCCTCGCGCGCGACCCGGCGCACAAGCGCGGCGGCTATTACGCGGAGGTGGCGTACCAGTACAACGGCGGGCTCGCGTTGATGGCGGCGTTCGAGCAGTCGTTCCACCTGGCGGGGCCGGACGACATCTGCCCCGGCTGCCCAGCCGCCGCCAAGGCGGTGGGCGCGCGCAACCTGACGCTGCACATCGAATACCCGGCGTACTCGTGGCTGCAGTTCTTCGGCTCGTTCTATCGCCGCGGCTTCGACGGCGGGACCATCGACACCACGAACCCGCTGGGCGACAACACGCTGATCTATGCGGCCGCGCGTCTACACATCCTGCCCATCCTCTTCCTGAACGCGCGCCTCTATCGCAGCTGGCAGGTGGACCCGGTGCTGGGCGAGATGAGGAACGTCTACGGCGGCGACGTCGATCTCGAGATCGGCTACGAGTTCGACCGCACCTCCCGCACCACCGCGCGCCGGTAAAGCCTTCGCGGTGCTCGATTGTTCACCGGCCGCGGTCGGCGGGTTCGGAGGCGCCCGCGGTCGCGGACGTGGCGGACGCTCGCGTCCTCGGTGCCGAGCCACCGCGTCACCAGGCCACGGACGGTCGCGCCGATGGGGGCAGGAGCGGTGACCTCCGCGCTCTTGAACAAGAGCGGCTGCAGCTCGCCGAGCCACCAGAGCGCAAACGCCTGGGCGTGGAGCCGGTGGCGATGGCGGCGCGGTGGCCGCTGCGGCCGCGCGGGCCGAGCAGGGTGAGCGTGGGCGCAAGCGTGCCCAAAACGAGACACCTACGCCGCCAGGATCGCCCGCAGCCGCTCAGCTGCGCGGCCGGCGGCCGGACTGTCCAGTGCCGCTGTCGCATCGCGAAGCAGTTCGTCCGCCTTCTGCGCGGTGAGGGGAGACTTTGGTCGGTCCGCTCCCGCTGCGATCGAGGCCAGCGACAACGAATCGCCCTGCAAGCGCGCCTCGGCGAGCGCGCGGACGGCATCGCTCGCGCGCAGCGCCGCTGGCCCCAGCCCCGCCGACTCGGCGAGCGGCCCGAGAGTGGCGGGCGGGATGCCCAGCTTCCCGAGCAGCGCGACCGTTGCCTCTGCCTCGTCGAGCAGCTGCCCGGCGCGTGCCACGTCGGCGCGGCTCCCCAGCGCGCGCGGCCGGCGGCGCCCGGGCTCGAGCAGCATCGGCCGCTTTTGGGCGAGCGTGTCCACAATCTCCGCCAGCGGCGGGTCGAACAGCGTCGCGCTCTGCGCCTGCGGCAGCCGTGCGCTCGCCGCGATGGCGCGCGCACGCGACTGCAGCCGGTACGCCTCGCCCATGGCCGCCTGGAAGATGGACCGCACCGCCGTCTCCGCCAGCACCTGCGCCGCGCGCGCCGCGTCGCCGCCGGAGAGCACCTCGAGCCCGAGCGTCAGCGTCGCGCGCGCCTGCTGCAGCTGCTCGCGCACCTCGGCCGCGTCGTCGAGCTGCACGCTCGAGACCACCAGCGCCGCATTCGAAGCATAGATGATGCCCTCTTCGGCGCGCGCGAAATCGTCGCCGTCGAGCAGCTCCAGCGCGCGCTCCAGCAGCGGCCGCTCGCCCGCGATCGGGATCAGCGCGCCCAGCGAGGCCGCGGCGGGCGAGGACGGCTCCGCGGGCAGTGGCGCCGCGCGCGTGGCAGGGCGCGCATAGAACGCCACCGCCTCCTCGAAGCCGGGAAAGCCGAGATCGCGCAGCCGCCCGTCCCGCCAGCGCCGCGCTGTCTCCTCCAGCTCGGTCGGCATCTCCCAGCGCAGGGACTCCAGCATCCGATGCGCGACGAAGGGGTCCTGCGCGACGAGATCGTCCAGCAGCTGCCGCAGCGCCGCGTAGCCCGCTCCGTCCTTCGCGAACTCGACCAGGAAGCGGCCCTCGGGCGTGCGGTACGTCTGGCCCTCCTCCGAAACCTCCGGGTCCGGCTCCTCTTCGAGATCGATCACCCGCAGCTCTTTGCGCAGCACCAGCGAGAGCAGCTCGACGTCGAGGCCCGCGAGGTTGAGCTTGTAGCGCTCGGCCGCCGCGTCGGAGTCGCCGCCGCCCTCGCGCGCGAGCCGCAGCCAGTGGAGCACCTCGGGAGAAACAGCCCCCTGGTCGCGCCGCGGCCAGCAGGAGAGATCGATGAAGGTCCTGAACTGGTCGGGGGACGCGAGCGAGACCACTTCGGCGGCGTCGTCGCGGCCGATGTCGAGCACCGCGAAGTAAAGATCTTCGGGCGGGATTGACTGGACGAAGGCGACCGGATCCGGCGCCTCGAGCAACAGGTCGAGCTTCGCCTGGCCTCGCGCTGCCGCGAGCGCCTGGCGGGAGGAGCGCAGGCTCCCGATGTCGAGCAGGGCGCTCGCGTCGTCGGTCAAGCGGCCTTGATGACCTTGCCGGCCTTCAAGCACCGCGTGCAGACGCGGATGTGCTTGTTGCCGCCGTTCACGACGGCGCGCACGCGCTGGAGGTTCGGCAGGCTCCGCTTCTTGGTCTTGTTGTTGGCATGGGACACCTGGTTCCCGACGAGGGGGCCCTTGCCGCAGAGATCACACTTGAACGCCATGACGCTTGCCTCTTCTGAAAGTCTATCGAAGCGAAAAAGAACGGCGCAGATTACCCACGAACGTCGGCATGTCAAGTCGCTGAGACGGACTTGCGGCCGGAGAGGGCGAGCGCCTGGTCGGCGGCGGCGCGCGCGGCGAGCACCTGCCCTTCGAGGCCGAACCCTGGATAGACCGAGGCGGAGGCGAACAGGATCCGTTCGTTCGACTCGGAGATGACCCGCAGCCCGATCGGTTCGGCGGTCTCGGCGTCCGGTTTCAGGATGGTGTGCGAGAGCGCGGGCGCGAGATCGGCGGACTGGTGCACGATGTGCCGGTCGAAGAACGGCAGCACCGGCTCGAGCGCGGCGCGGACGCTTGCGAGCAGCGAGGGGCCGTCGGAGTACGTGGCTTCGGTCACCCGCGCCACCGTCAGCAGCCGCTCGCCAGACGTTTCGCCGCGGACCCTGCGCGCCGGCAGCGCCGAGATCACCAGCGGCCCCATCGAGTGGTGCAGGAGCAGCGCCGCCTCCTCCAGCGCGAGCGGCAGCCCGTCGCTGTGGACGACGTACTGGGCGAGCACGATCTTGCGCGCGATTTCGAGACTGGCCTCCTCGGCGATCTTTCGCTCGGCTCGCCCGCCGCCCGCGCAGAGCGCCGCGATCTCCTGCGCAGGACAAGCCAGGATGATCGTGGAGACATGCACCTCGCTGCCCCCCAGGTCGAAGGTCGCGCCTTTGCGCTCGATCCGCAGGGATGAGACCGGGTCGGTCAGCACGTCGGCGCCGGCCTCCTGCGCCTTCTTGCGGAACAGCTCGGCGAGCTGCGCGGCGCCGCCCCACAGCCGCAGCGGCGCGCGCAGGAGCGCCGCCGCCTCGCGCGCGGTTGCCTCGGGCGCGGAGTCTCCGACCAGGCTGGCGGCGAAGGGCGCCACGGCTGCGAGGCACTCGCCGATCAGCCCTTCCGGGAGCGCGGGCGGCACCGGCAGCAGCTTGCGCAGACGGCGCCGCTCGAAGAAGCCGCGCGCGGGCAGCGGCGGGGGCTCGAGCAGAAACGCGTCCCAGGGTCGCCCGAGCCGTTCGAGATCGTCGAGCGCCTTCTCCGCCTCGTTCGCCTGCACGTCGGACAGCTCGCGGCGCAGCTCGCTCCGCCTTCGCGCGGGATCGGCGGGGAGGGAGATGCGGAGCTTCTCGCCGAGGATCTGGAACGCGCCCTGCGTCGCCGCGGCCTGGCGCTGCAGGTCGGCGCCGAGGCCCAGCTCGTCGAGCGCGCCGCTCGCCGCCGAGAGCTGCCGCAGCGGCGGGATCATCGGGTGCGAAGAGGGCAACAGCCAGCCGTCGCTCTCGCGCGCGATCGAGGTGGGGCCCATGGTGGCGAGCAGCACGCGCAGCCCGCGCTTGGCCACCAGCGCCGCCGCCGCGGCGCCGCCGACGTCGGACCCGAGCACCGCCACGTCGTAGACGCGCTTGCCGACCGTCTTCAATCTGCGAGCTCCGGCGCCGCGAAGCTGCGCGCGGGATCGCCCAGGGCGCCCCGCACGCGCACACGGCGGCCCTCGAGGGTGAAGCGGCCCGCGGCCCACAGCCCGATCGCGCGCGGATAGCAGCGGTGCTCCTGCGCGAGGATGCGCGCCGCCAGCGCCTCCTCGTCGTCGCCGTCGAGCACCGGCACCGCCGCCTGTACCAGCACCGGGCCGGTATCGGTGCCCTCGTCCACCAGGTGCACGGTGCATCCAGACACGCGCACGCCCGCGCCCAGCGCCTGCCGCACGGCGTGTAGCCCGGGAAAGGAGGGCAGCAGGCTTGGGTGGATATTGAGTATTCTATTCTCGAAAGCGCGCAGCAGCACCGGCGAGAGGATGCGCATGAAGCCGGCCAGGCACACCAACCCGACCTCGTGGCGCCGGAGCTGATCGACGAGGAGCGTGTCGTACTGCTCGCGCGGCACTCCCTGGTGCGGCAACAGCACGGCGGGCACTCCCGCGGTTTGGGCGCGTTCCAGCGCCCGCGCGCCCGAAAGGTTCGAGATCACCACGGCCACCTCCGCGGCGATGGTCTTCGCCGCGCACGCGTCGAGGATCGATTGCAGATTGGAGCCGCTCCCCGAGGCGAGCACGCCGAGGCGAAGCGCGCTCACTGGATGACGACCTCGGGCTCGGCCAGCCCGGGCGCCGCCTCGATGCGCCCGATCGGAAACGCCGGCTGCCCGCGAGCCTGCAGCAGCGCGAGCGCCGCGTCCACGTCGCTGGGCGAGAGCACCACGCACATGCCGACGCCGCAGTTGAAGGTGCGCAGCATCTCGCCGGGCGCGATCTTTCCCTGCTTCTCGATGATGTCGAAGATGGCCGGCCGGGGCCAGTCTGCGCGCAGCACCGCGCGATGCCCGGAGGGCAGCACGCGCGGGAGGTTGCCGGGCAGTCCGCCGCCGGTGATGTGCGCGAAGGCGTGGACGTCGAGCGCCTCGCGCAGAGCCAGGCAATCCTTCACGTAGATCTTCGTCGGCACCAGCAGCGCGTCGGCGTGCGCGACGAGCTGATCGCCAAAGACCTTGCGCGCCAGGGAAAATCCATTGGAGTGCAGGCCGGTCGAGGCGAGGCCGAGCACCACGTCGCCTGCGCGCACCCGCGAGCCGTCGAGGATGCGGCTCTTCTCCACCACGCCGACGCAGAAGCCGGCCAGGTCGTACTCGTCGGCCTGGTAGAAGCCGGGCAGCTCGGCCGTCTCGCCGCCGATGAGCGCGCAGCCGGCCTGGACGCAGCCGTCGGCGATGCCCTTGATCACTTGCTCGGCCTGGTCCGCGCGCAGGCGGCTGGTGGCGAAGTAGTCGAGGAACGCGATCGGCTCGGCCCCGCAGACGACCACATCGTTGACGCTCATCGCGACCAGATCGATGCCCACCGTGTCGTGCCGCCCGGTGAGGAAGGCGAGCTTGAGCTTGGTGCCGACGCCGTCGGTGCCGACCACCAGCACCGGCTCGTCGTAGCCGCGTGGGATCTGGAAGAGGCCGCCGAAGCCGCCGATGCCGGCGAGCACCTCGGGGCGCAGCGTCCGGCGCGCGTGCGGCTTGATGCGCTCGACGAGCGCGTCGCCTTCCTCGCTGTCGACGCCCGCGTCCCGATAGGTGAGTGACATGGAGCCGCTTCATAGCAAAACCGCAGCGGGATGTCGGCCCCCTGGTGTACGCTCGCTCCACCTCGGGGGAGACACTCATGCAACGATTCGTGCGCTGGCTGAAGCGCATCAACGCCTTCCGGATCGGCCTCGCGACCGGGCTCTTCTTCGCCTGCGTGCACGTCTGGCAGGTGGCGGGCCGCAAGGAGATCCCCATCCTCGCCAAGCTGGAGAACGCCATGATCGACTGGCGCTTCCACCAGCGCGGCCAGGTGAAGCATTCGGGCCGCGTGGTGGTGGCCGCCATCGACGAGAAGTCGATCGCGAAGTTCGGCCGCTTCCCCTGGGACCGGCGGGTGGTGGCCAGCCTGATCGACAAGCTGGTGGACGACGGCGTCACCGCCATCGGCTTCGACATGTCCTTCTCCGACGAGGATCTGGGCGGCCAGTTCGCCGGCGCCAAGCGGTTCCGCAGCCGATTCGAGGGCATCTCGCTCGCCGCGCCGAAGAACAAGGCTGCGGTGGATCGCTTCGCCGAGGCCGAGGCCGATATCTCCGGCGCAGCCAGCGCGCTCTCGTCGTTGCGCGGAAAGGTCAAGCCCGAAGCCGAGCCCATCTACACCACAGCCAGGGGCCGCCTCGACGACGGCAAGCAGAAGCTCACCGACTCCAAGTCGGAGTTCGAGACGCTGGTCAACGAGCACGCGGCCTACGCGGCCGAGCTCGATCACGATCTCGCCGGGGTGGACCCCGATCACGTGCTCGGCCAGGCGGTGGCGCGCGCGAAGGGCAAGGTCGTCCTCGGCTTCGTCGCGCTCACGCTTCCGGAGATGGAGAGCTTCAAGCCCGACGAGATCGAGGAGCACGTCAAGCGCATCGAGCGCGACCGCATCGGTACGCCGGAGTTCCGCTACCAGGAGGACGGGGCGGAGGTCGGCAAGCCCATCGCGCAGACCTGGATCAAGGAGTACTCGGGCCTGCGCGCGCCGCTGCGGCCCATCGAGAAGGAGGCCACCGCGTTCGGCTTCTTCAACACGCTGCCCGATGGCGACGGCGTCATTCGCCACGCCGCGCTGTCGCTGCAGACGCGGGGGCGCTACTTCCCCTCGCTCGACGCCATGCTGGTCGCCATCGCGCTCGGCGTGAAGCCCGGCCGCATCGTCCCGGTGGTCACCACCGAGCAGGCGAACGGTGGCGACATCGACCACTTCGACTTCGACGGCAAGCTCGACGTGCCCACCGACGCGCGCGGCTTGATGCAGATCAACTACTACGGCGGCGACGGGACTTTCGAGAATGTCTCCATCGCCGACATCATCGATGGAAGTGAAAAAACCAATCTCAAGGACAAGGTGGTGCTGGTGGGCGCGACAGCCCAAGGCACCTTCGATCAGCGGGTCACGCCTTTCAACAAGATCACCGCCGGCATCGAGACCCACGCCAACGCGGTGGAGACCATGCTGTCGAAGAACTTCCTCCGCCACGACGTGGTGGTGCAGGCCTGCGAGGTGCTGTTCCTGCTGTTACTCGCCCTTCTGCTCGCGTTCGTCTTCGCTCGGGTGAAGGTGGCCATGGCGCTGCCGGTGGTGGGCATCGCGGGGCTGCTCCTGTGGGGCCTCTCGACCGCGCTGTTCCGCGCCGGCTGGGAGGTCTTCGCCGCGCTTCCGCTGCTGGAAATCGGCTCGATGTTCGTGCTGGTCACCGTCTATCGCTACGCGACGGAAGAGCGCGACAAGCGGCAGCTGCGCAAGGCCTTCCAGCTCTATCTGAACCCCGAGGTCATGGACGAGATGCTGGAGCAGCCGGAAAATCTCCAGCTCGGCGGCAAGGAGCTGGAGCTCTCGGTGATGTTCAGCGACATCCGCGGCTTCACCACCATCTCCGAAAAGCTGTCGCCGCAGGCGCTGGTGCACTTGCTCAACGACTACCTCTCGCCGATGACCGACATCGTCTTCGCCAAGCGGGGCACGCTCGACAAGTACATCGGCGACGCGGTGATGGCCTTCTTTGGCGCGCCCATCCAGACGCCGCTGCACGCGGCAAATTCCTGCGATGCGGCGCTCGAGATGATGGACTCGCTGGGGCGGCTGCGCGAAAAGTGGCGCACTGAGGACCCTGGCATTCCCGACGTGGACATCGGCATCGGCATCAACTCCGGGCCCATGGTGGTCGGCAACATGGGCTCGCAGCAGCGCTTCAACTACACGGTGATGGGCGACAACGTGAACCTGGCCAGCCGGCTCGAGGGGCTGAACAAGGAATACGGCACGCACATCCTCGTCAGCGAGCCCACGCTGCTCGCGGCGCGCAAGGGCCTCAAGGACGAGAAGGCCTATACCGCGCGCGAGCTCGACAGCGTGCGAGTGAAGGGAAAGAAAGAGCCGGTGCGGCTCTTCGAGCTGCTGGCGCGGCAGTCGCCGACCGCCGAACAGCTGCCGCTGCTCGAGGGCTACGCGGATGGGCTGCAGCTCTACCGGGCACAGCGCTTCAGCGAGGCGCGGCTGCAGTTCGAGAGCCTGCTCGAGCGGTACCCGGACGACGGCCCTTCGCGGCTTTTCGTCGCCCGCTGCGACCTGATGCTGTCGAGCCCGCCGGGCGAGGCCTGGGACGGCGTCTTCAAGATGGAGCACAAGTAGCGGGGCTCCGGGGCTCGGCAAGCGACGACGATAAAATTGACCTTCCCTGATCCCGTCTGATACGGCTGAAGGGAGTAGACCAGAGGGGATATGGCCGGCGAGGACGCACTCTTTCAGCGGTTCGGCAGGGAGTTCAAGAAAGGCGAAGTCCTCTTCAAGGAGGGCGACGTCGGCAAGGAGATGTTCGTCGTCCAGGCGGGAAAGGTGAACATCACCAAGACGGTCCGCGACACCGAGAAGGTCCTGGCCACGCTCGGGGCCGGCGAGTTCTTCGGCGAGATGGCCATCCTGAACCAGAAGCCGCGCTCGGCCGGCGCGGTGATGGCCGACGACGGCAAGCTCCTCGTCATCGACCCCAAGACTTTCGAGGCCATGATCCGTGGCAACGTCGAGATCGCGGTCCGCCTGATCAAGAAGCTCTCGGACCGCCTGCAGGAGGCGGACGACCAGATCGAAAACTTGTTGTTGCGTGATCCCAGCAGCCGCGTGGTCCACTTCCTCATGCAGCAATCCCGGCGCGGCAAGGACACGCCGCAGGGCAAGCTGGTGACCGTCAACCTCAACGAGCTCCACAACCGCATGGGCCTGCTCCTCGAGGAGGTGCAGGAGGCGGTGACCAAGACTGCCCGGGCGCGGATCATCGCCGTGGTGCCCGAAGGCATCGTGATTCCGGACCTGGCAAAGATGCAGAAGTACCTCGAGTTCCTCGAGATGAAGGAACGGTTCGGGGACTAGTCTTGAGAGGAGCACGCGGTTGAAGATTCGAGTCCTCGGCTGCCACGGCGGCGAGTTGCCCAGGCACCGGACGACGTGCTTCCTGCTCGACGGCAGGATGTGCATCGACGGTGGGGCGATCACGCAGGCGCTCGAGCTCGACGAGATCCTCAAGATCGACGACATCTTCCTCACGCACAGCCATTTCGATCACGTGAAGGACGTCCCGCTGATGACCGATCTGCTGGTCGGCAGGCGGCAGAAGCCGGTCATCATCCATGGCCCCGCTGAGACCATGGAAGCGATGGATAAGGACGTTTTCAACAACCGGACCTGGCCCGACTTCCGCGTCATCCCCAGCAAGGAGAAGCCGGTCGTCGCCTTCGAGACCATGCCTATCCACATGCCGGTGGAGTGCCAGGGCCTGAAGATCCGCGCCATCCCCGTGCATCACCCGGTCTACTCGGTGGGCTACATCATCGAGGGCAAGCACGGCGCCATCGCTTTCTCCGGCGACACCGGCCCCACCGACGAGCTGTGGCGCGCCATCAACGCGACGCCGCAACTCAAGGCGGTGTTCCTCGAGCTGTCCTTCCCCACCACCATGCAGTGGCTCGCCGACGTCTCCGGCCACCTGACGCCGAAGACGGTGATGGGCGAGCTCGCCAAGCTCGACCGGCGCGGCGCGAAAATCTACCTCTACCACCTCAAGCCGGCGGTCATCGACGAGGTGAAGGCGGAGGTCCGCGCGCTGAAGAAGGACTTCCTCCACGTCTGCGAGCTGGACGAGGTGTATACGATCGCGTGATGAGAGCGATCGTCGCGGCCCTCATTCTTTTGCTCCCGCCCGCGGCGCTCGCGCAGCCCGCCGAGCATGTGCCGTCTGCGGCCAGCGCGGCCGCCTCTCAGCCGAAGGTGGATACCAGCCAGCAGGCCGCGAACAACGCAGCCGCAGCAGGCGCCGCGGCCGGCGCGGTCATCGCCACGCAGACCGATCCGGCCCTGATCGATCCTTATAGCTTCCCCGCGCCGACCGAGCGCGCGCGCGAGTGGCTGGGCTACGCGTCGCCCTGGACACTGGTGCTCCTCGGCCTCGGCCTGGTGCTGCTCGCGGGGTTCGTCGGCAAGGTGGCGCCGCGCAAGAAGAAGCGCATCCGCCGCGCGACCATCCTCTTCATGCTCTACCTGACCACGTTCGCCCTGGCGGCGGTGCTGGGCAAGGTGCACGCCGAGGGGTGGTCGCGGCGGGTCTGGTTCCTCGCCGATCTCCTCGAGGTCCTGATCGTCATCGACCTGGTCGCGATCATGCTCTTCGATCTCGTCCTGCTCGCGCTGCGCATCGAGATCGCGAACATCGTCCACGACCTCGCGCTCGGCGCCGCGTACATCCTCGCCTTCATCGGGATGATGCACCGGAGCGGGGTGCACCTCTCCGGCATCGTCGCCACCAGCGCGGTGGTGACCGCGGTGCTCGCGCTCAGCCTGCAGGCCACGCTCGGCAACGTCATCGGCGGCGTCGCGCTGCAGCTCGACGACTCCTTCCACGTCGGCGACTGGCTGCAGCTGCCCAACGGCCAGCAGGGCAAGGTGAAGGCCATCCGCTGGCGCCACACGGTGGTCGAGACGCGCAACTGGGACACCATCGTGGTGCCCAACTCGTCGCTGCTCGGCGAGAACATCGTCATTCTCGGCGAGCGCGAGGACCAGCCGGTCCAGCACCGCATGTGGGTCTACTTCAACGTGGATTTCCGCTTCTCGCCCGAAGAGGTGATCAACGTGGTCGAGGACGCGCTGCAGTCCACGCCCATCCCGAACGTGGCCGCGTTCCCGCCGCCGAACTGCATCTGCTACGACTTCACCAAGAGCCAGCAAGGCGGCGGCGAGAGCTACGCCAACTACGCCGTGCGCTATTGGCTCACCGAGCTCGCCGCCGACGACCCCACCAACTCAGCGGTGCGCGTGCGCCTCTACGTGGCGCTCAAGCGCGCCGGCATTCCGCTCGCGGTGCCGGGCCAGACCCTCTGGGTCTCCAAGGACGACTCCGAGCACAAGGAGCGCAAGCAGCAGCGCGAGATCGCCCACCGGGTGAGCGCGCTGGAGAATATTGAGATGCTCGCCACGCTCTCGGCGGAGGAGCGCATCCGGCTGGCCGAGGGCATGCGGCTCGCGCCCTTCGGCCGCGGCGAGATCATCACCCGCCAGGACGCGGCGGCGCATTGGCTCTACGTGCTGACGCGCGGCGAGGTCGAGGTCAAGGTGCGGGGGGAGGGCGGCAGCGAGAAGCTGGTGGCGCGCCTCGCGTCCCCCAATGTCTTCGGCGAGATGGGCGTGATGACCGGCGAGCGGCGCACCGCCACCATCTCGGCCGCCACCGAGGTCGAGTGCTATCGAATCGATAAAGAGATCTTCAAAGCGGTGCTGCGCAACCGGCCCGAGATGGTGGAGATCATCTCACAGGTGATGGCGCGGCGCCGCGCCGAGTTGGCGGCCGTGCGCGAGAACCTCGACGCCGAGGCGAAGCGGCGCCGCGTGAAGGAAGAGCGCAACAAGATCCTCGGCAGCATCCAGAGCTTCTTCGGCCTGGACGACGACAAGCCGCACTAGAGAGGCCGCAGGGCAGCGCCCTAGCGGAGCACTTCGACCAGCTCCGCTAAGACGCTGAGGCCCTCTCCTTTGCGCAGGGAAATGGCACGGTATCGACGCGAGGTGCTGCGGGGCTCGAGCCGCACCGAGCGGCCGTCGCGCGCGTACACCTTCACCGTGTACTGGCCGCCGTGGTCGGGGTCTTCGATGCGGCGGTGCTGGGCCAGCACGATCCTGCCGTCGAGCGGCTCGGACGGCGGCGCGCGGAAAATGCAATACGAGCCGCTCGGGATGCGGCGGTTCATCGACTCGCCCACGACGCGCGCGACGAACAGGCCGGTCGCAGGCCGGGTCCGCCCGCGCGTCGCGACCCAGGCCTCGGGGAGCACTTCTTCGAAGCGACCGAACGCGCCCGCGGCCGCCTCCAGCGAGTAGAGCGGGATCGCGTCGACAAAGGGCCGCGCCTCGCGGGCGGGTGACGTGGCGCCGGAACCCGCGGCGAAAGACCTCGCGGCGCCAGCACTCGCGGCGCCGTGATTCGCGGCCCCAGCACGCGCGTCTCGAAAAGCCTTAGCGCCAGGGGTCGCGCCCCCAGAGGCCGCGCCGGGAGCCAGCAGCCGTGTGAACGGTTCATCGGCCTCTTCCGGCGACAAAAGCGATGCGACCGCTGTCCCGTACGCGTGCGCGCAGGCCACCAGCGTTGCGAAAGTCACGTTGGCGCCGCCGCGCTCGAGGCGTTGTAGATGTTTCGCGTGCAGGCCAATTCGCTCGGCCGCTTGCTCCTGCGTCAGCCCGGCTCGTTCCCGCACCGCTCGCAGGCGCGTCGCGAGCCTTCGCAGCTCCCGTGCCACCTCGCGCATGAGCGTGGGCCGGCCCTTCAGCTCGGACGCGCCGTGCGCGTGGACGGATGGTTTGGCGATCACACCAGCCAACTACTCGCCGCAACTCTTGAGTTACACCACTCTTGAGTTCCCTCGCCGGAGGCCGTACCCTTCGCGCATGCTCCGTCCACCTGATCCACCGAGTCCCGCGCCGCTGCGAGTCGTGAAGCTTCTCAAGCTGGTCGAGGCGGGCGCCATCGCGCGCGCGGCCACCAGCCGCCAGTGGTCAGACGCGGTGTGTATCGTCTGGTTCGCGCTCTCGATCGAGCCGCGCGACGTCGAGGGCCTCGCCGATGAAGGCCTCGACAAGAGCGCCATCGACCTCATCAACTACGCCATGCACGAGGGTCCAAGGCCCACCTGGTATCGCGACGCGGATTGACCATCGCCGCGAGCCTCGAAGCGGCAACCTCGCCTGCTCGGTCCGCCCCCTCGTGGCGCGGGCCCGTGCTAAGAAGCGCGCTATGGCTTGGTTCCACAAAGTCCCGGCACCCAAGCTGCCTCCCGAAGCGCGCAAGTCGCGCATGGAGGGCCTGTGGATCAAGTGCGACGGCTGCGGTGAGATCGTCTACCGGCAGGACGTCGAGAAGAACCTCGAGGTGTGCCCCAAGTGCGACGAGCACTTCCCGCTGCCGGTGCGGCGCCGGCTCGACCTGGTGCTCGACCCCGGCACCTTCGACGAGTGCGACCTCGGGCTCGAAACCACCGACCCGCTCGAGTTCAGCGACTCCAAGAAGTACAAGGACCGCGTCAAGGCGAACGCGCGCGCGTCGGGCGAGAGCGAGGCGTTCGTCAGCGGCCTCGGGCGCCTGGCGGGTCGCGAGGTCTCCATTGGCGCCTTCCATTACGCCTTCATGGGCGGTTCGATGGGCTCGGTGGTCGGTGAGAAAGTGACCCGCGTGTTCGAGCGCGCCACCGAGCGCCGCATTCCCGCCATCGTCTTTTCGGCCAGCGGCGGCGCGCGCATGCAGGAGGCCATCTTCTCGCTGATGCAGATGGCGAAGAGCGCGGCCGCGCTCGCCCGCTTCCGCCGTGTGCGCCAGCCGTACATCAGCGTGCTGCTCGATCCCACCACCGGCGGCGTCTCCGCTTCGTTCGCCTTCCTCGGCGACATCATTCTCGCCGAGCCGCGAGCGCTAATCGGCTTCGCCGGCCCGCGCGTGATCGAGCAGACCATCCGCCAGAAGCTGCCCGAGGGCTTCCAGCGCAGCGAGTTTTTGCTCCAGCACGGCATGATCGACGCCATCGTGCACCGCAAGGAGATGCGCGACCGGTTGGCGCAGTTGCTCGGTCTGCTCGGGTGACCTCCGCGTGCGAAAGCGCCCCGGGCGACTGGTGGCGCGAGTTCTTCGACGACGACTACCTGTTCCTGTACGGCGCGGCGCTCGACCCCGAGCGCACCGAGCAGGAGGTGGCGGGTGTGGCGGCGCTCCTGCGGCTCCAGGCCGGGGCTCGGCTGCTCGATCTCTGCTGCGGCGACGGCCGTCATGCGGTGGCGCTGCAGCGCCGCGGCTTCCGCGTCACCGGAGTGGACGTGAGCCGGCCGCTCCTGGCGGGCGCGCGCAGGCGGGCCGCCACGGTCGGCGCGCACCCTGCGCTGCTGCAGGCCGACGCGCGCCGCCTGCCCTTCCGCGAGCGCTGCTTCGACGCGACGCTCTTGCTCTTCAACTCCATCGGGTACGGCACCGACGAGGATTCGATGGCCATGCTGCGCTCGGCGCGCGCGGCCGCGCCGCAATTGATTATCGAATGCGCCCACCGCGACGAGCAGGTGCGGCGGGCAGCCCCGGGGGTGGCCCGCGACTGGCTGGAGATTCGCAGTGTGCGCGTGCTCACCGAACGCTGGATCGATCCGGTCGCGGGCGTCGCCCACGCCGTCTTCCGCTTCGGCGCGCCGGAGCGGGTGAAAGAGCTCCGCCATCGCCTCTACAGCGCCACCGAGGTCGTCTCGCTGCTGCACCAGGCCGGGTTCGGCCGCATCGACTGCTACGGCGGCTACGACCGCCGGCCCTTCGCGATCGACGCGCCGCTCCTGGTCGCGCACGCGAGGGCCGGCTGATGGAGTGCACCAAATGCGGCGCGTGTTGCGTGGCGCCCGACATCTCGTCGCTCAAGAAGCCGCTCGGCGTGCGCTGTCCGCATTTGACCAGCGACAACCTCTGCGCCGTCTATGAGAACCGGCCCGAGGTGTGCCGCACTTACGCCGCCGACTGGCTCTGCGAGACGATCGCCGCCCCCACGCTCGACGAGCGCGTGCGCAACTACCTCGCGGTCTTCCAGCTGTGACCTTCGAGGAGCTCAAGGCGGTCCTCTTCGCCCGGAGCAACTTCGGCATGAAGCTCGGGCTCGAGCGGATGCGCGAGGCGCTGCGGCTGCTCGGCGATCCGCACTTGCAGTACCAAACCCTGCACGTCGCCGGCACCAACGGGAAGGGCTCGACGTGCGCGTTCGCCGAGGCGTCGCTGCGCGCGGCGGGCCTCAAGACCGGGCTCTACACCAGCCCGCACCTGCGCCACTTCTGCGAGCGCATCCGGCTGGACTTCGCGCCGGTGAGCGAGCCGCACGCGGCGGCGCTGCTCGAAGAGATCGTCGCGCGAGTCCCCTGGGCGCTGGGAGATCCGGGCCTCACCTTCTTCGAGATCGCCACGCTGATGGGCTTTCTGGCCTTCGCGCAGGCGAAGATCGAAGTCGCGGTCATCGAAGTCGGGCTCGGCGGGCGGCTCGACGCGACCAATCTGATCGAGCCGCGCGCCTGCGCGGTGACCGCGCTGGGGCTCGAGCACACGCAGCATCTCGGGCCTACGCTGGCGCACGTCGCGCGCGAGAAGGGCGGCATCTTCAAGCCCGGCGTTCCCGCGGTCAGTGCGGGGCAGCCGCTGGAGGCGGCGCGAGAGTTATCGAAATTATCGAAAGGGCTCCTGTGGAGGCCCGGGCGCGATTATCGATTCGAGAGCCGCGGCGATCAGCCCTTCTGCTATGCCGGCCCCCGCTGGACGGTGCGCGCCGAGCCGGGGCTCGAAGGGCTGCACCAGCGCGGGAACGCCGCGCTCGCCTGCGCGCTGCTGGAGGCCGCCGCGCTGCCGGAGGTCTCCCCTCGCCACCTCGAGCGGGGCCTCGCCTCGGCCCGTTGGCCTGGCCGGCTGGAGCGCAAGGGTGGCCGCCCGGAGGTGCTGCTCGACGGCGCGCACAATCCCCACGCCGCCGCTGCGCTGGCGCGCTCCTTGCGCGGTCGCCGCGTCGTGCTGGTGTTCGCGGCCATGCAGGACAAGGACGCGCGGGCGATGCTGCAGGAGCTGGCCAAAGTCGCGCAGGAAGTCCACTTCTGCGCAGCCGACTCCCCACGCGCGCGGTCGCCCGACGAGCTGGCGCGGCTCTGGCCGGGGGTGGTGCACGGATCGCCCGCGGCCGCGCTGGAGGCGGCCCGCCGCACGGCGGGGCCCGAGGGCACGGTCCTCTGCTGCGGGTCGCTCTACCTGGTCGGTGAGCTGGAAGGAATCCTCGCTGGCGAAGCGACCCCTCGCATGCCAAGTGAACGATTGTAAATACGCGCGGCACTCGATTTGCCTGCAGGTCGAGCAGGCCCTAGGTTTCCAGGGAGCGTGGACCCCGGGGCCGCGACTAACGAACGATTTCCAGAGAGACCATGCGACGCCTCGAACTCCAGCCCACCTCGCCGCCCCCGCTCGACGAGGTGCCTTTCAAGTCCCTCTATACGAAGGAGATCTACGACGTCCGCACGCGGGACGGCTGGGTGCTCCAGATCTCGCGCTACCGCCCGGTCCGGCAAAGCTGGGACCAGCCCATCTGGGACGAGCCGCTGGTGCTGGTTCCGGGCTGGTCGCAAAATCGCCACGCCTTTACTTGCGGCGACTTCGTCAAGCGGCTCCTCTCCTACGGCGCCGACATCCACATCCTGGAGCTGCGCGGCCACGGCCGCTCCTCGCGCGAGCTGCAGGTTTCGCGCGCCGCAGCCGAAGGCCGAAAGACGCCCGCGGACCTCGACTGGGACTGGGACATCGACAGCTACTTCCTCGAGGACATCCCGGCCGGCATCGAGGCGGTGAAGAAGAAGACCGGCCGCGAGCGCGTCTACTATGTCGGCAGCAGCATGGGAGGCATGCTCGGCTACGGCTACGCGGCATCGCACGGAGATCTCGCCGGGCTGGTGACCATCGGCGCGCCGAGCGATATCGGGCGCGGCTTCCTCGGGCTGCGCGCGCTTTCGCTGTTCGGCCCGACCCTGCTGAACCCGATCATCGACGCGGCCTGCACCGCGGCGAGCGGCGTGAAAAAGACGCAGCATCTCTCGGCGCGCGTGCTGCGCAAGCTCAGCTTTTTCGCGCTCGACCGCGTGGCGAATCTGCTGGTGGCGCCGGGCAAGAAATACGCGCCGGTGCAGTTCCGCCACGTGCCGGTCGATCTGTTCCTGCGCACGCTCGCGCACGCGGCGACCGAAGGCAACCTCAAGCGCTACGAGGTGGTGGCGCGGTTCATGGGGTCGCTGCTGAACCCGTCGCGCGTGGTCGCGGCGGACTTCCGCTGGCTGCTCAGCCAGGGTGGCGAGAAGGAGCCGCGCCGCGTGGTCGAGCAATTCGCTCGCTGGATTCGCAACGATGAGATGAAGTGCTACCGCACCGGCTTTGATTACAAAGAGCATTACAAAGATATCGAGGTGCCGATGGCGGTGATCTTTGGCGACCTCGACAAGATCGCCTCGGCGCAGAGCACCCACGGCATCTATCGCGCGGCGCGCAGCGAATACCTGCTCTGGCGCCCGGTCAAGGACAACAGCCACCTCGAGTTGACGATGGGCTACGACATCCACCAGATCTGCGAAGACGTGCGCAACCTGGTCGAGTACGCGGCCAAGCGGGAGCAGCCCCGCAAGGCCCGCCTCGGGCCGCGGGCGATTTAAGCCGCCTCAGCCGCGCGCAGAGGCCGCGCTCGCACGCCGCCGGGCGTCCCCGAGCCCTGGCTGCGGCACAGTCGGGTCGCCCGCCGGCTGCGACAATCGGCGACAAGCTCCTTAGATGCTTGGGCCGACCCGGGCCCCGTGCTACGGTTTTTCGCTCGTGCGCCTCTTGCTTCTGGTGATTCTCCTCTCGACCACGGCGCCCGCGGAGCCGCGCGGGAAGCTGCTCTCGGTGCGCTCCGCCGGAGACGCGGCGACCGCTGCCGTCGAGCTCCGCGGCGACCGGCCGCTGAGCTTCACCACGCTCAAGCTCCTGTCGCCGCCGCGCGTGGTGGTGGACTGCGCGGACACCGCGGTGGGTGAGGTGCCACGACAGGTAGAGGTGGACGACGGCACCGTGCGGCGCATCGGGGTGACGAGCGCGGGGGCGCGGACGGCGCGGGTGGTGATCGAGCTCGTGGCTGACGCGGAGTTCGACGTGCGCGCGAGCGGGAGTCGAATCGAGGTGCGGGTCCCGCGCGCGGCGCCGCTGCTGGCTGGCGCGCCAGCGCGGGATCGCGAGGCTGGTGCGGGCGAGCTTGCTGCTTCGGCCACGGCCTCTGCAAACCCGGCTGCGCGCGGCGAGGCAGCTGCGCCGGAGCGTCCTGCTGAGTTGGCGGTAGTCGAGGCGCCGTCTCTGGTGGTGGCCGCGCCCGCGCCGCCGGTGCGCGCGGCGCCGCCCGCCCCGCAGCGCGCGGTCGAGGCGCCGGCTCCTCCGGCTGCGGTCGCGAAAAACGAAGAGCCGCCTGCGCGCGGCGCCGGGTCAGACGGGGCCGCGCGCGGCGTCCGGCGGACTGAAGCAGTGCCGCGGAGTCCGGCGGTCGCGCAGCGAGAAGCGGCGCCGTCGCCTGCGACGCGGCCGGAAGAAGCGGCGACTGGTGCGCGCCAGGAAGCAGCGACTGCGACGCGGCGCGAAGAAGCGGCGGCCGCGGCCAGCGCGGAAGGCGCGTGGCAGGCGCGCAGCGCTGACGCGCAGAAGCGGGCTTCGTTGCCCACGGTTGCGCTCCTGGGCTCTCGCCCCGTCGCGCGTGAGGAGGTGGAGCCCGACCCGCCGCCGCCGCCCTTTGGGCCCGCGACTCAAGCGAAGCAGCGTACGATCGCGACCGCCATTCCTGGCCACCGCGCGCCTCCCTCTGCCCCCGCGCGGCGCGCGCCGGCGCCAAATCCGCTCCCCACGTCTGCTCCGGCGAAGGCGGGCTCCGCGTCCGCCGCGGGCCAGTCGGGCTCCGCGGCCGACCCGCGCCGCCAGCGTCGCGTCGCCGCGGCCGGGCCCGCGCGCAAGCTCATCACCGGCATCGGCTTCCGCCCCGCGCAGGGCGGCGTGGTGATCGTCCGCAGCAACAAGCCGCTCGAGTACGGCGTCTCCGGAGAGGACGGGGCGGTCCTGATCCACCTCCCGCGGACGGCGATCCCGCTGCCCAACAACCGGCGCCCGCTCGACACCCGCTTCTTCGACGGACCGGTGCGGCGCATCGTGCCGCTCGCCGTCGCGGGCGGCACCGACGTGCGCATCGAGCTGCGCGGGCACGCCGAGTACCAGCTCCGGCAGGAGGGCTCGATGCTGACGGTGACCTTCTCGACCAGCCAATAGTCGGCTAGAAGCGCTCCACCAGAGATGATGCTCGGCCGCGCCATCGCAGCACTCGTGCTGCTCCTTTCGAGCGCCGCCGCCGCCGCGGCCGCCCCCGCTGCCAACGAGGGGCCGGCCGCGCTTTTAGCCGGACCGCCGGACCAACAGGTCGCCGTGGAGGCGGATCACCTCGAGTACGATCTCGACACGCGGGTCATTCGCCTCGACGGGCACGTGGTGGTGCGGCGCGGCGACGCGACGCTGCGGGCAGCCCGCGGCGTGCTCGACCGCAAGGGCGGCACGCTCAAGCTCGACGGCGGCGTGCTCGGCCTGCAGGGGCGCCAGGTGTTCCTCGCTGACGCGGCGCTGGTGGACCTCACCCTGCGCGCCGCCGACCTGACCAACGCGGTCATCTACCTCAAGGAGCGCACGCCGTCCGAAAGCAACCCGCGCGCCGGCAAGAACCAGCTCACGCTGCACGGCATGCGCGTCCGCCGCCTCTCGCCCACCGCGATCGAGGCGCAGGATGTGACGCTCACTCCGTGCGACTGCCCGGGCGAACCCGACTTCGAGATCGCGGCGGAGACGGCGCTGATCGAGGGCGACCGCGCGCACCTGCGCGGAGCGAAGCTGGTGCTGGGCGGGCTGCCGATCCCGCTGTTTCCGCTTTCGCTGCCGCTGACCAGCCGCCAGTCGGGGCTGCTCGCGCCTTTGCTCGGCGGCAGCATCGTGACCGGCTTCACCCTCGCACAGCCGGTCTTCCTGACGCTTGGCCGCAGCCTCGATGTCACGCTCACGCCGGGCTATTACCTCGGCGGCCATAATCCGGGGCAGCCGCCGGCGGCCGCCGCGCTGGGCGCGCGCAACGTTCGCGGGCCGCGGCTCGGGATCGAGACGCGGTACGCGCCTTTCGAAGGGACGCGCGGCTCGATCTCGCTCGACCTCCTCTACGATCTCGACAAGGGCGGCTCCATCGACGCGCCGGTGGCCGGCGAACCGGACACCGGCCCGGGTCGCGGCTTCGGTGGCGTGCGCGGCATCGGGCACATCGCCCACCGGACCGAAGGCGCGGCCGGCACCTTCGCGGTGCAGGGCACCTTCGCCACCGACAGCATGGTGGTCGCCGACGTCGATCCCTTGCCGCTGGATCGCTCCCTCGACTTCCTGCGCACCGACGTTGGCGCGTGGCGCTCGCGCGGCCCGCTGAGCGTGGGCGCGGACGCGACGCTGCTGCAGGACGTGCGCATCACGGACGGCCACAACCCCGATCGGCGGCTGTTCGGCCCCGAGCGGCGCCACACCTTCCAGCGGCTGCCGGGACTTTTCGCGCAGATGGCGCCGGTGGATCTCGGCGTCTTCACCGGCTCGGCCGAAGTGAGCGCCGTCGAGTTCGCGCCCCTGGGCGCGCGCGATCTCCTCGAGCGGGACACCGGCTTTGGCCCCACCGACCGCGGCGCCGGGGGCGTGACCTTCACGCCCGGCACCGATTGGGGCCGCGCGCCGGCGCTGCGCTTCGACGTCGCGCCGCGCCTCGCGGTCGCGCTGCCTGCAGATCTGCCAATCGAGCTTGCGCTCGACGCCGGCGCCCGAGCCGACGTCTGGCTCATGCAGGGCGTGACGGGCCGCGACCACCAGCGCGCCTACCTCACCGCGGGTGCGCGCGCGAGCGTCGATTTCGAGCGCCGCTACGGGGACCGGCTGCACGTGATCACGCCCGAGCTGCGCCTGCGCGCCATCTCGGCCTCGCTGCAGGGCGGCGGCCCTCCCCTCGGAGATCCCTCCGACGCGGGCGGCGCCCGGTACTTCGCGTCTCCCGACGAAGCGGAGCAGGGTCTCGGGCCCGGTCAACAGCGCCGTGACTCCACCAACACCGAGGGCGTTCCGGGCGCGCGCAGGGCCTACGACGACATCGATGGCGGAGCGCCGAGCGGGGGCGCGGTCGAGGCGACGCTCGGCGTCTCGCAGTCGCTATGGACGAAGACTGGCGCGCTCCCCTCTCGGACGCTGAGGTTCGACTTGCTGCAGGACGTCCTGCTCTGGAGCGGCGGCGGCAGGGCGCGCTTCGGCGAAGGCAGCGCGGCCGCGTCGGTGCTACTCGGCACGGTGGGCATCTCGACGCAAGTCCGCTACGACTGGCCGACGCACCAGATCTCGTCCCTCAGCGCTTACGTCGGCGGCGTCCACGACCCGCGCGGCGACGAGCTCCACGGCGGCGTGTCGCTCCTGCGCGGAAGCACCAGCGAGCACCTGCGCGGCGGCATCGACGAGCTCTTCTCCGCCGCGCGCCTCGCCGTCGCGTCCCCCACCGGGCTCTCGGGCTCCGCGGTGATCGGAGCGTCAGGCGTGCTGCCCGTGATGCGCAACGGCCTGCGCGTATCCTACGACCTGACCCGCTACCTGATCGTCGGGGCGCCGCCCTCGTACATCGAGGACTGGGACCACCGCATCGGCCTCGCGTACGAGCCGCCGTGCCACTGCGCGACCGTCGGCCTGACCACCACCCTCCGGGTCAAGGACGGCCACCTCCTCGGCAGCCCCACCTATTCCTTCGTGCTGGACTTGAAATCGCTGGGCTCGTTTGCCAGCTTTTAAACGTCGCGCGCTTTGTGGAACAGGTCTTTCACTCCCCGTCTCTGGCATTGATTCCGCTTGCTGTTAGGAACGCCGCTTCCAAATCCAATATGAGGTCCGCCCGGAACGCGATGGGACAGGCAAGCGTCGTCAAGGAAGTAGGGCGGAAGATCCGACAGCTGCGGCTCTCGCGCGTCGGGCCCAAGATGACGCAGGAAACGCTCAGCGAGCGCGCTCGCATCAGCGTCTCGTTCCTCTCGATGATCGAGCGCGGCGAGCGGTCGCCGCACCTCGAGACGCTCTCGAAACTCGCCGGCGCGCTCGAGGTCCGGCTCGCCGATCTTTTCCTCCGCGACGACGAGCCCACGGGCGGCGTGGAGCCGATGTTCCGCCCCTTGATCGATGCCTGCCGCAAGCACAACCTCGGCAAGCGCGACGTGGATCGCCTGGTCTCGGTGGTGCGGACCATGTTCGCTTGACTTCGGCGGCGCGCGACCGGCAGGTTGCGCGCGCATGCCCTCCGATCTCCAGGAAGAAGACCGCGGGTCCGCTCGCTGGCTCGTCCTGAGCAGGCCCGCCCAGCGCAACGCGCTCACCCCCGGCCTGGTCGCCGCGCTGCGGGGGGCGCTCTTCCGCGCGGACGCCGACGCCGCCGTCCGCGCCATCTGCATCACCGGTGCGGGCGAGAAGGCGTTCTGCTCGGGCGCCGATCTCTCCGGCGCTCTGGCGTCCGATGGCCTGTTGGCCGCGCACGAGGCGCGCCGCGCCTATGCCGCGCTGCTCGCCGACTTCACGCGGCTCGGCAAGCCGGTCGTGGCCTGCGTCAACGGAGCGGTGCTGGCGGGCGGGCTCGGGCTCCTGGCGTCCTGCGACCTGGCCATCGCCGCCGACGACGCGACCTTCGGTGCGCCCGAGGTGGACGTCGGGCTGTTTCCCTATATGGCGCTCGCGCCATTGAGCCGCTGCATCGGCCGCCGCGCCGCGCTCGAGCTGGTGCTTACCGCGCGCCGGCTCGATGCGGCTGAGGCGAAGAGCATCGGGCTCATCAACCGAAGCGTCCCTCGCGGCACGCTCGTTGCGCGCACGCAGGAGCTGCTCGAGACGCTGGCAGCGAAGAGCCCGGCTGCGCTGCGGCTCGGCCGCCGCGCGTTCTATGCCACGCAAGACCTGCCGTACGAGCAGCAGCTCGAAGCGCTCTGCGCGCAGCTGAGCCTCAACGCGCTCGCTGAGGACGCGCTCGAGGGCGTCTCGGCCTTTCTCGAGAAGCGGAAGCCAGACTGGAAGGGAAGATGAACGACAAGGTGATCATCACCTGCGCGCTCACCGGCGTGCTGGCGAACCGCGCGCAGTGCCCGTGGGTGCCATACACGCCAGCCGAGATCGCGGAGGAGGCGCGGCGCGCGTACGAGGCGGGCGCGAGCGTGGTGCATATCCACGCGCGCACCGACGAGGGCGGCCCGACCTTCGAGCCAAAGGTCTACGCTGCAATCAAGACGGAGACCGAGAAGCGCTGCCCGGTGATCCTTAATTTTTCGACCGGCGGCGCGGGTTCGATGGAGTCGCGCGTGGCGCACATCGCGCAGGTGAAGCCGGCCATCGGCGCGCTCAACATGGGCTCGATGAACTACGCGAAGTATTCACAGAAGCGCAAAGAGTTCGTCTTCGACTTTGTCTTCGAGAACCCCTTCCGCGACATCTCGTTCCTGCTTGAGGTGATGCGCTCGGCCAACGTCAAGCCGGAGCTGGAGTGCTTCGACGTCGGGCACACCAACAGCATCGGGCCGCTGCTGGACAAGGGCCTCCTGAAGGAGCCGCTGCAGTTCAGCTTCATCATGGGCGTGCTCGGCGGCATCCGCGCCACCACGGAAAATCTGGCGATGCAGGCGCGCGAGGCGCCGCGCGGCTCCACCTGGGAGGTGATCGGCATCTCGCACGAGCAGTGGCGGATGGTCGGCGCGGCGCTCGCGCTCGGCGGCAACGTGCGCGTCGGGCTCGAGGACAACTTCTATCTCGACAGCGAAGGCAAGCGGATGGCGACCTCCAACGGCGATCTCGTCGCCAAGGCAGCGCGGATGGCGCGCGACATGGGGCGCGAGCCGGCCACGGTGGAGGAAGCGCGGCGGACGCTGTCCCTCGACGCGATCTGGTAGTGTCGCGGCACGATGCCGATCGATATCGATCAATTCAAAGCGGCGAGTCAACCTCTCGCGGAGCGCATTGATCAATTCCTCTCACGCAACCCCAAGCAGGCGTTCACGATGATCGAGATCATCGCCGAGGTCGAGGCGGTCGATCCTGCGACCGTTCCGCTCCTCATCGTCATGAGCAAAGGCGACCGGAACGGAATTTCCGTGCGCTACGCAGCGGCCCTCGACGATTTGGTCAAATCCTCTCTCGCGGCGGTGGCTGCGTTGGGTGGGATCAATTATTACGCACACGGCACGCAGCAGTGATTGCCGAAGGCAGCCAGAGCGATGTGTGGACCTTCATCGGCTGGGGCCACCTCGATTATGAAAATGACCTTCAGCTGATCGTCGATCTCTCGCTGCGCCTCGCCCCGGAATTGTTTCAACAGCTTCTGGTCGAGCGAACCATGCGGCAGGTCGAGGGACTCGCGCGTTGGGAACAATTTTGCGCGAGCCTTCCGGCGCAGCCGAATGTGGCGTCCTATCGGGAGTTGATGGACGATGAATACCTCGCGCGCCGATGAAGCGTTACTATCTCGACGCCGGCATATTCTTGACGCCAATGTTGAAGAACCTGGATCCGGCGACGGTGCGCGCCTGTGAAAACTGGATCAAGAAAGTTGCTGCCGCGGAAATCATCGCGGTCACTTCATATCTGACCTGGGATGAGGTCGCCTGGGTGGCAGGGAGAGCAGTCAAAGGCGCGCCTTTCGATCGCAATCGCGCCCGGGACGCTGCGGCGGCCTTGCTGGGCATTCCGAATTTGCAATTCGTACCGGTCGACGAAACGATCATCAACGAGGCCGGGAATTTGCTGGATTCGCTGGCGCCGCGAGACTCGATTCACGCTTCGACCGCGATTCTCCATGCGGCCGGCAATCTGGTAACCGCGGACTCGGACTTCTTTTCGTCCCGGTCCCGGGCGGCGGGTCTCGTGATCCATCCGGTGCGCGTCGTTCACTGAGCAACGCGCCGGCGCTATCGAAGCTGAGCGACGAGGCGAGTTATCAGGCGCGGCGATCGTGCCTTGACACGGCGCGCCGTCAATCCTAATCCACAGCCTCCCGCAGCCTGAGGAGACGCCCGTGAAGAAGATCCGACTGATGACGCCCGGTCCCACGCCCGTTCCCGAGCGGCTCGCGCTCCGCATGGCGCGGCCCATCGTTCATCACCGGTCTCCGGAGTTCGAGGCCGTCTTCGGCCGCGTGCGCGAGGGACTGCAGTGGCTCTTCCAGACCCAACAGGACGTGGTCCAGTTCGCGGCCAGCGGTACCGGCGCGATGGAGGCGGCGTTCGTCAACTTCCTCAAGAAGGGCGACGAGGCCATCGTCATCGACGCCGGCAAGTTCGGCGAGCGCTGGACCAAGCTCGCCAAGTCGTACGGCGTCACCGCCATCACGCTCAAGTGCGAGTGGGGCAGCCCGGTCGAGGTGTCGGCCGTCGAGAAGGCGCTGCGCGAGCACCCGAACGCCAAAGCCGTTTATGTCCAGGCGAACGAATCATCGACGGGCGTCTATCATCCGATCCAGCAGCTCGCCGCG
The DNA here is from genome assembly GCA_043781235.1 of Deltaproteobacteria bacterium. GTDB lineage: Bacteria > Myxococcota > Myxococcia > Myxococcales > 40CM-4-68-19 > JANYKT01. Next base: position 44,476 of record JAYWBT010000010.1, read on the forward strand.
GCCACCGCGAAGACCAACGCGATCCTGGTGGTGGACGCCATCAGCGCGCTCGGCGCGATGTCGCTGCCGATGGACGAGTGGGGCATCGACGTGATGGTGAGCGCGTGCCACAAGGCGCTGGGCCTGCCGCCGGGCATCGCCTTCCTCGCGGCGAATGAGAAAGCATGGCGGCTCAACGAGACCGCCGATCTGCCGCGCTTCTACTTCGACCTCAAGCGCGAGCGCGACAACCAGAAAAAGAACCAGACCGCCTGGACGCCGGCCATCTCCCTCACCGAAGGGCTCGACGAGTCGCTGGCGATGTTCAAGGAGGAGGGGCTCGAGGAGTGCTTCGCGCGCCACGCACGGCTCGCCCGCGCCGCCCGCGCCGGAATGGAGGCGCTCGGCCTCAAGCTCTATTCGAAGAGCCCCTCCAACGCGATGACCACCGTGCTCGCGCCCGACGGCGTGGACAGCGAGAAGCTCTGCAAGCACCTCTTCAAGCAGTACGGGATCAAGCTCGTTGGCGGGCAGGACGCGGCCAAGGGGAAGATCTTCCGCATCGCGCACCTCGGCTACTTCGACGACTTCGACATGCTCATCGTCGTCGGCGCCATCGAGCGGGGCTTGAAGGATCTGGGCGCCTCCGTCGAGCTGGGCAAAGGCCTCGCGGCGGCGCAGCGCAGCTTCTACGGGGACAAATGATGCGCATCCTCATCGCCGACGATCTGTCGCAGGAAGCGAAGACCATCCTCGAGCGCATCCCGGGCGCGCAGGTCGAGTTCAAGGTGGGCCTCAAGCCCGCCGAGCTGCGCGAGATCATCGGCGGTTACGACGCGCTCGCGGTGCGCAGCGCCACCAAGGTTACCGCGGAGATCCTCGCTGCGGCGACGAAGCTCAGGGTCATCGGCCGCGCCGGCACCGGCGTGGACAACATCGACCTGCCGGCCGCCACGCGCAAAGGCGTGGTGGTGATGAACGCGCCGGGCGGCAATAGCGTCTCGGTGGCCGAGCACACCCTGGCGCTCCTGCTGGCGTTGGCGCGGTCCATCGCCGACGCGTCGCAGAGCACGCGCGGCGGCAAGTGGGAGAAGAAGAAGTACGCCTCGGGCCGCGAGCTCGCCGGCAAGACGCTCGGCGTGGTGGGCACCGGCAACATCGGCGGGCTGGTGGTCAAGCGGGCGCAGGCGTTCGGCATGAAGGTCATCGGCTACGACCCGTTCCTCTCGGCCGAGGCGGCCGCGAAGCTCGGCATCGAGCTGGTGGAGCTCGGCCAGATCTGGAAACGCGCAGACGCCATCACGCTGCACGTCCCGATGACCGAGCAGACGAAGAACATGATCTCGGCGCCGACGCTCGCGCTGATGAAGCCGGGCGCGCTGATCGTCAACTGCGCGCGTGGGGGCTTGATCGACGAGAACGCGCTGGCCGATGCTTTGAGGTCAAAGAAGATCGGCGGCGCCGCGCTCGACGTCTTCGAGGTCGAGCCGCCGCCCAAGGATCATCCGCTCTTCTCCTGCGAGAACTTCATCGCCACCCCGCACCTCGGCGGTTCGACCGAGGACGCGCAGACCAACGTCGCGGTGATCGTCTGCGAGTCGATGGTGGACTACCTCACCACCGGCACCATCCGGAACGCGGTCAACGTGCCGTCGGTCTCCGGCGAGGTGATGGAGCGGCTGGGGCCCTTCCTGCGGCTGGCGGAAAAGCTGGGCCGCTTTGCGGGACAGGTGGCGCTCGAAGGCGAGAGCGCCACCGCGCCCGAGTCGATCGAGATCACCTACGCCGGCGAGGTGTCGACCCAGCCCACCGCGCCGCTCACCGCGGCGGTGCTCAAGGGGGTGCTGGGGACCTTCCTGGCCGAGCCGGTGAACGAGGTGAGCGCGCCGGCGCTGGCCAAGGAGCGCGGGCTCATGATCACCGAGACCAAGACCAGCGAGACGCCGGACTTCGCCAGCCTGGTCACGGTCAAGCTGCGCTGCAAGACAGCTGCGACCGAGCTCGCCGGCACCATCGTCGGCAAGCGCGAGCCGCGCATCGTCCGCGTCAATGCCTTCGAGCTGGAGTCGGTGGCCGAGGGCAACATCGTCGTGGTGCACAACAACGACGCGCCGGGCGTGATCGGCAACGTCGGCCAGACGCTGGGCGAGGCGAAGGTCAACATCGCGCAGTTCGCGCTGGCGCGGGACAAGCAGAAGGGCGAGGCGCTGGCGCTGGTCAACGTCGACTCGCCGGCCACCGCCGAGGTTCTCGATCGCCTGCGCAAGCTGCCCAACGTGCGTCGCGTCCAGCAGATCGTCCTCTGAGCGCATGCGCGCGCTCCTCCTGGTGCTGATGGTGGTGGCCGCCTGCAAGCCGGGCACGGTGGTTCCGCCACAGCCACCGCAGCGCGTCCCCGTCGTCCGCCCGGTTGCGCCGGTGGCCGCGCCCCCGGTTGTGGAAGACGCGAGCTGGCTGCAGGGCACCTGGGCAAAGGAAGGCAAACCCGAGTGGTTGCTCTTCAACCCGCCGCACGAGGTGGCGGTGCTGCGCGGCACGCCCGCCACCATGGAAGAGCGCGGCAGCTTCATCGCGCACGGACGCTTCATCGCGGTCCTCCTGCCGTCCGGTGAGCTCGATCTGAAGGCGGACGAAGACCGCAAATGGCTGCTGTCGTCCAGTCCGCAGGCGAAGTATTCGCGCGGATCTCCACCGTAGCTCTCCTCGTGATAGGGAACCTCCCATGTCCAATGTGGTGATCGTCGGCGCGCAGTGGGGCGACGAAGGCAAGGGGAAGATCGTCGACCTCTTTACCTCGTGGGCGGACGTGGTCGTCCGCTACCAGGGCGGCGCCAACGCCGGCCACACGCTGGTGGTGGGCGGCGTCAAGACCGTGCTGCACCTGGTGCCGAGCGGCGTGCTCCACCCGGGCAAGCGCTGCTTCATCGGGAATGGCGTCGTGGTCGATCCCGAGGCGCTGCTCGACGAAGTGGAGCTCTTGAAGAGCAAGGGCCTGCTCTCCGACCCGTCGCAGCTCGTGGTCAGCCAGAACGCGCACGTCATCCTGCCGTGGCACAAGCGCATCGACGCGGGCCGCGAGACCAAAGCGGGCAATGCGAAGATCGGCACTACCGGGCGCGGCATCGGCCCCTGCTACGAGGACAAGGTCGCGCGCCGGGGTATCCGCATCCGCGACCTGCTCAAGGGCGAGGCGCTGAGGGTCAAGCTGTCGGAGCGCATCGAGGAGGCCAACGCGCAGATCGCGGCGCTGGGCGGAGAAAAGGTGGACCTGGCCGAGCTCTACGAGCTCTGCGTGCGCCGCGGCGAGAAGATCGCGCCGTACATCGGCGACGTCTCGGAGAAGCTCACGCTCGAGGCGACGCGCGGCAAGGCCATCCTCTTCGAGGGCGCGCAGGGAACGCTGCTCGACGTCGATCACGGCACCTATCCGTACGTCACCAGCTCGAACACGGTGGCGGGCAATGCGGCGGTCGGCTCGGGGCTGGGGCCGACTGCGATTGATTCGGTGATTGGCATTACCAAAGCCTATACGACCCGGGTCGGCAACGGCCCGCTGGTGACGGAACTGACCGACGCCACCGGCGAGCGGCTGCGCAGCGTGGGCGCCGAGTTTGGCACGGTCACCGGACGTCCGCGCCGCTGCGGCTGGCTCGACGCGCTGGTGCTGCGCTACGCCGTGCGCGTCAACGGCATGTCGGGGCTGGCGCTGACCAAGCTCGACGTGCTCACCGGACTCGACAAGGTCAAGATCGCGGTGGCGTACAAGCTCGCATCGGGCAAGTTGGTCACGGAGTACCCGAGCGATCCAGACCTTCTGGCGCAAGCCCAGCCCGTCTACGAGGAGCTGCCGGGCTGGAAGGAGCCGCTGGGCGACCTGCGCGAATACTCCGAGTTACCCGACCACGCGCGCCGCTACGTGGAGCGCGTCGAGCAGCTGGTCGGGGTCGAGGCCATCGCCATCTCCGTCGGCGCCGATCGCGGCGAGACCATCGTGCGCAAGAACCCCTTCCGTCATGCCTAAGCCGACCTGGAAGGGCCGCGGCGTGCTGGAGAGCGTGGGCGTCACTTTCGCCGGCATGGGCCGCGCTCCGCCGCGGCAGCAGATCCCGAATTCACTCGAAGAGCTCGACCAGGAGTCCCCCGTGGCAGAAGCGGTCATCGTCGATGCGGTGCGGACGGCGCGCGGCAAGCGCAAGGGCAGCCTCTCGTCGGTGCATCCGGTCGATCTGCTCGCGCGGACGCTGCTCGGCGCGCTCGAGCACGGCGGCGTGCAGGCCAAAGACGTCGACGACGTGATCATGGGCTGCGTCACGCAGGTGGGCGAGCAGGGCCTCAACGTCGCGCGCGCCGCGGTGCTGGCGGCGGGCCTGCCGGTGGAGATCCCCGGCACCACCGTGAACCGCTTCTGCGGCTCGGGGCTGCAGGCGGTGAACTTCGCGGCGCAGGCGGTGATGAGCGGCGCCGCGCAGCTGGTGATCGCAGGCGGCGTCGAGCACATGACGCGCGTGCCGATGGGCTCGGACGCTTTCGGCGGCGAGGGGCCCGCTTCGCCGGGGCTGATGGAGCGGTGGCCAGGCCTGGTGCCCCAGGGCCTGTCAGCCGAGCTGATCGCCGCGCAGTGGGGACTCACCCGCCGGCAGCTCGACGAGTTCGCGGCGCAGTCGCAGCTGAAGGCGGCGAACGCCATCGAGAAGGGGCACTTCGCGAAGGAGATCCTGCCGCTGTCTTTTGGCGAGCGTGTGTTCGACCGCGACGAGCACCCGCGCCCCGGCACCACGGTGGACACGCTCGCGGCGCTGCGCCCATCGTTCAAGGAAGACGGCGTGCTCCACGCCGGCAACAGCTCGGGCATCGTGGACGGCGCGGCGGCGGTGGTGGTCGCGTCGAAGGGCAGGGCGCGGTCCCTCGGCCTCAAGCTGCGCGCGCGGATCGTCTCGATGGCGGTGGCCGGCAGCGACCCCATCCTGATGCTGACGGGGCCCATTCCCTCGACGCGCAAGGCGCTCGCGCAGGCGGACCTCACCGTCGCGGACATCGACGTCTTCGAGATCAACGAGGCGTTCGCGCCGGTGCCCATCGTGGTCGCGAAGGAGCTGGGCATTCCGATGGAGAAGGTCAATCCCAATGGCGGGGCCATCGCGCTCGGCCATCCGCTCGGCGCCACGGGCGCGATGCTGATCGCCTCGGCGCTGCACGAGCTGGAGCGCACCGGCCAGAGGCGCGCGCTGATCACGCTATGTATCGGTTATGGAATGGGCATTACGACCATCATCGATCGCAAGGTCGACTGAGGATTCACGCCTCGCCGGGCGGCCACGCGATCGCCTCGTTGACTCCACCGGCGGCGATGCGCAGTCCGGCATTGCGGCGGACGTGAGCCCGTCCGGACCCGCTGCCGGCCGGCCTGCGCGGGCGGCGTGCTGCGCAGTATTCTCCAGCACGCAGCGACTCGCGCGGCCGACTTAGCGCCCGGGCCTCGCGTAACGCCGCGGCTTTGCGCGATCGCCAGAGGAGGTGTCAGACCCCCGTGCTACACCGCTTCCATGCGCTGGGCACTCGGAGAAGCAGCGGCGATCGACGCTCACCAACCTGCCGCACGGCTCGCGGCGTCGCTCGGTGTGCTGCCCGCGGTGGGCCGCGCGCTCTGGGCCCGCGGCCTGCGCGACACCGCGGCGGCAGAGCGCTTTCTCTCGCCCCGCCTCGACCAGCTGCCCGATCCGTTTGGGCTCAAAGGAATCGGCGCGGCGGTGGCGCGGATGAAGCGCGCACTCGAAGAGCGCGAGGCGCTGTGCGTCTACGGCGACTACGACGTGGACGGCGTGACCAGCACCGCGCTGCTCGTCTCCACGCTGCGCAAGCTCGCGGCCTGTGCGCCCGGTGCGGCGCCGCCCGCGCGCATCGACTTCTACGTCCCGCACCGGCTGGTCGAAGGCTACGGCCTCAACCTCGAGGCCATGCGCAAGCTCTCGGCGCGGGGCACGCGGCTGGTGGTCAGCGCCGACTGCGGCGTCACCGCGGTGGACGAGGTCGAGGCCGCCAACCAGCTCGGCATGGACGTGGTCGTCATCGATCACCACACCGCCGCGCAGTCCCTGCCCCGCGCGGTGGCCATCCTCAACCCGCACCAGCCCGGCTGCGCCTTTCCGGGGCGCGAGCTCGCCGCGGTGGGCGTCGCCTTCCACCTGCTGCTGGCGCTGCGCAAGACCCTGCGCGACTTAGGGTGGTTCACGCGGTCGCCCGAGCCCAACCTGCGAGAGCAGCTGGACCTGGTCGCGCTCGGCACCATCGCCGACGTGGTGCCGCTCACCGGGCCCAACCGGGTGCTGGTCCACTTCGGCCTCAAGGAGCTGGCGCGCGCGGCGCGGCCCGGCGTGCTGGCGCTCAAGTCGGTCGCGCAGGTCGCGGGCGAGGTGAGCTGCGCAGACGTCGGCTTCAAGCTGGGGCCGCGCATCAACGCGGCGGGGCGGCTCGACGACGCTTCGGTGGGCGTGCGGCTCCTGCTCACGGAAGATCTGGCGGAGGCGCGCGCGCTCGCCGAGCAGCTCGACCGTGCCAACGGCGAGCGGCAAGAGCTGCAAGCGCGCATCGCGGGCGAGGCGCTGGAGCAGGCGGAGCAGGTGGTTGCCGGAGCCTGTGCGGCCGGCGCGGGGCGGCACTCCATCGTCGTCTCGTCGACCGGCTGGCACGTCGGCGTGGTCGGCATCGTCGCGAGCCGCATCGTCGAGCGCTTCCACCGACCCACCCTGGTGCTCGCCGAGGAGGGCGGCGTCGCCCGGGGCTCGGGCCGCAGCATCGAAGGCTTCCACCTCTACGACGCGCTGGCGGAGTGCTCCGCCCACCTGACCCGCTTCGGCGGCCACCGCCACGCGGCGGGCGTGACCTTGCCGAGCGCCGGCGTGAAGGCCTTCGCCGACGCGCTCGAAGAGAGGGCGCGCGCCCAGCTCGACGCCGACAAGCTCTCTCCCCGGCTGCGGGTGGACGCGGAGATCGACGAAGCCGAGATCCATCTCGATCTCGCGCGCCAGCTGCAGCGGCTCGCGCCCTTCGGCGTGGGCAACCCCGAGCCCGTGTTCGTCTGCCGGACGCTGACCGCGCACGAGGTGAAAGTGCTGCCCGACAAGCGTGGGTCAGGGCCAGGCCACCTCAAGCTGCGTCTGGGGCCGGTGCCTGCGCCGCGCGCGGCCGAGCGGTCCACCTCGCTCGAGGCCATCGGCTTCGGCCTCGGCGCAGCGAAGCTGCAGCGCGGCGAACGCTTCGATGGCGCCTTCCAGCTCGGCATCGACAGGTACTTCGGAGCCGAGCGGCTGCAGCTCAAGATGAAGGACCTCAAGACATGAAAAAAGGCGCAACGGGCCGCAACCGGGCGGACCGAGCGCCTCATTCCAGCTCAGCGCCAGCCTTCAGGCGAGTCCCCACCTCACCTTGCCGTGCGTGAAGAGCGCGCCTGCGCGCGCTGCCTCCTGCATGCGGATCCGCTCGGCGGCCCGCTCGAACTCGTGCTTGCACTTGGCCGAGCAAAAGAAGTAGCGCCGCTTCTTGTATTCGGCGCTGGGGGCCGAGGTGTCACCCTCTACCCGAATGCCGCAAATGGGATCGTACGACTGCTTCGACGTCTTCTCGCCCGAATTCACCTTCGCCTCCCCCCAGAAACCCGATCGCCTAGCCACACTTGAACCTGCGGTTGCGCTGTGCAAGCGAGGCGCCGGAGCGCTTTCCCTGTGCGGGCCGGAGCCCATGCGCGAAACCCTTCCTCACTTGGGAAACGCTTTCGCCAGCCCGAGACGGCGAGCTCGCCAAGTGAAAGGCCCGAGGCGATGCCTGCGGCCGCGGCGCGCGCGGGGCCCGCGTGAGATGATCTTCGAACATTTCGGACGGCCGGGTGCGCGGTGTGTCAACCGCCTGCTGCGCGACCGGGGCCGGCTCCGGCTCCTGCCGCAGCGCCGCCTGCGCCCGCAGGAGCAGTCCGGCTCCGAGAAGCAGCGCGCAGGTCGTCTGGCCAGACAGAAATAGGCGTCCCATCTCGGGACAACGTTGCAACCGGAGCGCCAACGAAGCACGCGACGGCCGCGCTCTCGACCAGTCGCACGGCGTGCAGGCGCAAGTGCACCCTGCCGGGTTTCGTGCTACGGCGAGCGCCGGTTTCAAGGAGAGTCGAAGTGGCCGAATTCATCCGCGAGCTCAAGCGCACCCATTCCTGCGGCGACCTCACCGCGAAGAACGCCGGTGAGGAAGTCATCCTCTTCGGCTGGGTCCACAACCGCCGCGATCATGGCGGCGCCGTCTTCATCGATCTGCGCGACCGGGAGGGCCTGACCCAGGTCGTCTTCGAGGCGGAGGTCGACGCGGACCTGCAGGCCATCGCGCACGAGCTGCGCTACGAGTTCTGCATCGGCGTGCGCGGCAAGGTGGTCTCGCGCGGCGGCAACGTGAACCCGAAGCTCAAGACCGGCGCCATCGAGGTGCACGCCGTCCAGGCGACCATCTTCAACCGCAGCGAGACACCGCCGTTCCTGATCGAGGACAAGATCGACACTGCGGAAGAAAAGCGGCTCCACTATCGCTATCTGGATCTGCGGCGAGCGCCGCTGCAGAAGACGCTGATGGCCCGCTCGAAGATGAACTCGACGACGCGCACGGTCCTCAACCGCAACGGCTTCCTCGAGTTGGAGACGCCGTTCCTGGTCAAGTACACGCCCGGCGGCGCCCGGAACTTTCTCGTGCCCAGCCGCCTGTCGCCCGGCAAGTTCTACGCTCTCGCCGAGAGCCCGCAGCTGTTCAAGCAGCTCTTCATGGTGGCGGGCTTCGACCGCTACTTCCAGATCGTCAAGTGCTTCCGCGATGAGGATTTGCGCCTCGACCGGCAGCCGGAGTTCACCCAGATCGACATCGAGATGTCCTTCGTCACCCAGGACGACGTCTTCACCGTGGTCGAGGAGCTGGTGACGAGCCTGTGGAAGGAAGTGCTCGGCGTCGAGATCCCGAAGCCCTTCCCGCGGATGAAGTTCGAGCAGTCGATGCGCGAGTACGGCAACGACAAGCCTGACCTGCGCTTTGGGCTGAAGCACACCGACCTGACCGCGCTCGTCGCCGAGCACCAGGGCGCCGGCATCCCGATGTGGTCGAGCTTTGCCATTGTCACGCCCGGCCAAATCGTCAAGGCCCTGGTGATCCCTGCGTCGGCGAACCTCTCGCGCACCGAGACGGACAAGCTGGAGGAGATCGCCAAGGGCATGGGCGCCAAGGGCCTCGCGCGCGCGAAGGTGGGCGACGACGGCAGCTGGACCCAGTCGCCCCTGGCCAAGTCGGTGACGCCCGAAGCGCGCGCGGCCATCAACGCGGCCAGCTTTGCGAAGGGCGGCGACGTGCTGCTCTTCCAGTTCGGCAAGGAGGCGCAGGTCAACACGGTGCTCGCGAACCTGCGCCTCTTCCTGGGCAAGAAGCTCGGGCTCATCCCCGATTTCGGGCCCAAGGACGCGCGCGACCCGGGCTCGTGGAACTTCCTCTGGGTCGTCGATCCGCCGCTCTTCGAGCACGACGAGGAGGCCAGGCGCTGGGTCGCCGCGCACCACGCGTTCACCCGGCCGCACGATCAATCCATTCAGTATCTCGAGAGCGATCCGGGCAAGGTGCTCTGCTACCGCTACGACCTGGTGCTGAACGGGTTCGAGATCGGCGGCGGCTCGATCCGCCTGCATGACCCGCAGGTGCAGGCGAGAGTCTTCGCTGCCATGGGCATCGGCGCCGAGGAGGCGGAGGAGAAGTTCGGCTTCCTGCTGCAGGCGCTGCGCTTCGGCGCGCCGCCGCACGGCGGCATCGCGCTCGGCATGGACCGGCTGGCGATGCTGCTCTCGGGCGCCGAGAGCCTGCGCGACGTGATCCCGTTCCCGAAGACGCAGAAGGGCGCGGATCTGATGACCGACGCGCCGGGCGACGTCGGGCCGGGCCAGCTCCAGGAGCTGCACGTGGCATCGACCGTGAAGAAAGCGGAGTAGTGCGCCGCTGGCTTTTTGCCTTCGTCGCGTTGCAGATCGTGGCGGTCGGACTGGTCGCGCGCGGCGCCGGAATCGTCGGCATGCACCTCGCCGGACAGGCGTGGGACAAGCTGCAGCTCCGCGCTCCGTACTTGTCGCAGACCGGGGAGCTCTGCGCGGGGCTGATCGGCGGTGCGCTGATCGGCCTGTCGCAATGGCTGCCGCTGAGGCGCTACGCGGTGCGCGCGCGCTGGATCCTGTTTCCGCTCGCGGGCGGCGCGCTGGTCGCTGCCAGCGGTCTCTTCTGGCCACCTCTGGTGCTGCTCGCCGCGCCCATCGCGGGCGGCCTCGCGGGCCGCGCGCAGCTCGCGCTCCTTCCGCGCAGCGATCACCGCTGGCCCAAGGCGCAGGCGCTCGCGGCCTCGTGGGTGGCGCTGGCACTGCTGCTGCCGTTCCCAACCTGGGTGTCCGCCGCCTTCATCCTCGGCGCCGCGCTGCTCTCGGCCGCCGGCATCCGCCGCACGCTCAATCCAGCTGACTCGTAACCGGCGATTGAACCGGGTCAGCTCTCAAATACCGGCTGCCGCAATTCAATGGGGGCCGCGCTGATGAATTTCGATCTGAATGCGCCGGGGTTCAAAATTCGGCAATACCGAAGTTTTGTGGCTACTCGCTGCTTGATATGGACTGCCGAAGAAAGCGCGTTCGGCAGGGAGTCCAAATTGGCGGTGACCGCCGAAGCGAGCCGGGTACCGCTCCGAGACAACACCTGCTCGCCGCAGGCGCGTGGCGAACGATTCCTGGCCTGTCGCGCTGGTGGACCCCCTTGTTAGCACTACTGCATCAGCGCGAGTGTTCCCGAGAAGGGCTGTGAGTACGATCGCTTGGGCGTGAGCGACGATTTTGCTGTTGCACGGCTGATCCTGGGGTGATCTGTGAGCGGGTCATGGACATCATGAAGCCCGGGGCGGCGAAGCGGCTTGAAGGGTATTTCCAGCGATTGGGCGAGGTGCTGGGCAACGAGGAGCGGCGGGCATCATTCGCTACCTACTCGATGGGGATCCTGTCGGACGCTGAGCGCAAGAGCGCGGAGCCG
>JAYWBT010000011.1:0-22803 GCA_043781235.1 Deltaproteobacteria bacterium
GCAACCCTGCGGCCAGAGCCGGACGGTGACCGGCGCACCGCGGCCTGCCCGGGCGCGGCACCGGGTGTGGTGATTACTTGTCGCCGCCGGGGCGGCGCCGCTCAGAGCGGGGCTGGGCCGCTCAGAGCACGTCGTTGTCGTACTTGCCCGACGCGAGCGCGGCGTCGGCGACCAGCTTCAGCTCCTCGTCGTTGTTGCGGCCGGCACCCGCGCGCAGGTTGGCGCGGACGCGGCGGCGCGCATCCGAATAGAAGGCGAAGGTCATGTTCAATTCATGGGCGCACTTGTCGTAGCCGCGCTGCTCAATCAGCTTCGTCGTCCGCGCGATGGCCGCGCAGAGCGCCAGCAGGTCGATGGCCACGTCCGCGATGCGGGTGACCGCGAACTGCTTCTCGATGATCTCACGCCCGTGCCGGCGCAGCACCGTCTCGCAGAGCGCCGCCAGCGCCTGCACCGCGTCCTCGACATAAGCGACCTGCTCGCGCATCGATTCGTGCGCTTTGGTGATCTGCGTGCGGCCATACGGCACCGTCTGCTTCACCTTGCGCACCGCATACTCGCGCAGCATTCCAAAGCTCTTGATTGGATCGTTCAATGAGCTCGCAAGCTCGCGGCCGAGGCCCTTGAGGTACTCGCCCGGCTTCTGGATCCCGGTGAGTCCAACATAGAGACGCAGGATCTCGTTGGTCCCCTCGAAGATGCGGTTGATGCGCGCATCGCGCATGGCCTGCTCGTAGGGCGCCTCCTTCATGTAGCCCATGCCGGCGGCGATCTGCAGCGCCTCGTCCGCCGCCGTCCAGAGCGCTTCGCTGTTGAAGACCTTGGTGGCCGCGCCTTCGAGCGAATAATCGACCGAGCCGCGATCGATGCTCGACGAAACGAGATAGCAGAGCGATTCGCTCACATAAACATTGACCGCCATGCGGGCGAGCTTCTCTTTCACCTTGCCGAAACTGCCGATGGTGCGCCCGAACTGCTTGCGCTCGTTGGCGTGCGCGGTGGCGAGCTTGAGCAGCCGCTTCTGCGCGCCGACCGCTCCCGAGCCCAGGCCGGTGCGGCCATGGTTCAGGATCGACATCGCGATCTTGAAGCCCTTGCCCTCCTCGCCGAGGACGTTCCCGACAGGGACCCTGACGTTGTCGAAGAACATCGACGTGGTGGACGAGGCGCGGATACCCATCTTGTCTTCGTGCGGGCCGTTGGTGACGCCGCCCAGGTCCCGGGTGACGGCGAAGGCGGTGATGCTGCCCTTGCGGTTCGGCGTATCGGGCGTGGTCTTGGCGAAGACGGTGAAGAAGTCGGCCATGCCGCCGTTGGTGATCCAGAGCTTGTCGCCATTGAGGATGTAATGGTCGCCTTCGCGGCGGGCGCTGGTCTTGATTGAAAAGGCGTCGCTGCCCGAACCGGACTCGGTCAGGCAGAAGGCGGCTATCATCTCGCCGGTGGCGAGCTTGGGCAGGTACTTCGCCTTCTGCTCCGGGGTGCCGAAGAGCAGGAGGCCCTTGAAGCCGATGCTGGTGTGCGCGCCCAGAGTGACCGCGAGGGAGCCGTCCCAGCCCGCGATCTGCTGCATCACCCGCGCATAGCCGCTGTTGGTCAGGCCGAGCCCGCCGTACTCCTCGGGGACCAGCAGGCCGAAGAGGCCCATCTCGCGCAGCGACTGGATCAGCTCCTTCGGCAGCTCCCCTTCGCGATCGAGCTTCCGCGAATCGATGGTCGCCATGTACTTGTCGACCGCATCGACCAGCGTCTTCACCGTCTCGGATTGCTCGTGCGAGAAGACATCCGGGTAGGGGAAGATCTGGTCCTCGAGGATCTCACCAAAGAAGAGCGACTTGCCGAAGGATGCGTTCGGGTCGAAGGGCATGGCGCTTCTATAGCGCGCTTCTATCTACGCTGCTGACTGCAACCAACGCCGGTTGAGGAGCGTGGGGGTCGCCGCCCTCACACAGGTGCTCGCCCTCTGACGGGCGGTGCGGAATGGAGTTTGGTTGCCGGAGGGCTGCGCAACTCGTTCGTCGACCCCCACGCTCCCCCACCGGCTTCCTTGCGCCGGGCTGGCTCAAGCTGGGCTGGCTCGGGCTTGCGCTGCCTCGCGCTGGCGAGGGCGCGAGGTCGCTAGGCGCTGGTGATTCCGGCAACCGTTTGCGCGGGCCAAGGCAGAACCAGACGGAAGGCGACGTCGGGCTTGATCTTCAAGGCGCCCAGCATGGCGCTGTAGGGGACGATGCCGAAGTCGGGCTGGTGGAGGCGGCCGTCGATGAGCGCGACGTCACCCTGCTGGCGGGCGAGCATGGTCAATGGGCCGGTGCGGCCGCGCAGGGTGAGCACGCCGTCGATGCGATAGCCGACAGGCGGATGCGCGGCAATTGAAGTGGACTGGAACTCGATGAACGGGAACCGCTGCGCCTCGAGAATATTGCCCGTCACGGTGTTCTCGATCTCGGCGCGGTCCCTGGCGGAGATGACTCCCGGCGCGTCGCGGCCATCGCGCCGCGCGCAGACCACGCGCACCGAATCCGCGTCGAACCGCCCGCGCGCCGAGAGCCCCTCGATGTCCACTTCGAATCGCGTCACTACCAGCTTGAGATCGTGCGCGGCCCCGGCGAGCAACCCCGACTTCTCGGTGAACAGCAGGCACTCCGCCGTCACCGCGTCATAGTGTTGAATCGCCTTTCCGCTCCCCCGCGGTTCGTTGGTCATGATCATCGATCTGCGCTCGTCGCGCTGCCGACGCAACGGTCGGTGCCCCATCCGGCTTCTCGCGCACGTTCGCAACCGCCTCACCCGCCGCACCTTGAGACCGCGCTCGACCGAAGACAGCACCTGTCTGAGGGCGACGACCCCCATGCCCCCCGCGCCGGCGATCGTCGCTGCGTGGCTGAAGCGCGCTCAGGCGATGGCGCGCGAGTCGGCGGCGGGCGCGGTGGGGAGCACCACCCTCACGGTGGTGCCGCGGCCCGGCGCGCTGTCGACCGCGATCTCGCCGCCGTGCGCCTCGACGATGCGGTGCACGATGGCGAGCCCCAGCCCGGTGCCGTTCTCCTTGGTGGTGAAGAACGGGTCGAACACGCGGGGCAGATCCTCGGCCTCGATGCCGGGCCCGGAATCCTCCACCTCGACGACCGCGTGCCCCGAGAGGGAGCGCACCCGCACGCGCACGGCGCCGGTGCGCTTCATCGCTTCGGATGCGTTCGAGAGCAGGTTCCAGAGCACCTGCCGCAGCTGGCTGGCGTCGGCGTTCACCCAGAGGGGCTCGCCCGACTCGGACTCGATGCGCAGCTCCTGCGCCGACGGATCCTGGCGGAACATGGTCAGCGTCTCCTCGATCAGCCGCGGCAGCAGCACGCAGGCGAGCTGCGGCTGCGAGGGCCGCGCGAAGGCGAGGAAGTCGCTCACCAGCGCCTCGAGCCGCTCGCCCTCGCGGAAGACGATCTGCATCAGCCGCCGATCCTTCTCGGCCAGGCCCGGCGTCTTGCCGAGCAGCGCGATCGATCCGCACATCGACGCGAGCGGGTTGCGGATCTCGTGCGCGAGGCCTGCCGCGAGCTTGCCCAGCGCGGCGAGGCGGTCGGCGCGGCGCACCGCCTCCTCCATCCGGCGCAGCTCGGTGAGATCCTGCAGCACGATGACGTGGCCGGGCCGGCCGGCGAGCGGCGACGCGGCGTAGTTCACCACTCGCGTCTGGCCCGCGCTGTTGACCAGCAGCGTCTCGCCGCGCGGCGTGTCGGCCATGGCAGCGGCGACGGCGGGGAAGCGCTTCGCGAGCGGCTCGCCGTGCAGGTCGCGCGTGCGGAAGCCGGTCAGCTCGGCCCCGTAGCGGTTGATGTGCAGCACGGCGCCCGCGCCGTCGATGGTGAGGATGCCCGACAGGGCCGATTGCAGGATGCTCTCGTGCAGCGCCTCGAGACCCTTCAGCTCCGTCTCGCGCTGCGCCAGTTCCTTGCGCGCCCCCTGCAGCGCCCCGGCGAGATGCGCCGCTAGCATCGCGGTGAGCAGGAAGGCGGAGAGGTTCAAGCCGAGCGTGAGCAGCAGGCGCGGCAGCGACAGCAGGGGGCGATCGCCGAACGCCATCGGCAGCGCGATCCAGGCCTGCTCCATGCCGACGGCGAGCAGGCAGAAAGCGGCGCCGGAGAGGAGCGCGCCGAACAGCGCGCCCCGGCGGCCGAGGCCGATGGCCGCGTTCACGATGGCGAGCGGGTAGAGGATGGTGAAGACGCTCTCGGCGCCGCCGGTGAGGTAGACGAGCCCGCTGGCGGCCACGATGTCGCCGACGATCTGCCCGTGCGCGACGAAGCCGAGATATTTGCGCGAGCGCAAGAACCAGACCGAGACCAGCGAGCCCAGATAGATGCTGCCGATGATGGCGTAGAGCAGCGCCTCGACGCGGCGGGGAAAGGTCTCGGCGCCACCCGGGCTGAGCGTGAGCACCGCGGTGGCGATGAGCAGCGCGGTGCCCACCAGCAGGCGCACGCCGGTGAGCAGCAACAGCTTGCGGAAGAGATCGGGCCCCGGCTCCGCGGCCCGGGCCGGCAGGAACGGTGGCCTGCTGGCGACGGGCTGCGGGTCCACCGGCGCTACTTGATCGAGCCGGCGATGGAGAAGATCGGCAGGTACATGGCGATGAGGAAGCCGCCGACCACGCCACCGAGGAACACCATCATGACCGGCTCGATCAGGCTGGTGAGCGCCGCGACCGCGTCGTCTACCTCGTCGTCGTAGAAGTCGGCGATCTTGGTGAGCATCTGGTCCATCGCGCCGGTCGCCTCGCCGACGCCGATCATCTGCACCACCATCGGCGGGAACACCTTGGTCTCCGCGAGCGGCTGGACGATGGTCTTGCCCTCGGAGATCTTCTCCCTGGTGTAGCGGATGGCCTTCTCGATCACGCTGTTGCCGGCGGTCTTGGCGACGACCTCCATCGCGTCGAGGATGGGCACGCCCGAGGAGATCATGGTGCCGAGCGTGCGGGTGAAGCGCGCCACCGCGACCTTGCGGATGAGCGGCCCGAAGATGGGCGTCCGGATGGCGAAGGCGTCCCACTGCTGCCGGCCCTTGGGCCAGTTCAGGTAGGCGCGGAAGGCGACGACCGCGATCCCCGTCCCCACCACCATGTAGATGATGTAGTGCTGGAGGAACTTCGAGATGTCGATCACGAACTGCGTCGGCGCCGGCATCACGCCGCCGAAGTCCTTGAACATCTTTTCGAAGGTCGGCGTGACGAAGAGCAGCAGCACCACGGTGACGCCGACGGCGACGATGAGCACCACGCTCGGATAGACCATCGCGGCCTTGACCTTGCCCTTGAGCTTCTCGTTCTTCTCGATGTACGCGGCGAGGCGGTTGAGGATGGTGTCGAGGATGCCGCCGATCTCGCCCGCGGCCACCAGCTGCACGTAGAGCGTGTCGAAGACCTTGGGGTGCTCGCCCAGCGCGTCGGCCAGCGTGGAGCCCGACTCGACCTTGCCTTTCACCCTGGAGAGCACGTCGCGGAAGGCGAGGTTGTCGAGCTGCGTGGCGAGGATGTCGAGGCACTGCACGAGCGGCAGGCCGGCGTCGATCATGGTGGCGAACTGCCGCGTGAAGATGACCAGGTCCTTCTGCGTGGTGCCGCCCATGCCGGGCAGCTTGAAGTTGAACTTCATCGGCTTCTTCTTGATCTTGATGTTCGACAGCGCCATGGCGCGCAGGCGCTGCTGGACGGACGCCTCGTCGGGCGCCTCCGTCTCGCCGCTCTTGGTGTCGCCGGTCCTGGTCTTGCCCTCCCAGACCCAGACGGGGAGCTTCTGCACAGCGGGAGCTGATGACTTCGAAGCGGTCTGCGCTGTTGCCATTCTGCTCTCCCCCTACTATCGCGACCCGGGCGCTTGCGCCGGGCGGTTCACGTTCGGCCGGACGCCAGACGCGAGGATGTTGCGGAGCTCCTCTGAGTCGGAGCTGCGGCCGAGCGCCTCTTCGAGCGACACCATCCCACGCTGGATCAGGGACGCAAGGGACTGGTTGAAGGTCTGCATGCCGAACTTGGACTGGCCCACCTGCATCTGTGAGTAGATCTGGTGAACCTTGTCTTCGCGGATGAGGTTCCGGATGGCCGCGTTCGGCACCATCACCTCGATGGCCAGCACGCGGCCGGGGCCGTTGGCCTTCGAGATCAGGTTCTGCGTCACCACGCCCTCGAGCACGAAGCTCATCTGTGCGCGGATCTGCGGCTGCTGGTAGGGCGGGAAGACGTCGAGGATGCGGTTGATGGTCTGCACGCAGGAGTTGGTGTGCAGCGTGCCGAAAGCGAGGTGGCCCGTCTCGCTGATCACCAGCGCGGCCTCGATGGTCTCGAGGTCGCGCATCTCGCCGACCAGCACCACGTCGGGATCCTGCCGGAGAATATATTTGAGCGCCTTCTTGAAGTTGTGCGTGTCGGCGCCGACCTCGCGCTGGTTGACCACGCAGTTCTTGTGCGGGTGCAGGTACTCGATGGGATCTTCGATGGTGATGATGTGCTCGTGCCGCTCGGTGTTGATCTTGTCGATGATCGAGGCGAGCGTGGTGGACTTGCCCGAGCCCGTCGGCCCCGTCACCAGCACCAGCCCGCGCGGCTTCTTCGAGAGCTCGGAGACGATGGGCGGCAGGCCCAGCTCCTGGAAGGTGAGGATCTTGAACGGGATGGTGCGGAACGCCGCCGCCACCGCGCCGCGCTGCATGAACAGGTTGGCGCGAAAGCGGGAGAGCCCCTTCACCCCGAAGCTCAGGTCGAGCTCGTTCTCCTCTTCGAACTTGTGCTTCTGCGCGTCGGCGAGGATCGAGTAGGTGAGCTGCTTGGTCTCGACCGGCGTGAGCGGCGGCGTCTTGAGCGGCACCAGCGAGCCGTCGATGCGCAGCTGCGGAGGCGAGCCGGTCGTGATGTGGAGATCGGACGCCCCCTTCTCGACCATCGCCTTGAGGAGCTGGTGCAGGTTCGGCAAATTTGATTACCTCATCGAGTCGGCGGCGGTGTTGCCGACGACTTCTTCGATGCTGGTCATACCGACTTTGAGCTTGGCAATAGCCGCCATGCGCAGGCTCTGCATACCGAGGCGGATGGCCTCCTGCTTGAGCTCCGCGGTGGACGCGCCGTTGATCACCAGCTCCTTGAGCGAGTCCCACATGGGCATGACCTCGTAGAGCGCGACGCGGCCCTTGTAGCCGCGGTCGTTGCAGGCGCGGCAGCCGCCCGGCTCGAAGACCTGGAAGGTGCCGATCTCCTCCGGCTTGACGCCGAGGTCGGTGAGCGCCTGCGCAGGCAGGTCGACCGGCTTCTTGCACTCCTGGCACAGCTTGCGCGCGAGCCGCTGCGCGAGGATCAGGTTCACCGCGCTGGTCACGAGGAACGGCTCGATGCCCATGTTGAGCAGACGCGAGATGGTGCCCGGGGCGTCGTTGGTGTGGAGCGTCGAGAGCACCAGGTGGCCAGTGAGAGCTGCCTTGATGCCGATTTCCGCGGTTTCAAAATCCCGGATCTCGCCGACCATGATGATGTCGGGGTCCTGGCGGAGGAAGCTGCGCAGGGCGGCCGCGAAGTTGAGGCCGATGTCCTCGTGCATCTGCACCTGGTTGATGCCGGCGAAGTTGAATTCGACCGGGTCTTCCGCGGTGCTGATGTTGTCGCTGCTCTTGTTGAGCTCGGACAACGCCGAGTAGAGCGTGGTCGTCTTCCCCGAGCCGGTGGGGCCGGTGACCAGCACCATCCCATACGGGCGATCGATGGCTTCCTTGAAGAGCTTGAGCGGGTCGATGTCGAAGCCGAGCTTGGTCATGTCCAGCTGCAGGGTGGACTTGTCCAACAGACGCATCACGACTTTTTCGCCGAACAAGCAGGGGCAGACGGAAACGCGGAAGTCCATCTCGCGCCCTTTACCCAACTTGAGCTTGATTCTTCCGTCCTGCGGCAGACGGCGTTCGGCGATGTCGAGCTCGGCCATGATCTTGAGGCGCGAGATGATCGCGTTCTTCAATTTCATCGGCGGCTTCATCACTTCGTACAGCACGCCGTCGACTCGATACCGGACGCGGAAGTCCTTCTCGTAGGGCTCGACGTGAATATCGCTCGCGCCCTTCTTGATCGCGTCGAGCAGAATCAGGTTCACCAGCTTGACGACCGGCGCTTCCTGCGCGCCCTTTTCCAGATCGACGACGTTCTCTTCGTCGGTGTCGTGATCGACCTGGATCTCGTTCTCGTCGAAGCCCTCCATCACCTCGTCGTACGAGGGGCCCTTTTCCGAGTAGTACTTATCGAGGGCCTCCTTGATGGCCTGCTCGGAAGCGACCACCACCTCGATGTTGTAGCCGGTGAGGAACTTGATGTCGTCGATGGCGTAGATGTTCGACGGGTCGCTCATGGCGAGGATGAGCGAGGCGCCGGCGCGGTTCACCGGAATGCACTGGTGCTTCTCGGCCACGTCCTTCGGCACGAGCTTCACCACCTCCGGGTCGATGTCGAATTCCTTCAGGTTGATCGAAGGAACCCCGTACTGCTTGGAGAGGAAGTTGGTGAGCTCGCTCTCCTCGATGAAGCCGAGCTTGGTGAGGTGGTAACCGATGCGGCCGCCGGCCTTCTTCTGCTCGTCCTGGGCCTTCTGCAATTGCTGCAGTGAGATCAGGTTCTCGCGGACGAGGAGCTCTCCAAGACGTCCAGCCATACGGTGTTACCTCTTCCGGTTGAGGGGCCGAAGTATAGGGGAAGCCGGCCTGTTAGGCGAGTAACCGACCCAAGTGGAAAGGAAATTCCGCATCGAGTGGCATCCTTAGCCGAGCAGCTTCTTGGCCGTCTCGACGTCCTTGCCGATCTGCTCTTTCAACGCTTCGACGCCGGGAAATCTTCGCTCGTCGCGCAGGCGGTGGATGAACTCGACGCGCAGGCGCTGGCCGTAGAGGTCCCGGTCCACATCGAAGAGGTGCACCTCGAGCAGGAGGTTTGCGTCTCCGCCCTGCGCGTCGGGGCGGAAGGTCGGGTTGAGCCCAAGGTTCGCGGCGCCCTTCCACGGCTGGGTGGCCTGGGGACCTGACAAAGTCGCTTGCTCACCGGCCGGGAGAACGAGCGCTCGCACGGCATAGACGCCCACCGCGGGATGCAGCTCGTTCGGCGTGCGCAGGTTCGCGGTCGGCCACCCGAGCTTGTGGCCGCGACCCGCGCCGCGCACCACCTCGCCGTCGAGATCGAAGGGGCGGCCGAGCAGCATGTTGGCCGCCTCGACGCGGCCGGCGAGGATGAACTCGCGAATCTTGGTGGACGAGACCACCAGTCCGTTGACCGCCACCGGGGCCACCACGTGCAGCCGGATGCCGCGCTCCTCGAGGGCGCGCCGTAGCGACTCCACCGTGCCCGATCTCGCCGCGCCGTAGGTGAAGTCATGGCCGACCACCACCGCGCCGATGCCGGTCGCGATCAGGAGCTCGACGAAGTCGTCGGGCGACAAGGCCATGAAAGCGCGGTCGAAGGGCTGCTCGATCAACTCCTCGACGCCGGCCTGCGAAAGCAGCTCGCGCTTGCGCTCGAGGGAGCAGATGAGCTTCGGCGCATACTCGGGTGCGAGCAGCCGCGCCGGGTGCGGCTCGAAGGTCAGCGCGCAGCACGGGCCGCCGTGCGCCTGCGCCAACTTCCGCGCCGCCTCGAACAGCGCGTGGTGCCCGAGGTGCACGCCGTCGAAGTTGCCGATCGCGACCGCTCCCCGGCTCAGGCGATTGGACGAGCCAGCGATTCCCGGGTGGATGCGCATCCGGCCGCCTGATAAGGGAGGCTGCCCGGCAAGTCAAACGGAGGCCGCACTGGTGCTTCGCAGGATCGCGCTTCTGCTGCTCCTTTCAGCCACGCCAGCGCTGACCGCAGAAGTGCGCGTGGACGGCAGCTACCGGCTGCGCCTCGTCTCGAATACGAACGAGATCCTCGACGACACGGGCACCGCGCTCGGCCAGTCGCACTGGGCCGAGCACCGGCTGCGTCTCACGCCCAAGATCATCGAGACCAACCTGATCGAGATCCAGAGCTCGTTCGACGTCGTCTCTGGCCTTCTGGCCGGCGACGTCGCCACCGACTTCCGCGGCTACGGCTGGACCGGCCGCAGCGACACGCGGGGCGGCCTGCACGCGAAGGGCTTCGACTTCCGCCACCTCTTCCTCGAGCTGAAGCTGCCCCTCGGCATCCTGCAGTTCGGCCAGATGCCGAGCCACTGGGGCATGGGAATGGTGGCGAACGGCGGCAACGGCGAGGAGGAGACCGACTTCGGTGACGTGCGCTTCGGCGACATCGTCGATCGCCTGCTCTTCGTCACGCGGCCCTTGGCGGGCGTGCTCGGGCCGCGCAGCTTTCTCGCGCACCACCTCTCCACCGCCGTCGCCGGCGACATCGTCTACCGCGACCGCTACGCGGAGCTGGTGCAGTCGGCGCCGGGCAACGGCCTGCGCTTCGGCGACCAGGCCTTCCAGCTGGTCGGCGCGGCCATCCTCGACGTGAGCGAGGCGACCCGCGCCGGGTTCTACACCGCGCGCCGCGTGCAGAGCTTTGCGCGCGACGGCGGCGACCTTCACATCTGGATCTTCGACGCTTACGCCCGCACGCTCTTCCAGCCCGCGCTGGTTCCGGTGACCATCAGCCTGGAGGCCGAGGCCGCCGAGATCTACGGCGGCACCAGCCACGCGCCCAGCCTCAACGCGCCTGCCACCTCGCGCGTCAACCAGCAGGGCGCGGTGCTGCGCACGCTGGTGTCCAAAGGGCCGCTCGAGGTTGAGCTCGAGGGCGGCTACGCGAGCGGGCGCGCCAACCCGTTCGACGATCAGGTCACCGCCTTCCAGATGAACCGCGACTTCAAGGTCGGGCTGGTGCTCTGGGACGAGGTGATGCTCTTCCAGACGCAAAACGCGGCCCGCAGGCTGTCCAGCCCCACGCTCTCGGGCCGCCCGCCGCCGGGACTCGACCTGGTGCCGACCGAGGGCGCGGTGACGAATACGCTCTACCTCAAGCCGACGCTGCGTTTTCGCCCTGCCTTCCTCGGCGGCAAGGTGCGCGCGGTGGCGAGCGTCCTGTTCGCGCGCGCCCCCGAGCCCTTGATCGATCTCTACCAGTCGTTCATCTCGTCCTCCGCGCGGAACACCTTCGGCGCCACCGCAAAGCGCAGCTACGGCACCGAGGTGGACGGCGCGCTGGGCTACCGGACCCGGATCGCCGGCGACGAGCTCGGCGCCGAGGTCGGCGTGCAGGCCGGCTACCTCTTCCCGGGCGACGCGTTCGACCGCGCCGACGGCAGCCGGATGCCGGGCGTCTGGGTCGGCAAGCTTCGCGGCACCTTGATCTTTTGAAGCGACTCCTGAACCGGAAGGCGTGATGAAGAAAGCACTCGTCCTCGGTCTGCTGAGCCTGGCCGCCTGCCAATCCGGCCAGAAGTTCGAGGGGCTCGCAAAGGCGCCGGCCACCCGCGGGCCGCACGTCATCTTCGATCTGGCGCGCCGGCCGCTCCCGGAGATCCCCTTCCCGAGCGATCTCGCCACCCGGCCGGATCCCACCAGCCCGACCGGGCTGCGCGTGAACGCGAGCGTGATCGCGCCGTCCCAGCTCGAGCGCAACGTGCGCGGCTTGCTCGATACGCTCGACGGCTTTGGCACCTTCGCGCCCATCACCGTCGCGTTCGACAAGGACCTCGACGTCCTTGATCTCTACAACCGGCAGAACAACGCCGACCCGCTCGACGACGCCGTCTACCTCGTCGATCTCACCAGCGGGCAGCCCCAGCCGCTCGACTTCAACGGCGGGCACTTTCCCTACCAGCTCTCGCAGCCCGACCAGTACTTCTCCAACGACCCGCTCGCGGGCGTGACGAATCTGCTCTTTCCCACCACCGGCGCCCAGCCCAACTTCCTCCACGCGCCCGATCCCGGCTATCCCGCCACGCACGGCGGCATTCCCCAGCAGTCGGACGACCTGCTCACCTTCTACGAGCGCGCCACGCACACTCTGATCCTGCGCCCAGTGGTGCCGCTGCAGCAGGACCGCAGATACGCCGTGGTGCTCACCTCCCGGCTGCAGGGGACCGACGGCGCACCGATCGGCGCGCCGAGCGGCTCGTCGGGCATCAACCACGCGGCGCAGACCAATGAGCTCAAGCCGCTGGTGCAGATTTTGCGAGATGGGCGCGCGGGAAACCTCGCGCTCGGCGATGTCGCCTATGCGTGGGCCTTCACCACGCAATCCACCACGCGCGATCTCGAGGCCATCCGCCGCGGCCTCCACGGCTTCGGCCCGCTCGGGGTGCTACACAATCTCTATCCGGTGCAGGTCCGCACGGGAGGAACGCCGGCGCTGCCCAACTACCAGACGCTGGTGAACGTGCTGCAGCTGAAAGGTCCGCCGCCCGATCCGAAGAACCCCACCGCCGACCCGTCGCTGTTCATCCTCAAGGTCGCCGACCTCTTGCCGCTGCTGTCGAACCCGGAGGTGAAGAAGCTGTTGCTCGGCACCGATGATCTGAGCGTGCAGGCCCTGCTCGCGACCTACGCTTACGTCGATTACTTCGTTATGGGGCAATACACCTCCCCGAGCTTCCTCGACCCGCCTTGCCCTGACCCGACCGTCCCCTGCACGCCCCAGGAACCTCCCGCCGACCAGAGCTTCCGCATCGACTACCAGACCGGCGTGGCGCGCACCTCGCCGGCCACCGTGACCTTCATGCTCGCGGTGCCGAAGCCTCGGCCGGAGGTGGGCCACGTCGCGCCGTTCCCGGTGGTGATCGCGGGCCACGGCTACAAGTCCACCCGCATCGAGCACATCCTCGGCTTCGCCGGCAGCTTCGCCAAGTTCGGACTCGCCACCATCTCCATCGACGCCTACGGCCACGGTCTCGCCGTCAATCCCCTGCTCGAACAACAGGGCCGCGGATACGCCGCGCAATACGGCCTGGGCAACTTTGCCGACGCCGTCTTCCAGGGACGCGCACGCGACCTGAACTACGACGGCGTCAAGGAATCGGGCGGGGACTTCTGGACCGCCGACAGCTTCCACACCCGCGACGTCGTACGCCAGTCGATCGTCGACTGGATGCAGCTCGTCCGCGTCCTGCGCAGCTTCGACGGCCACGGCACCATGGACGTCGGCAAGACCCGCGTCCTCGCCGGCGACTTCAACGGCGACGGCATCCCGGACGTGGGTGGCCCGGTCAGCTGGCCGCTCGACGTCGGTCCCACCGGCGCGAAGCCCATCTTCCCCGCGGGCAGCTTCAACCCGGGCAGCGACACCTTCGCCTTCGGCATCTCGCTCGGCGGCATCCTCACCGCGGTGCTCCCGGCGGTCGAGCCGGCGGTCATCGCCGCCGCGCCCACCTCCACCGCTGGCGGGCTCGGCGACGTCGGCATCCGCTCGACTCTTGGCGATGTGGTGCAGGCGGTCTTCCTCGAGCTGTTCGGGCCGATGTTCGTCAACTGCCACTTCGATCCTAATGCGGGCGCGCCGGATTGGCAGACCTCCTTCAATGTCGGCGCCTGCGTGGACGGCCCGCCCGATACGCTGGTGATGACGGTGCAGGACGTGAACCAACGCCGCGACGTCCCGGTCGCCAGGCTGACCCTCCAGCCCGGCGACCGCGTGGTGGTGAAGAATTTCGCCGAGCTCGCGCCCGGCGCTGACTGCTCCGACGGGGTGACGAAGGTAGACGGCTGCGCCACCGTGCTCACCGATGCGCAGGGGCGTCTGCGGCTGCCCATCGCCGCCGACTGGCCTCTGCTCTCGTCCATGACCAGGCCCTCGGGAGATCCCAGCCTCGCCCCCCGCGTGACCGTGCAAGTGACGCGGCCAGGAGACCGACTTCAGATAACCGTGATCTCCTCGACCGGCACGCGGCTGATCGAAACCTTCGAGCTGCCGGACCGGGCGGCGAACGTGGCGGCCGCGCGCTTCTTCGGAGTCAATTACGGCGCGGGCGCGCCGCTGGTGGCGGTGGCGCGCGGCTTCGGCTACACCCGCAACACGCCCGAGTTCCGCCGGCTGATGGGGCTGTCGCAGACCATCCTCGAGCCGGGTGATCCGGTGAACTATGCGCCCCATTACTTCAAGGACCCGCTGCTGGTGGGTGACCCCTCGGACAGCACGGTCCCGCGCGCGCCCGCGAACGTGCTGGTGATCGGGACCTCGGGAGATCCGGGCGTCCCGATCAACACCGCCATTTCGCTCGCGCGCGCCGCGGGCCTGGTGGAGCTGAAGCAGCCCGATCCCGATTACGGCATTCCTGTCGATCAAGTGCTGATCCAGAGCGGCGTGGTCGAAGGCGTGGCCAAGCTGTCGCGCTACGCCTCGACCACCTACGGCCCACGCGCCGCGCTCGGAAGCCACCTGCGCTGCGATCCCGGCAGCGACTGCACCAGCCCGGGGCTGGTCGATCCGACTGGCTACTCCTGCGACGCCACCGGTGGAAACTGCACCGACGGCTACGCGGCCCCGCGCCTGAATCCACCCCTGCGCCAGCAGCTCGAGCGCTCCTCGAGCCCCGCGGCCGCGTGCCCACCCCGATCGCCGCTCGCCGCGGCGGGAGGCTGCTACTCCGCCGGCGCGTCCGCGTGCATGACCGACGGCGCAGGCAATGCGCTGCCCGGGATCTCGGCGCTCTTGATTCCCTATCTCAATCGCGAAGGCCAGCACGGCTTCCGCAACCCGCAGCCCGGCAAGGCCTTCGACATGGACAGCTACCTGGCGAATCTCATCGGCCGCTACTTCGAGTGCCGCGGACGCGAGCTGCGCTTCGACCCGTGCCAGACACAGCTCTCGAGCGCGTCACCGGGCGGCTGCGCCTGGATACCGGCGCCGCCTCCGTGACGTCGCTCCTGGTGAACGCCGACGGCAAGAGCGCGCCGATGGTGGTGGCGATGGTCTGGCCGCCCTCGCTGGCGTAGACCACCGGCGTCCCGGGCGTGGCGAACTCGGCCAGCACCTGGCGGCAGCCGCCGCAGGGCGCCGAGGGGCGGTTGCGGCCGCCGACCACCGCCACCGCGTCGATGCGCTTGAAGCCGGCCGCGACGGCCATGGCCATGGCGTTGCGCTCGGCGCAGACGCTGAGTGGATAAGCGCTGTTCTCCATGTTGCAGCCGGCGAAGATGCGGCCGCCCGCGAGCACGGCCGCGCCCACCGGATAGTGCGAGTACGGCGCGTGGGCTCGCTCGCGCACCAAGGCGGCGGCGCGGAGCAGCGCCGGGATTCGGGTCGATGGGCTGCGAGGCATCGCGGCGCAGGCTAGCATTGCCGCCTGCCGCAGCCACTTTTCCGACCAGTTCCGGAGCCGCCAGCAGCTGCTTGTTCGTCGTTGCGCGAGCCCAGAGGCCAGATTCCGTGGCCGACGATGATCTGCACTCTACGCCAGCGCAATGCGAGCGGGCACCGCAGCATAAGCGCGCGGGACCAGCGCGCGCAGCAGCGCGAGGAAGCGGCCCGACGCGAGCTTCGCCACCTCGACCACCTCTTCGTGAGTGAGCTGGTGCTGCGCGATCCCCGCCGCGAGATTGGTGATGCAGGAGATGCCGCAGACCGGCAGGCCCATCTGTGCCGCGGCGATCACCTCGGGCACCGTGCTCATGCCGACCGCGTCGGCGCCGAGCGAGCGCGACAGCCGGATCTCGGCGGGCGATTCATAGGAGGGCCCATTCCATTGCAGATAGACGCCGGCGCGGAGCGGCACGCCAGACTCGGCCGCCGCCGCCTCCAGCGCGTCGGCGAGCCGCGCATCGTAGGCGCGCGAGATATCGGGAAAGCGTGGCCCGAGCGCGTCTTCATTGGGCCCAATCAAGGGATTGCGCCCGGTCATGTTGATATGATCGGTAATGCGCATCAAATCGCCCGGCGCAAAGGCCGGGTTGGTCCCTCCCGCCGCATTGGTGACCACCAGCGCGCGCGCGCCGAGCACGCCGAAGACCCGCGCGGGAAACGCCACCGTCGCGGCGTCGTGGCCCTCATAGCCGTGCAGCCGGCCCTGCAGCGCCAGCACCGGAACGCCACCGAGCGTTCCCCCGACGAGCCGGCCCTGGTGACCCTGCACAGTCGCCCGCGGAAAGCCCGGCAGCTCGGAGAACGGCAGCGACCTGGCGTTCTCCAGCGCCTCGCCAAACGCGCCCAGGCCGGACCCGAGCACCACTGCGACCGGCGAATCCGCTGCGGGCAGGCGCAGCCCGGCTCGCACGGCACGCGCGCACTCGACGGCCAGCTCGGTCCACGAAGGCATGGGCGCTCCCTGTAGTTCGGCGATGAGGTAGCTCGAAAGCACCGCGCTCCACAAGCGGAGGAACGGCGCCCCGGCGCGTGTTATGCAGGCACCATGAGCTTCCACGAAGTGAAGGAGCTGCTCGAGACCGGCGGCGTGACGATGATCCTCATCGTCCTCGGCTCGGTGGCGGCGGTGGTGATCGGCATCGAGCGGGTGCTGTTCCTGCGCGGCTTCGCCAGCAAGTCGCAACAACTGCACGAGACGGTGGTCAAGGCTCTCCTGCGCGGCGACGCGCAGAACGCGATGCACGAGTGCGACCGCTCGCACATCCCCACCGCCGGCATCTACCGCGCCGCGGTCGATCGCGCCGCCAAGCCGGACCGGGTTCCCGACGCGGTGGATCGCGCCCGCCGCGAGGTGGTGCAGGCGCTCCGCGCGCCGCTCTGGATCCTCGGCACGCTCGGCGCGGTGATGCCGTTCGTCGGTCTCTTCGGCACGGTGTGGGGCATCCTCAAGTCGTTCCGCCAGATGGCCGCGGCCGGCACCGGAGGCTTCGCGGTCGTCGCCTCGGGCATCTCGGAGGCGCTGATCACCACCGCGGGCGGCATCGCCGTCGCCGTCGAAGCGGTGGTGCTCTACAACTACTTCCAGGCGCGCGTGTCGCGCGAGTCGTTCGACCTGACGCTCAAGTGCGACGAGCTCGCCGAGATCGTGCAGGACAAGGCGGTCGAGCTGGCAGGGCCGCGGCCGGCCGCGGACGCGCGCTCCGCGGCGCAGGCTTGAGGTCAACGACATGTCGATGAGCGGACCCCGAGGGTCGCACCACCATGACGACGAAGAGGGACCGGCCGTCTTCGCCGACATCAACATCACGCCGCTCACCGACATCTTTCTGGTGCTGCTGATCATCTTCATGGTCACCTCGACCGCGCTGGTCGAGTCCGGTCAGGGCGGCGCCGGCGCTGGCGTGCGCGTCGATCTGCCCAAGGGCCAGGCGCGGGAGATCAAGCAGATGGCGCGCGACTTCCCGGTCGCCATCCTCGCCGACGGCACCGTGGTGGTCGAGGGCAAGACCATCGATCTGGGCGCGCTGAAAGACCGCCTGCAGAAGCTGCTCAAGGACTCGCCCGACGCGCAGGTGATCATCCAGGCCGACACCGGCGTGCACCACGGCAAGGTGGTCGAGGTGATGGAGGTGGCGAAGTCGGTCGGCGTCGAGCGCCTCGCCATCGCCACCGAGGCGCAGTAGCTAGATGCTCTCGTCCTGGTAGTCCGGCATCCGCTCGCCGCGCCGGGCGCTCTCCAGCACCTCCTCGAGCTTGCCGAGGAGATCGTCATTTCCGTTTTGCTGATACCGCGAGAGCGACCGCTCGAGCTCCGGGATGCGCTCGAGGAATTCGGCGAGCTTCGCGCTGGTGATCTCGTCGGCGCTGAGCCCATAGCCTTCCGCCTCGAGATATCGGCAATTCAAGACCTGCTCGAATTGCTTGCCGACCGGCTGCGCCAGCATCGGCTTGTGCAGGTAGACCGCCTCGCCCATCAGCGTAAAGCCGCCACTCGCCACCACGCCGCGCGCGGTGCGCAGGTCGTCGATGAAGCCCTGCTCGCTGAACGGCCGATAGAGCAGATTCCCCTCGCGCAGGTCGTCTTTCAAATCGCGCCGCAATCCATAGATACGGCATTCGATTCCCGACGCTTTCAGGATCTCCGGCAGCTCCTCATTGGTCGTATAGGTCTGATAGACGAGCAGATGATTGCCCGGTTCGGACTTCGCGGCGAGGATCTCCGGCCGAAGGATCGGCGGATGCAGCGTGGTCCTCCGCTTGCGCACCGGCGGATAGAAGAAGGTGCTGATCAGGTAATGATAGGCGCCCGGCACCTTGCTCTTGATGATGCCCTTGGCGAGCTGGAAATCACCCTGGTGCCCCTCGAGCAGTTTTGGATCGTGCTTGCAGCGGTTGATGATCTGCATGTTGTCCACCGAGACGACCGGCAGCCGGTGGTTCACGCCGTAGAGGTAGCTCCAGCTCTCGAAGTCCGAGATCACCACCTCCGGCTTGAATTCGTTCGCGATGTCGAAATAGGCGCGCACGTTGCGCGGCCAGCCGCCGGTCACCGCGCCTTTGAGGTTCGCGAGCAGCGTCTTGAAATTCGAGACCTCGTTGTCCTCGGTGACGATGGTGAAGCCCCAGATCTTCTTCACCGACAGGTGCTCGCCCGCCCGCCTGGCAAGGTAATCGTGCGCGCGGCCCGAGACCACCACCTGCACGTCGTGGCGCTTGACCAGCTCGTCGAGGATCACCCGCGACCGGATGGCGTGCCCCATACCCTCGCCGACGACGCCGTAGAGGATTCGCATCGCCTCTTGTACCGCCAGTCGTCTCCTGGTGTAAGAGTCGGAAACATGCTGCTCACCGACGCCGAGATCACGCGCTCCCTCGGCGACGACCTGCCGGTCGGCATCTGGGTCGCGCGCGCGCCGGGCGGCGAGCTGGTCTACGCGAACGGCACCTTCCGCGAGATCATGGGAATGGAGGCGCGCCGCGACGTCGCCTCGGGCAAGTACGCCGCACCCTATGGGATCCACACCCGCACCGGCGAGCTGTATCCGGAGAGCCGGATGCCGTTCATCCGCGCGCTGACGAGCGGGGCCACGGTGGTGGTGGACGACATCGTCATCCACCGCGGCGACGGGGGCCGCGTGAACATCCGCGCGCAGGCGCGGCCGGTGCTGCACGAGGGCGCGGTCTCGCACGTGGTGATCGCCTTCATCGACATCACCCGCGAAGTCGAAGCGGAATCGAGGCTGCGGCTCGCGCAGCGGATGGAGTCCATCGGGACGCTCGCCGGCGGCATCGCGCACGACTTCAACAACCTGCTCGCGGTGGTGCAGCTGGTCTCGTCATCGCTCGCCAACCGCGAGAAGAATCCGTCCAGCCTGGAGGCCCTCAACAACATCCAGCAGGCGGCCGACAGCGGCGCGAAGCTCACCCGCGCCCTGCTCGGCTTCGCGCGCAGCAGCACGCACCCCCTGCTCGTGCGCGTGCAGGTGAACGAGGTGGTCGAAAGCGTCGAGCAGATCGTCGGGCGCACGCTGGGCTCGCACATCCGGGTGTTTTTGTCGCTCGCGAGCCGCGCCGAGGTGATGGGCGAGCGCTCACAACTCGAGCAAGTGGTGATGAACCTGGTGCTCAACGCGCGCGACGCGATGGCGGGCGGCGGCTCTCTGTGCCTGCGCACGCGCGACGAGGGTGCCGAGGTGATCATCGAGGTGGCGGACACCGGCAACGGGATTCCGCCCGCGCTGCGCCAGCGCATCTTCGAGCCCTACTTCACCACCAGGTCCGGCGTCGGCACCGGGCTGGGACTGGCCACGTGCTTCGGCATCGTGCAGGGCCACGGCGGCAGCATCGCCGCGCTCGACAACGAGCCGCACGGCGCGCTCCTGCGGGTGCGGCTGCCGTCGGCGCCGCGCGGGTAGCTGGGACGCCTCGGCTTGCGCTGCTACGACGGGCACGGCTTCAGCCGATGCGCTCGAGCACCAGCGGCTTGCGCGCTGGCGCCTCCGCGCCGATGCGCGCCGCTTTCAGCACGCGCGCCTCTCCGCGATCGAGCCGCTCCGCGGTGCCCGCGTGCAGCTCGGCCAGCGTCTCGCCGGCGCGCACTTCGTCGCCGACCCGCTTGTGCAAGAGCAGCCCGGCCGCGTGATCGACCTCGTCCTCCTTGCGCGCGCGGCCCGCGCCCAGCTCCACCGCGGCGAGTCCCACCTGCTCCGCGTCCAGCTCCGACAGCACGCCGGAACGATCCGCCTTCACCTCGCGCCGCAGCTTCGGCTGCGGCAAGCGCGACGGATCGTCGATGCAGGCTGCGTCTCCGCCCTGCGCCTCGACGAGCTGCGCGAATCGCTTGAGCGCGGCGCCGTCGGCGAGCGCGGTCTCGAGCCGCAGCCGCGCCACCAGCGGGTCGCGGCCTACCCCCGGCGCATCGCCCGCGAGCAGCATCTCGACGCCGAGCTGCAGCGTCAGCTCGCGCACGTCGGGCGGGCCGCCGTCGCGGAGGATGTCGATCGACTCGCGCACCTCGACCGCATTTCCCACCGCCAGGCCGAGCGGCGCGTCCATGTCGGTCAGCAGCGCGGTGCAGCCGCGGCCGACGGCGCGGCACAGATCGACCATGGTGCGCGCCAGCAGCCGCGCGTCCTCGACCGACTTCATGAACGCGCCCCGCCCGACCTTGACGTCGAGCACCAGCGCGTCGATGCCCTCGGCGAGCTTCTTGGAGAGGATGCTCGAGGCGATCAGCGGGATCGACTCCACCGTCGCCGTCGCGTCGCGCAGCGCGTAGAGCTTGCGGTCGGCGGGCGCGATCTCGGCGGTCTGGCCCATCATGCAGACGCCGAGCCTGTTCACCAGCTCGGCGAAGCGCGCGATCGAGAGCTCGACCGTGAAGCCCGGGATGCTCTCGAGCTTGTCGAGCGTGCCGCCGGTGTGGCCGAGCCCGCGTCCGCTCACCATCGGCACGCGCACGCCGCACACCGCCACCAGCGGCGCGAGCGCCAGCGAGATCTTGTCGCCGACCCCGCCAGTCGAGTGCTTGTCCACCTTGCGCCCCGGGATGCCGGAGAGGTCGAGCACCTGCCCCGAGTTCAGCATGGCGTTGAGCCACGCGGGCAGCTCCGTCTTTGCGTCGAGGCCACGGAAGAAGACGGCCATCAGGAAAGCGGCGAGCTGATCGTCGCTGACGCTGCCGTCGGTCGCGCCGCGAACGAGGAAGCGAAGCTCGTCCTCCTCGAGCCGGCCGCCGTCCCGCTTCTTGCGGATGAGATCGTAGGCGCGCATGCGGCGGCGCAAGCTGTCCCATTTCGCCAGGGTCGTCAACGCACGCCTGCGCTTTTCGAGCCCAGAGAACGCGCGGTCGCGGCGTGAACAAACCAGAGAAAAGAGGCGCGGCTCTACGCCCTGGGCTACGCTGCCTCCCATGCGAGATCCGGCGCGATGTGAACGGGTCCTTCTCCTCTTTCTGGTCGTCTTCGCCACCGCGGCGTCCGGCTATGAAGAAGGCCCGGTGCGCTCGGGCGGCACGGTCAGCGGCCGTATCATCTTCAGCGGCAGGCCGCCGCCACTGCGTGAAATCCACATCACCAAGGATCCGGCCGTCTGCGGCATTACGCGCGACAACGACGTCATCCTGGTCTCGAAGACTGGCGGCGTCGCAAACGTGGTCGTCTACCTGCTCGACGTGCCCGCGGGAAAGGCATGGACGGAGAACCTGGAGCCGGTGCTCGATCAGCAGCACTGCCATTACGTGCCGCGCGTGCAGATCGTGCGCCAGCACTCGACGTTGCAGGTGCGCAGCGCCGATCCCGTGCTGCACAACGTTCACTCGTTCCTGAACGGCGCGACGTTCATGAACTTTGCCGTACCGCCGCGAAAGGGGCTCGTCCTCAGACAGCGGCTCGACAAGCCCGGCGGGATGCAGCTCAAGTGCGACGTGCACGCGTTCATGCGCGGCGGGATCTTCGTGGCGACGAATCCGTACCACGCTCTCACCGACGCCGAAGGCCGCTATTCCATCACCGACGTGCCGCCGGGCCAATACACGATCGCCACCTGGCACGAGGAGGCCGGGCTGCTGAGCGAGACGATCACCTTGCCCGCGGGCGGCGCGGTGGCGTGGAACGGGCGGGTGCGCTGAGTTGGGCCGGCTCTTTCGTCGCAGCCTCGCCGCAAGGATCAGCCTGCTCTCCGTGGGCGTGGCGGCGGCGCTGGCGCTGAGCCTCACCGTGATCGGCTATCGCAAGGCGGTGGAGGGGCTGCGCGCGCGCAGCCAGATGGCGCTGGGCGCAGAGGCGCTGCTCACCGCGAGCCTCGTCGATGGCTGGGGGCGGGGCCGGCTGCAGGGCCTGCGCGCGCTGGCGGGACTGCGGCCGGTGCGCCGCCTTCTCGAGACCGCCGCTGCGCCGGCCATGGACGATCTTCTCGCCGCCGACGGCGCCATGGGCGACGCTGCGGCGCTGGCGCCGGAAATCGAATCGATCGCGCTGGTCGACTCGTCTGGCCGCGTGGTGCGCAGCACCGATCCCGCCGAGGACGGCCACGACCTGAGCGGGCGGGCCGACTTCCACGCGGCTCTGGCAGGGCGGCCGTTCGTGAGCGGCGTGATCGTCTCCGAGATCACCGGCCAGCCCGCGGTCTTCTTCGCAGCGCCGACGCTCGGCTCGAACGGCACCGTCATCGGCGTCGTTCGCGTTCGCAGCAGCCTGGAAGTCGTCCGCGCCTTCGTCGAGGCGGCGAGGAATCGCGCGGGCCCGGGCGCTCAGGGCATCCTGATCGACGAAGCGGGGCTGGTGATCGCGACCACGCTCGACGCCAACTCCGTGATGCGGCCGATCGCGCCGCTGACGGCGGCCGAGCAGCGGGTGCTCGTCGAGGAGAAGCGCTGGGGCGGCGAACCACCGCAGCCGCTGGATCTCCCCGAGCTCGCGGCCATGCGGGGCGCGACCGGCGCCGCGACCCTGCGCTTCCGGCTCGGCGAACAGGGGCAACTCGGCGTGGCCGAGCCGCTGCGCAGCGCTCGCTGGACCTACTTCGCGAGCCTGCCG
>JAYWBT010000012.1:0-8208 GCA_043781235.1 Deltaproteobacteria bacterium
ACGCGGAGCTCGCCGTCGGGATGCTCCAGGCCGTCGAGCGCGCCTTTGGCGAAGAAGGCATCGAGCGTCTGACCGAGAGGATGACGCGGCAGCAGGCCGCGAGCTATCGCGCGCGAATGCCCGGTCCGAATGCTCCGCTGGTAGAGCGCGTCGCCACCCTCGCCCGCATCCGGCGCGAGGAAGGCTACATGGCCGAGTCGCGGCTCAACCGCGATGGAACGATCGAGCTGGTGGAGAATCACTGCTCCATTGCGAAAGCGGCGCGCCTCTGCTCGAAGCTGTGTGGCGCCGAGCTGGCGCTTTTTCGTACCGTCCTGGGTGGCGTCGTCGCCGTCGAGCGGACCGAGCACATCCTCTCGGGAGGCAGGTGCTGCTCCTATTCCATCACCGGCCAACCCAACGAACCGGCACTGGACGGAACCTCGTAGCCCTCCGTGCAGCGCCTGATCAGTCCCGCTTGGTGGCCGAATTTTCCGGTCGCGCTGGGCAGGCGTCAGCCCAACGCAGGAAGAAAGCGTCGAGTTGGCAGAACCCAACTGGCGAACGGGCGGTGTTAACCGCGCCAGGAGCGAAGTATCCTCGCGCCATGGACCTTCAAGAGCGGCTGCTCGGCGTCCTCGATGGCAAGAACCACTGGGCCTGGCCGCGGTTCGCCGAGGGCAAGGTGCCGCTGCCACGGCTCCTGCCGCACTTCCAGCAGGAGTGGGAGGTCTACGTCCGCGACTTCCCCGTGCTGCTCGCGCGCGTGCTCGGCCACGGTCCGCCGGCGCGGGTGCGGGCGATGCTCGCAGCGAACATCTACGAGGAGCAGACCGGCGCGATCTCGCAGAGCGCGCCGCACCCCGACCTCTTCCTGCGGATGATGGAGGGCTGCAGCTTTTCGCGCGCGCGGTTCGAGAGCGTGCGGCTCCTGCCCGCGTCGGCCGCCTACCGCGAGCACCTGGACCGCGCCAGCCGCGACGAGCCCTGGGTCGTCGGCGCCGCGGTCTTGACCCTCTTCGTCGAGGGCAGCGCCAACGAGCGGCGCGAGCTCGCCGCGAGGTTGCAGCCGGCGCAGCCCGCGCCCGGTGTGGCCGAGATCGAGGCGGGACTGCGGAACCACCCGCTGGTTCGCTTCCACGGCGTCGACCCCGCGGCGCTCGCGCTGGTCCGCGTCCACAAGCTGGTCGAAGGCGGTCACCGCAGCGACGCCTGGGAGGCAGTGCTCGATTACCTGCGGCCCGACCAGCACGAGCAGGTGGTGGCCGCGGTGCAGCGATCGCTCGACCTCTGGCTCGGCTACCGCGACGGCGTCGCCGAGGCTTGCGGAATCGAGCGATGATCGATCTCGAGCGGTGGGACGTGCGGGCCCTGCGCCGCGCGTGGCGTGAGGCGCGGCCTTTTCCCCACGTCGTGATCGATGGCGTGCTCGACGGCGCGGTCCTGGCACAGGTGCGCGACGGGTTCGACCGGGAGCCGCACGTC
This sequence comes from Deltaproteobacteria bacterium, assembly GCA_043781235.1. Lineage (GTDB taxonomy): Bacteria > Myxococcota > Myxococcia > Myxococcales > 40CM-4-68-19 > JANYKT01. The sequence goes on from JAYWBT010000012.1 coordinate 1,465, forward strand.
CACTTGCGCGGCGCTTCGCCGGCGCGCGCGGTGGACGCGGTTCCAGATCGCGCACCGGGGCCGCTATACGTTCGCCGAGCTGCCGCGCGACCCGGCCTTGCACCGATTCGCCGAGGAGCTGTGCGGGCTGCGGCTCTCGACCGACGCGCACCCGCGGCTCTTCCGGCTTACGCGCGGAGACTATTCGCTGCAGGCTGACGACGCGGAGACGCGGATCGAGCGAGGCGTCGAGCTGACGCTGGATCTCTCCTCGCGCGCGACTGGCGAAGGCGACATCGTCTACGGCGAGCTCGTCGTCCCGCAGCTGCCCGGCCTGCTCGCAGCCGTGGTCCGCACGCCGCAGACGTTCCGCTACGAGCGCTACCTGCCGCACTCGGTGGGCCGCACCGTCATCTACCGGCTGCGCGTCGCCTGGCCTGCCTGGTAATGATTGATCAGCGCATTGGTCGAGCCGTCGTGCGTATGGACCCCGCCCGCGGCCCGCAACTCCGGCTCGATCTTCTTCGCCAGCTGCTTGCCCAGCTCCACGCCCCATTGGTCGAAACTGTAGATGTTCCAGACGATGCCTTGAGTGAAGATCTTGTGCTCGTACATCGCGACCAGCATTCCCAGCGTGAGCGGCGTCAGCTTGTCGAACAGGATCGTCGTCGACGGCCGGTTCCCCGGGAAGGTCTTGTGCGGCAGCAACTCCTCGATGCGCGGCGCGGGCGTTCCGGCCGCCTCCAGCTCCGCGCGCGCCTCGTCTGCCGTCTTTCCCTTCATCAGCGCTTCGGCCTGCGCGAAGCAGTTCGCGAGCAGCACCGCATGGTGTTCGCCGGAGGGATTCTGCGTCTCGAGCGGCGCGAGGAAATCGCAGGGAATCAGCCGCGTGCCCTGGTGAATCAATTGATAGAAGGCGTGCTGCCCGTTGGTGCCCGGCTCGCCCCAGACGATCGGGCCGGTCGAGTAATCAGTAATGATGTTTCCCTGCTTGTCCACGCGCTTCCCGTTCGATTCCATATCGCCCTGCTGGAAGTAGGCCGGGAAGCGATGCATCGATTGGTCATAAGGCAGGATCGCGTGGGTCTCGGCGCCGAAGAAGTTGGAGTACCAGACCCCGAGCATCGCCAGCACGACCGGGATGTTCTGCTCCAGGGGCGCGGCGCGGAAGTGCTCGTCCATTGCAAAAGCGCCCGCGAGCAATTCCTCGAAGCGGTCCATTCCGACGACGCAGGCGATGGACAGCCCGATGGCGCTCCACAACGAATACCGCCCGCCGACCCAGTCCCAGAAGCCGAACATGTTCTCCAGGTCGATGCCGAACTTCGAGACCTCCTGCGCCGCGGTCGAGACGGCGACGAAGTGCTTCGGCACCGCCGCCTCGCTGCCGAGCTTGCCCACCAGCCACTCGCGCGCCGAGCGAGCGTTCATCAGCGTCTCCTGCGTGGTGAAGGTCTTCGAGGCGACGATGAAGAGCGTGGTCTCGGGGTCGAGGCCGCGCACCGTCTGCACGAGGTGCGTGCCGTCCACATTCGAGACGAAGTGCGCGCGAAGGCCCGTTTGCCAATAGGGACGCAGCGCCTCGGTGGCCATCACCGGCCCCAGGTCGGAGCCGCCGATACCGATATTGACCACGTCGGTGATGCGCTTGCCGGTGTGGCCCTTCCAGGCGCCGCTGCGGAGGCGATCGGTGAACCGGCGCATCTGCCCCAGCACCGCGTTCACCTCCGGCATCACGTCCTTGCCGTCCACCAGGACGGGACGGTTGCTGCGGTTGCGCAGCGCCGTGTGCAGCACCGCGCGGCCCTCGGTGCCGTTGATCTTCTCTCCCGCGAACATCCGGTCGCGCCACGCCTCGACGCCGGCCTGCCGCGCGAGCGCGAAGAGCAGGCGCAGCGTCTCTTCCGTTACGCGCTGTTTGGAGTAATCGACGAGGAGATCTCCCAGCCGCAAAGAGAGCTTGTCGAAGCGCACCGGATCCTCGGCGAACAGCGTGCGCAGGTGCAGGTCGCGAACCTGTTCGTGGTGGCGGTTCAGCTCGAGCCAGGCGGGCGACTGCGTCAGTGCAGACATGGCGGCCTCCTTCAGGGCTTGTTCTATCAGCTCGACGCGGCGGCCCGCGAAAGCGATGCGGGGCGCAGCCGCCGTCCCCATGCTAATCACTGCAACCGATGGCGGACCTGGACCAACTCCTTGCGGGCAGCTCGCGCACGTTTGCGCTGACCATCCCTCTGCTCCCCGAGCCGATCCGCCGCGAGGTGATGCTCGCTTATCTGCTCTTCCGGGTGGCCGACACGCTCGAGGACTCGCACCGCTGGCCGCCCACGCGGCGGGCAGGGGCGCTGCGAGCGTTCGCAGCGCTGCTCGAGAAGCGCACCGGTGTCGACGCCTTCGCGCGCGAGCTCCGCGACGACCCGCCCTCGCACGAGCCCGGCTACCGCGCGCTCACCGACGAGCTCTCCGCCGTCGTCGTCGCGCTGGAGGAGCTGTCCCCGCGAGCCCAGGAGGTCATCGTCAAACACCTCCTGGTCACCACGCGCGGCATGGCCGAGGGGCTCGAAGCCGCACCCGACGACCCGTTCCGCCTGCGCTCGCTCGCGCAGCTCAAGCGCTACTGCTACCTCGTGGCTGGCGTCGTCGGCGAGATGCTGACCGAGCTCTTTCTGCTCGCCTCGCCGCCCCTCGTCTCCGCGGGCAGCACGCTGCGCCAGCACGCGCGCGCTTTTGGAGAGGGCCTGCAGCTCACCAACATCCTCAAGGACGCGGCCGGCGACGCCCTCGAGCAGCGCCACTTCATCCCCGAGCACCTGGCGCTGCCGTCCTTGTTCGAGCTGGCGCGGGCCGACCTCGCGGACGCCACGCGCTACGTGGGGGCGCTGGTCACGGCGCGCGCACCCGAAGGGGTGGTCGCCTTCACCGCGCTGCCGGTCCGGCTCGCGCTCGACACGCTCGCCGAGGTGGAGCAGCGCGGCGCGGGCGCGAAGATCTCCCGCGAGCAGCTCGCGGAGGCGATGTCGGAAGTGCAGGAGCTGCTGCGCGGCGAGCGCACCCTGGACACAGTGTTCCGCGGGCGCTGACCGTTACCAGTGCTGCCGGTAGCAAATCCGTCCAGCAGAGTGCTATGCACCCCCGTCGCTTTCGGGAGGTCCGCAAAATGGCCGAGGTCATCGCGCCGCCGCCGGTGGTTGCCGAGCACAAGCCCTACATCCCCGACGAGGCGAACGTCGCCGAGTTCACGCCCAAGGCCATCCTCGTCGGCGCCTTCTTCGGCCTCGTCTTCGGCGCCTCCACCGTCTATCTCGCTTTGAAGGCCGGCCTCACCGTCAGCGCCTCGATCCCCATCGCGGTGCTCTCGATCTCGCTGCTCAAGAAGCTGGGCGGCTCGACCATCCTCGAGAACAACATCGTCCAGACCATCGGCTCGGCAGGCGAGAGCATCGCGGCCGGCGTGGTCTTCACCCTGCCCGGCTTTCTCTTCCTCGCGCTCGATCCGGCCACGCACCAGAGCATCGGCGCGCCCTACTTCAGCTATTGGACCATCTTCACGCTCGCGCTGCTGGGCGGGATGCTCGGCGTCTTGATGATGGTGCCGCTGCGGCGCGCGCTGATCGTCAAGGAGCACGGCAACCTTCCCTATCCGGAAGGCGCCGCGTGCGCGCAGGTGCTGATCGCCGGCGAGCAGGGCGGCGCGATGGCGCGCACTGCCTATCAGGGCCTCGGCTTCGCATTCGCCTATGCGACCCTGCAAAAGATCATTCACCTGATTGCCGAGACGCCGACCTACGTCACCAGCAACCTGAGCCGCATCTTCCCCGCCGCGACCCTCTTCGCCGACATCACGCCCGAGTACATGGGCGTCGGCTACATCATCGGGCCGCGCATCGCGGGCGTGCTGGTGGCGGGCGGCGTGCTGGCGTGGCTCGGCTTCATCCCGCTGATCGCCTCGGTGGTGCCGGGCCTGACCATCGCCGGGCAATTGCACAAGCTGGGATATCTCGCCGATATCACCCGGCCCGGCGCGTTCGGCTGGGATCCCGCGTCGCAGACCTTCGCGGCATTGAACAACGCCATCTATCGCGCTTATGTCCGGCAAATCGGCGCGGGCGCGGTGGCCGCGGGCGGCTTCATTACGCTGGTCAAGACGCTTCCCACCATCGTCGCTGCCTTCAAGGGCAGCCTCGCGTCGTTCAAAGGCGGCGGCAGCGCGGCCGAGATCGCCGACGCCAACAAGCGCACCAACCGCGACCTGCCCATCTCGCTGGTGCTCTTCGGCAGCGTCGGGCTGGTCTTGATCATGGCGTTCCTGCCGTTCCTCCCGGGCACCTTCGGCGGCCGCCTGCTGCTGGGCTTGCTCATTGTCGTCTTCGGCTTCTTCTTCGTCACCGTCGCATCGCGCATCGTCGGCCTGATCGGCACCAGCAGCAACCCCGTCTCGGGGATGACCATCGCCACGCTGATGGCGACCTGCCTGCTCTTCGTCGGCATCGGCTGGACCGGCGACATCTATCAGCCAATGGCGCTCTGCGTGGGCGGCATGGTCTGCATCGCCGCCGCCAACGCCGGCGCGACCTCGCAGGATCTCAAGACCGGCTATCTGGTCGGCGCCACCCCGCGGTCGCAGCAGATCGGCCTGATGATCGGCGCGGTGGTCGCTTCGCTCGTCATCGGCCTCACCATCAAGGTGCTCGACAACCCGACCGTGGACGCGGCGACCGGCGTCATCACCCACGCCATCGGCTCCGAGCTGTATCCGGCGCCGCAGGGCACGCTGATGGCGACGCTGATCAAGGGCCTGCTCGCGCACAACCTCGACTGGCAGTTCGTGCTGGTCGGCGTCTTCCTCGCGGTCACCGTCGAGCTGTGCGGCGTCTCGCCCTTGAGCTTCGCGGTCGGCGCCTACCTCCCGCTCTCGACCACGCTGCCCATCTGGGTGGGCGGCGCCATCAAGGGCGTCGTCGATCACCGCAGGCTCCGCTCGACCGCCGCGGCGGGCGGGCACGGCGACGACGATCTCGGCCCCGGCTCGCTCTTCGCCACCGGCCTCGTCGCCGGCGGCGCGCTCGCCGGCGTCTTCGTCGCCATGCTCTCGGTCAACGAGAGCGTGCTCAAAGCGCTCGACAAGGTGGACCTGACCGGCGCGCTGCAGGGCGCGCTGGGCGGGGGGGGCTACCAGATCCTCGGCGTCGCCTTTTTCGCAGTGATGGGCATCGTGCTCTACAACGTCGCGCGCCGGCCGCAGCCATGAACTCGCCCGTTCCCTACTCCACTCTCTACGCCGCGTTCATCGGCCTGCTCATCTGCGCGCTCGGGCTCTACACCAGCCTGCGCCGCGGGCGCACCGGAATCTACCAGGGCGATGGCGGCGACGAGGGACTGCGCCGAGCCAGCCGAGCACACGGCCTCGCGGTCGAGCACGGCGTCCTGCTCGTCTTCCTGCTGGTGCTGCTCGAGCTGCAGGGCACGGCGTCCAGGGCCGTGCTGCCGCTGGGCCTCGCCATCGTGCTGGTGCGCACCTGGGCCGCTTTCGGCACGCTCGGTCTGCTGCGCGGGGGGACGGTCACGGCCGCGCTGACGTACCTGCTGGAGCTCATCCTGCCGGTGTGGCTGCTGGTGAATCTATTGGTGCGCTGAGATCGCCTTTGCCATGCGGGCCCCCGCCCGTTAGTTTGCGCGGCTCATCGGAGCAGGGAGCCACGGCAATGTCCTCGAGCACGCGCCATCCGGACCGCTTCGTCGATCGCCACATCGGCCCCGACGCGCACGACGTCATCAAGATGCTCGAGACGCTGGGCCGCGCCTCGCTGGACGAGCTCATCGACGCGACCGTCCCGGCCTCCATCCGCATGCGGCGCCCGCTGGAGCTGCCAGCCGGCCGTTCGGAGTACGGACTCCTGCGCGAGCTGGAAGGCATCGCGGCGAAGAACCAGGTGTTCCGCTCGTTCCTCGGCATGGGCTATTCCGATACCATCACGCCGCCGGTGATCCAGCGGAACATCCTCGAGAACCCCGGCTGGTATACGCAGTACACGCCCTACCAGCCCGAGATCGCGCAGGGCCGACTCGAGGCGCTGCTCAATTACCAGACCATGGTCATCGACCTGACCGGCCTGCCGGTCGCGAACGCCTCGCTTCTGGACGAGGCGACCGCCGCAGCCGAGGCCATGACCCTGCTCCACCGGGTCTCTGCCCAAAGCGGCGCGTCCGACGCATTCTTCGTGGCGCAGGATTGCCACCCGCAGACCATCGAGGTGCTTCGCACGCGCGCCGCGCCGCTGCGCCTCACGGTGATCGTCGGCGACGCGGCGACGTTCGACTTCGCGCGCACCCGGGTGTTCGGCGCATTGCTGCAATATCCCGCGACCGACGGCGCCATCCGCGACCCGCGCGCATTCATCGAGCGCGCGCACGCGCACGGCGCCCGCGTGGTGATGGCAGCCGATCTCCTCGCCTTGACGCTTTTGACCCCGCCCGGAGAGCTGGGCGCCGACCTCGCGGTCGGGACCACGCAGCGCTTCGGCGTCCCGCTCGGCTACGGCGGCCCGCACGCCGCTTACTTCGCTGTCCGTAATGAATATGTCCGGCATATGCCTGGCCGCATCATCGGCGTCTCGGTGGACGCGCAGGGCAAGCCAGCGCTGCGCATGGCGCTGCAGACGCGCGAGCAGCACATCCGCCGCGAGAAGGCGACCTCCAACATCTGCACCGCGCAGGCGCTGCTCGCCATCATCTCGGGGATGTATGCCGTCTATCACGGCCCGCGCGGAG
>JAYWBT010000013.1:0-55508 GCA_043781235.1 Deltaproteobacteria bacterium
GGTGCGGGGTCTGCGCAACTCGTTCGCCGACCCCCACGCCCCCCACGCCGGCTCACTCGCGCTGAGTCGTCGAGCGCTCGAGCACTAGGGACGCAGCGACGACGAATTCCCAGTCTCGCCTAAACTAGTAATCAAGCGAAGACGCAATCAGCATCTGCCGTAGGAGGCGCTCCGGCTCGCCACGCTCGGAGGGCCGCGCGGCTCGATCAAGGAATGATCGGAATGGAGCGCGCTGCAGCCACGCCCAATCCCGTGAGCCGGAGGGGGAGCGTGGGGGTCGACGAACGAGTTGCGCAGACCCCGCACCCAACGTCTTTTCATGCACCTCACGCACAGGGGGCGAGCACCTGTCTGAGGGCGGCGACCCCCACGCTCCCCCGCCGGCGCTCGTTGCATTGAGATGGATTGCGCGAAGCGCCGTTTACTGATCGGCCTTGCGGCGGCCGCCGGTTTACGCCGAGGGTGAAGTCGCGCGCACCAGCTCGGCATAGAAGCGGATGGCGCTCTGCGCCGCCTTCTGGAAGTCGCCCAGGTGGAGGCTCTCGTTCTCCGAGTGCGCGTTGGAGTACGGGTCCTCGACGCCGATGAGCAGCGCCGGCGCGCCGCCCAGCTCCTTCGAGAAGGGATCGACGAAGGGGATCGAGCCGCCGCAGCCGATGGTCACCGGCTCCGTGCCGTAGCCGTCGCGCAGCGCCTTGAACGCAGCCTTGAAGGCCGGCGCGTCGGTGTCCGTGTACCACCAGCCGGCGTCCCCCTCGAAGTGCACGTCCACTTGCACGCCCCAGGGCGGATCCTTCTTCAGGGCCTCGGTGAGCGCCCGCGTGACTTCCTTGGGGTCGAGGTCCGGCACGACGCGGATGCCGACGCGCGCCCAGGCGCTGTCGCAGATGATGTTGCGCGCGTCCTTGCGGCTCGACGCTTGAAAAGCATTGATCGCCAGCGACGGGTGCCGCCAGTTGGTCTCCCACGGCGGCCGGTTGCCGAGCAGTGTGACGCCCTCGAGCATTCCGGCCTGCTTGCGGAACAGCTCGTCGCTGGTGGGCAGGCTGCCGATGGACTTCTTCTCGGCCGCCGTCAGCGGCTTCACCTTCTCTTCGATGCCGGGGATGGCGATGGTGCCGTCGTCGTTCACCAGCCGCGCGAGGATCTTGCAGAGCGCCATGGTCGGGTCCGGCACCGGCCCGCCCCACATGCCGCTGTGCACCGGCTGCTTGAGCGCCTTCACCTCGACGTTGACGCAGGCAATGCCGCGCAGCGCGGTGGTGATCGACGGCAGCCCCGTCTCGAAGTTCCCGGTGTCGGTGAGCACGATGCAGTCGGCCTTGAGCATCTCCCGGTGCTGCTTGAGGAACTCGCCCAGCGATCCCGAGCCCGCTTCCTCTTCTCCCTCGATGACGATCTTGACGTTCACCGGCAGCGAGCCTGCGCTCTTGAGCCAGGAGTCGATGGCGGCGACATGGACGAGGATGCCCGCCTTGTCGTCGGCGGCGCCGCGGCCATAGAGCCGCCCATCCTTCTCGGTCGGCTCGAACGGCTTGGTGTGCCACTTCTCCTCTTCGCCTGCCGGCTGGACGTCGTGGTGCGCGTAGAGCAGCAGCGTGGGCCGGCCGGTCGCGTGCTTCCACTCGCCATAGGCATAGGGATGCGCGCCGGGCATCTCGAGAAGCTGGACGTTCTCGAGACCCTTGCGGCGCAGCAGATCGCAGGTGGCCTCGCCGGACTTGCGGACCTGCGCCTTGTCGAAGCCCTCGAACGAGACGCTGGGTATACGCACCAGCTTCTTGAGCTCTTCGAGGTATTCCGGATAGTGCGCTTTATAGTGCGCGAGGGCCTTCTCGATCGCCGCGTCGGTCGTCGGAGCAGGGGTCGTCATTTGTGGCGCAACCTAGATCAGCGGCGCGCGTCGCGCCACTCAGGTCGCCGCCAGGGCGCTACGCAGGTCGCGGTAGCGGCGCCACTGAGGTCGCGATCACCGCTTGGGCTACGCAGGCAGCGACTCGAAGTGCTCGACCAGCGCGCGCACCGTCTCCTGCTCGCGCTCGAGCGGGAAAGCGTGCCCCGCGCCCGGCAGCTCGAGCAGGCGCGCATTGGGGATGAGCTTTGCGATCAGCGCCGAGTTCTGCGGCGGCACCAGCGCGTCGCGGGTTCCGGTGATGACCAGCGTCGGCGCCCGGATCTGGCCGAGCCGCTTCCCGGCGCGGTGCCGCGCGATGGCCGCGATCTGCGCCACGAAGAAGCGCGCCGAGGTGCGCTCGGCGCGGCGCATCCACTCCAGCGCCCCGGTCGGGTTTTGCGCATGCCACTCGGGCGAGACGACGACGCCCGCCATCCTCGCCGGCGTGACGAAGCCGCTGTGGAGGAGCAACAGCTGGAGCTGGGTGCGCAGGCTGGGCTTCTTGCTGCGCAGCCAGCCCGCGAAGGTGGCGCCCAGCGCCAGCCCCAGCACCCGATCCGGGTGCCGCAGCGCCAGCTCCTGCGCGATCATCCCGCCCATCGAGATGCCAAAGACGTGCGCCGCGGGGACGCCGGCCGCTTCGATGACTGCCGCCGCGTCGTCGGCCAGGTCGCGCATGCGGAAGGCGAAGCCCGCGTGCCCGGACCGTCCGGTGCCGCGGTTGTCGAACACCAGCACGTGGAAGTGCGGTGCGAGCATCTCCGGGAGCCGGTCCCACGCGCGCATCGAGAGCGACAGCCCCATGATCAGGAGGAGCGGCGGCGAGGCGGGATCGCCGTGAGTCTCGTAATAGATGGTGTGGCCTTCGCGCGTGGTGACGGGCATGGCGCCGCTTCAGATGCCGGGCGTGCGGGCGGGGTCCGCCTGCGCGAGATCGGGCCGCGCGGGAGGGTCGACTGGCGGTGCCGGCTGGATCGAAGCCGCTTTGGCCGCAGCGCACGCCATCAGCTCGTCGAGCGCGGCGCGCATCGCGGTGGCGAGCGAGGCGAGATCCTTCGCTGCGTCCGCGTCGCCGAGCAGCCCGACGCCGATGCGCCCGTCGTAGCTGAGCAGCGCGATGCCCACCGCCTGCTGCGCGGCGAGCGGAACTTGCGGATAGCAAGCGTTCATCTTCTTCCCGAGCAGGTAGAGCGGGAACTGCGGGCCAGGGACGTTGGTGACCACCAGGTTGAACATGCGCGTCACCGCCTGCAGGCGAGCGGCCTGCGCCATCAGCGTCGGCGGCGCGAAGTCGCCCAGCTTCGAGAGCGCCTGCGCCCCGATGGCCTGCCCGCTCTCCTTGACCACGCGCATCTCCTCGCTGACGCGCTGGAGCCGCTCGATCGGATTCGGATTCCCGACCGGAAGCGGGCAGAAGACCGCCGAGACCTGGTTGCCGAAGGTCCCGCGCGTGTCGGCCGTGCGCACGCTTACTGGCACCAGCACGCGCAGGTCCGGGCCGAGCGTCTCGCCGCGGGCGAGCAGCCAGGTGCGCAGGGCGCCGGCCACGGTGGCGAGCACCACATCGTTGACCGTTCCTCCGAGGGCGGCGCGCACCTGCTTCACCTCGTCGAGCCGCAGCTCGACCATCTCGAAGCGCCGGTGCGGGCCGATCGGCACGTTGAGCGCCGACTCGGGCGCGAGCCCGCGCTGCAGCACGCCGAAGACGCCCGCGGCCACATCGCGCAGGAGCTTGCGCGCATCGCTCCCGGAGCCGAGCACCTCGCGCGCGAGCTGCACCGGATGCGTGAGTTGTTCTTTCATCGAGCTGAGCAGGAGCTCGGGCGTGGAGGGCGCCTTGCGTGGAGCCCACGGCCCGGGCTTGTCCGGAGGTGCTGAGTTCGGCTCGGTGTCCATCAAGACGGTCGCGAGATCGACGCCCGAGACCCCGTCGAGCATGCAGTGGTGGGTCTTGGAGACGATGGCGAATCTCCCGTCATCGAGTCCCTCCACCAGGTACATTTCCCAGAGCGGCTTGTCGCGATCGAGCGCCTGCGAGAGCAGCCGGCCGGTCAGCTTCTTGAGCTCGTGCTCCCCGCCCGGCGCCGGCAGGGCGGTGCGGCGCAAGTGATACTCGAGGTCAAACTGCGACTCGTCCACCCAGACGGGACGACCCTGCTTGAAGGGCACGAACTGCACGCGCTGCCGGTAGCGCGGAACGCTCTCCAGCCGCGCTTCGATCAGCGCCAGCAGGTCGCGGAACGGCGGCGGCGGGCCCTCGAAGAGCGCCACCGCGCCGACGTGCATATGCGAGGTTCGATCCTCGAGCTCGAGGAACAACGAGTCCAGCGCCGTGAGCCGCTCGAACCAGGTCTCCATACCGACTACCTTCGCACGGCCGCGGGAAGCGTGTCTCCCGTCAGGACGCCAGCGGCCGGGGACGCGAGGGGGAGGCGACCGCGCGATCGATCAGCCGCGCCGTTGCCTCGGCGGCGACGCCATAAGCGACGTGCGAGACGGCACCGCGCGCGTGCACCTTCCACGAGAAGGCGCGCGGACCGGGCGTCCACTTCAGGAGCGGCATCAGCAGCTCGTCGGCGATCAGAAAGAAGGCCGCTCCGAACGCGAGACCCATGCCGAGGCCGACGCGCTTGTTGCGCCGGCGCAGCGTCGCGTAGCCGATCCCGCCGAGCAGGCCGAAGCCCTGGTGGAAGCGCCAGCCCAGCTCTTTTTCCTGGCGGCGGCTCAGGCGCTTGCCGAAGGCAGAGGCGATCTGCGAGACCCCGACCTCGTAGGCGTGCCGGTTGCCGCGCGTTACGTCCTCGGTGATGCGGGTCCGGAGATCTTCGTTCTGGTAGATCAGGATGCTGAGGGCATCCAGCGCGGCCCCGCCAGCGAGACCCATCAGGGCGCCCTTGACGAGCGGCTTGTTCAGCAATCGAGCGAGCGTGCTGTTCATGACGTTTGCTCCTCGGGGTGAGGAGCAATTCTGCGCACGGCGCCGTCAGCCGGTGAGCTGCGGCCGACCGCGCGCCCCGCCGATAGATCAGCGCGCGAGCGAGGCGTCCTGCTTGCGCCGCGGGCCAGGGCGCGGTCGCCTAAAATCGATGGGCCTGCCCGGTGCGCGGTTGCGCCCGGCCGCCGATCGAGGCAGATCAGCGGTTCTAATGACCATGCGCAAGCCGATGACGCTGACCCAGAAGATCCTCGCGGCCCACGCGCGCAACCTGCCGCGGCCGTGGGTGCAGGCCGGCGACGTGCTCCAGGTCGGGGTGGACTGGACCATCGCGAGCGAGCTGGCGTGGAACGGCATGGAGCGCACCTACTCGATGCTCGGCCGGCCGAAGCTGCACGACAAGGATCGCTTCTTCCTCGCCGTCGATCACACGGTGGACGCGGTCACGCTGGCGACTGACAAGCGCACGCAGAAGCTGGTGCAGCTCTCGCAGGCGTTCGCGAAGGAGAGCGGGATCCGCCACTTCTACGACGCGAATCACACCATCCTGCACACCAAGTTCTATCGGGACCTGGTGCGCCCCAACGACGTCGTGCTCGGCGCCGACTCGCACACCAGCTCGCACGGAGGGCTGGGCGCGGTCTCGATCGGCCTCGGCGGCGCCGACATCGTGGTGGCGATGGTGCTCGGCAGCTCCTGGCTGGAAGTGCCGGAGGCGATCGCGGTCGAGTACTCCGGCGTGCTGCCGTTCGGGCTCGGCGGCAAGGAGGTCATTCTCAAGACGCTGGCGCTGCTCGGGCGCAATACGGTGGCGATGGAGCGCTCGGTCGAATACCGCGGCGCGGGCGTGAAGCAGCTCTCGACCGATTCGCGCTTCGCCATCGCCAACATGACCGCGGAGTTCGGTGGCTTGAACGGTATCTTCGAGGCGGACGAGGTGACCGCGGCGTGGCTCGCGGGTCGCGCCGATGCGGACGACGCGCTCGCGCTGCGGCCGATGCAGGCGTTTCGCGCTGACGACGATGCGCCGTACCTCGCGCGCTATCCGGTTGCGCTCGACAAGCTCGAGCCGCAGATCGCGAAGCCGTTCTCGCCCGACAACGTCGCGGGCGTGAGCGAGGTCGCGGGTCTCGCGCTCGACGGCCTCTTCATCGGCGCCTGCACCACCACGGAAGAGGAGCTGGTGCTGGGGGCCCTGGTGCTCGAGGCGGCGGGAACTCCAAAGCGATCGCCGCAGCCCAGGCAGCTGGTGGTACCGGGCGATCTCAGCATCCAGGAGAACCTGCAGCGCGCGGGGCTCTGGGAGATCTATGAGCGCAATGGCTTCCGCATCGGGCCGCCGGGCTGCTCGATGTGTCTCGGCGTGGCGAGCGAGAAGGCGGGCAAGGGCGAGAAGTGGCTCTCCTCGCAGAACCGAAACTACGAAAACCGCATGGGCGAGGGGAGCTTCGCGTATCTCGCCTCGGGCGCCACCGTGGCGGCGAGCGCCGCGTCGATGAAGATCACCGACCCGCGGCCGCTCTTGGCGCGCGTCGATCAGGATCGCTATCGGCGCATCCTCGGAGAGCGCAAGCCGCGCCGCACGCCCGAGCTGCGCACCATCGAGCCGGAGACGCACCTCGCGCCTTCCGGTGCGACCGCGGTGCCTGCGAGCGCGCGCCCGGAAGCGGCCGACAAGAGCGCGGCCGTCGTCGCCGAGCTCATCCAGAGCCGCATCCAGCGCTTCGAAGACAACATCGACACCGACGCGATCATCCCCGGCCAGTTTTGCCACCTGACCTCGCTGACCGACCTGGGCGCCAAGGCTTTCCACTTCGTACGTTCCGAGTTCCCGCAGCGCGTGCACGACGGCGCGCGCGTGGTGGTCGCCGGCGACGGCTGGGGCTCAGGCAGCTCGCGCGAGCAGGCGGTGCTGGCGCTCAAGGGCGCGGGCGTGCAGGCCATCGTGGCGAAGTCGTACGCCTTCATCCACAAGCGCAACCTGGTCAACGAGGCGCTCCCCTTTCTGATGGTGACCGATCCCGCCTTCTACGAGGTGGCGAAGGAGGGCGCGGAGATTTCCATCGACCTCGCCAACGGCACCGCCACCGTCGCCGGCCGTCCGTTCTCGGCCGAGCGCCCGTCGAAGATCATCCAGGCCTTGAATGGCGAAGGCGGCATCGTCCCTGCCATTCAGCACCACGGCACCACGGTCTTCGAGAAGCTCACCAGCTAGCGGATTGACCCGGCTTTCGCTCAGTCCGGCGTCAGGTTCACGGTGCGCAGGAAGGCGGCGTAGCGGGGATCGGCGCGCAGCCCGCGAACCATCGGATCCGTCTTGAGCATGGTCAGCCCGCCATCGCGCTGGGCCCGCGCGCGCTCCAGCCAGAGGAAGGCTCGATCGGACTCGCCGCGCCAGGCATAGGCGGCCGCGATCTGGTAGGCGGCGTTGTTTCCGAATCCGGCGATGAGGGCGTCGAGCGCCTGCTGCGACTCCTTCGGGTGGCCCGCCGCGTGCTGTGCGACCGCTGTCCCCATCAGCCGCAGGAACTCGGAGGTCGAGCGGGCAAAGACCGGCAGCGCGGCGGCGCTTTGTCCTTCGAGGACCAGCAGGACTCCCAGCCAGCCCGGCGCAAACGCCTGCTCGGGGTTGATTTCCAGCGAGCGGTTGAGCGCGTCGCGCGCCGGCCCGAACTGGCCGTTGCAGAGCAGCAGCGAGCCCAGCACGGACCAGACCCGTCCGTTGAGCGGATCCAGCTCGGCAGCCTTGCGGGCGAAGCCGATCGCCTCCGGCAGCCGACCCAGCGGCCGCAGCACCACGGCGGCGTATTCGCTATTCACGTCCGCATCCTCGGGGCTGAGCGCGAGGGCCCGCTCGAAGTCCTTGGCGGCGCCGTTCCAGTCGAAGCGCACCAAGGCACGGACGAAGCCGCGCGCGACGTATCCTTCAGGCAGCTCCGGACCGAGCGCGACCGCCTTTTCCGCCGCCGCCTCCGAGCGCCGCCGTTCATCGTCGCTCTCCTGCGCCGTGTCGGCCGAGTCGGCGATCCAGACGAGAGCGCGCGCGAGCCCAGCCCAGGCGGGGGCAAAGGAAGGGTCGAGAGCCAGCGCCTTCTCGAACGCCTGCGCCGCCCGCACAAACCCGTCGTGCCGCGACCGGCTGAGGAACTGACGCCCGAACAGGTATTGCGTGTAGACCTCCGGATCGGCGGTGCGGTGACCCTTCGAGGTGGGGACCTGCGCCGGGAGCAGCTTGAGCCGGAGCGCCGCCACCACCGCCTTGGCAATCTCGTCCTGTACGGCAAAGACGTCGGTGAGCTTGCGGTCGTAGGTCTCCGACCAGAGGTGGTAGCCGTTCGCGGCGCTGATCAGCTGGGTGGTGATCCGGACTTGCTCGCCGGACTTGCGCACGCTGCCCTCGAGCACCGTCGAGACTTGCAGCTTGGCGGCGATCGACCGCACGTCCTCGTTCTTGCCCTTGAAGGAGAAAGCAGAGGTGCGCGCGGCGACGTGCAGGCCAGGCACCTTGGCGAGCAAGTCGAGCAGCTCCTCGGCGAGGCCGTCGGCGAAATAGTCCTGCTCGGGATCGCGGCTCAGGTTCAAGAGCGGCAGGACCGCGATCGAGGGTCCGGCCGTGTCCGGCGCAACGGCCTGGACCGGCGGCGGGCGCCCGCGAAAGACGAAGTAGTAGAGGAGGCCCGGCGCTGCAGCCAGCACGCTGAGACCGAGCAGCACGGGCAAGAGATGGCCGCGCCGCGAACCCGAAGGCGGGGTCCGCTCGATGCGGCCGGCGGTGACGTCGAAGATCCAGGCCAGACCAACGACGATGGGAAATCCGGCGGCGAGCGCAACCACCACGTAGGAGAGCACCTCCTCGGACCAATGCAAGCCGTGCATGATCGGCTCGACGATCTGGAGTACCGCGAAGGCCGCGATGCCGTAGCCGATCAGCGCGCGGAAGACCCGCCTGCGCTTCAGCTCTGCGACCAGGGCGCCAACGTCCATGGCGGCGATGGTAACAGAACTCTCCATGATATCTTCTCGCAGCGAGAGGTCGAGCGCACGCGTGATCAGTTGCGGATCGCGAGCGAGCAGGAAGCGCGCCCAGCGCGGTAACGAGAGGACCCATTGGCGCACCGCGCTCCCGCCTGCGGCTCGCGCCGCTGTCCCGTTCGCGGCCCCTTCCCTGTTGCGCAGAGCGAATCATTTCGAATCGACACGCGGACGAGCTCTCTAGTCGCGCAGGACGCGAACGAGCTTGTCTTTCTCTGGCGGGCAGTCGCCGCGGCTATCGCAGTTCGAGGTGGTGAGGTAGAGCGCGCCGTCGGGCGAGACAACCACGTCGCGAATGCGGCCGAGCTGGCTCAGGAAGTACACCTCGTGCTTCGTCACGCGGTGGCTCGCGTCGAGCACCACGCGGTGCAGGTGCTTCGACTTGAGGGTGCCGATCAGGAAGCTGTCTTTCCATTCCGGGATCGCGTCGCCGCGATAGAAGACCGCGCCGCCCGGCGGCATCGCCTCCTTGAATGCAAGCACCGGCGACACCCAGCCCTGGTGCTGTTGACACCCGTAGATGCCGGGCCAGCCGAGATTCGCGCCCGCGGTCGCGACGTCCACCTCGTCGTTGCCGGAGCGGAGCATCTCTCCCGACGGGCCGTGGTCGGCGAGGATCAGCGTCGCGGGGTCGAGCCAGTCGAACGCCTCGCAATTGCGCACGCCGAGCGCGAAGAGCGGATTGCCGGCGATCGGATTTCCCGGCGCCGGCTCGCCGTCGGGCGTGAGCCGCAGGATCTTGCCGTTCGGGCTTTGCGGGTCCTGCGCGAGGTCGGGCGTGCGCGCGTCGCCGGTGCCGATCCAGAGCATCCCGTCGGGGCCGAACTTGATCCGCCCGCCGTTGTGGAACGGGCCCGACTTGATTCCCGCGAAGATCACCTTGTCGCGCTGCGCGCTCGCGTGGTCGGGCGCGAGCCGCCAGCGCTCGACGCGATTCGCAGGTCCCGGCACCGTTACATAAAGGTAGAGCAGCGACGGGTCGCGCGGGTGCAGCGCAATCGACAGCAGCCCGCCCTCGGCCGCCTCGCCGGTCTGCAGCGTCGCGATGGGCGCGGGCACGAGCTTGCCGCCGCGCACCAGCCGGAGCCGGCCGGGGCGCTCGCTGATGATGAGGTCGCCGCCGGGCAGGAAGACGACGCCCCACGGCACCTCGAGGCCGCTCACCACCGTCTCGGCGCGCACCGGCACCGTGCCCGCCGGCCCGAACGTCGGGGAGCGCTCGTACACGCAGGCCGCGCTGTCGCCGTCATCGAGCGTGGCGCGCGGGATGTACTGGCAGGAGCAGAGCAAGAGCGCGAGCAGGATCCGCATGCGCGGACCCTGCCACAACGAGGCGCTAGCGGTGCTTCTTCTTCGGCGCGGGCTGGTCGCCGGACTCGCCCAGCTCGGTGTTCAGCTCGGCGATCTCCGCGTCGAGCTTCTGGATCTCCGCCTCGAGCTCCTCTTCGCTCTTGCCCTCGAGGTTCTCGTCATCGCTCGACGCGTCGGCGTCGCTCGAAGCCGTGTCGTCGCTGGAATCCGCGCCGTCCGAGCTGGAATCATCCGCGCCGGTATCGTCCGCGTCGGCGTTGGAATCGTCATCGCCGGTATCGGTCGAGTCCGTGTCGTCCGCGACCGAGACGGTGTGGTCGTCGTTGTCGTCGAAGAACGAGTCCTGGTCGCCGTGGGGCAGCTCGCCGCCGCCCGCACCCTGGGTGAAGTCGAGATTGTGCGCCACGCGGATGGTCCACGCGTCGTGGCAAAACCCGGAGTTCGCGAGGTAGTCGTAGGGGATGTAGCAGTAGCCGTGCGCGCCCCACCGCGGTCCCCACGAGTTGCGCACCAGGAACATCTGGTCCTTGTCGGAGTACCCCACGCAGAGCATCGCGTGGCCGCCGGCGTGCTCGTGCGTCTTCGGGTCCGGCGTGCGGATGACACCGCTGTTCTTCTCGCCGTCCTGCTGGAAGGCGTCGTAGACCTGGAGGCCGAAGACGAATGGATAGCCCTCGGCGAGGCAATGGCGCATGTCGTGAAGGTCGACCTTCACCTTGTGCGCCTCGTCGATGGTGTGGTTCTTCGCCTCGTCGTAGGCGTCGTCGCCGGGCTGCTCGAAGACGAGATCCTTGTCGTACTGCCAGGTCTCCTCGGAGCAGGCGCCGTCGGCCTTGAGGACCTTGATGCCGTCGGACAGCGCGGCGCCGTGGTCCTGGTCGGCCGAGCCTTCGACGTCGCGCTCGTTCCAGTAGATGAAGAGCCGCGACACGCGGCCCTCGGCGCCGTTGGTGCGCTTCTCGAGGTACTCGAGCGCGCCGGCGAGCGCGTTGGCGGTGCAGCTGCCGACCTCTCCCTGATCCTCGACCGGCGTGAGGTGTCCGCGTAGATCGACGAAGGCGGGCAGCTCGTCCGGCTGCCACTGCGAGGCCCGGTAGTGAGGGTGGCCGTGGTCCTGCGGATCTTGCTTGCAAGCGCCGACCCTGAGCTGGCGGCCGTCGCCCGCGGGGTGCTCCCAATGCACGATCTTCGTCACGCGCGCCTCGCTTGCTGATCGAGTAAACGACCGCTCGATTTCAACCGGTGCGCACGCCTGAGGTCAAGGGGGAATCGCGCCCGTCAGGGCAACTCCCTGAGCAGAAAGAGCGCGAAAGGGGTTTAGTTTAGCGCCGGACGAGGATGCCGGCGCCGACGAGCGGCTCGAGCCGGAACGAATGGCGCGCTGCCTCGATCAGCAGAAGCTGCGTGGCCGCGGTGGCGATTTCGGGCTCGAGCACCGACCGCTCCTGCGGCACCCACGGCGTCTCCTCGAACGGCGCGCTGCCGGAGGATTCCGTGCGGGCGTTTTTCTCAGTGGCGGATTTCTCGGACGACAATGGTGGCTCCGGTTTGAAGGCAAAGAGTTGAGCAGCAGGTCGGTGCAGCGTCAAGGGCTCGCGCGTTGACCCGCAGCGGGCCCGCCACTAGTGTCCCCTCCCTGATGACAAACCAGCGCATCGCGGTAATCCCGGGCGACGGAATCGGACCCGAAGTAGCCAGCGTCGGTGTCCGCATCCTCGAGAAGCTGGCGGGCAGGCATGCGCTCCCGCTCTCCTTCGAGTGGTTCGACTTCGGCGCGGATCGCTACCTCGAGGACGGCACCATCCTGCCCGCAGGCTTCATGGAGACGCTGCGCTCCGACTTCGCCGCCATCTACTTCGGCGCGGTGGGCGATCCGCGGGTGCCGTCAAACGAGCACGCCAAAGGCATCCTGCTGGCGATGCGCTTCGAGCTCGACCTCTACATCAACCTGCGCCCCTGCCTCCTGCTCGATGATCGCCTGAGCCCGCTCAAGGGCAAGGGCCGCCGGGAGTTGCAGTTCACCGTCCTGCGCGAGAACACCGAGGGCCTCTACACGGGCACCGGGGGCACCTTCAAGAAAGGGACGCCCGACGAGATCGCGCAGGAGGTCGAGATCAACACGCGCAAGGGAGTGGAGCGGATCCTCGAAGCCGCTTTCGCCTTTGCGAAATCGAAAAATCTGCAGAAGGTGTGCATGGCCGACAAGGCCAATGTTCTTCTCCACGGCCACGGGCTCTGGCGGCGCGTCTTCGCCGAGGTGAGCAAGCGGCACCCGGGGATCGCGGCGAAGGCGATGTACGTCGACGCGCTGGCGATGGACCTGGTGCGCGCGCCCGAGCAGTACCAGGTCATCGTCACCAACAACCTCTTCGGCGACATCCTCACCGATCTGGGCGCGGCGCTCACCGGCGGTCTCGGCATCGCAGCCTCGGGGAACATCTACCCGGGGCGCGTCTCGCTCTTCGAGCCGGTGCACGGCAGCGCGCCGGACATCGCGGGGCAGGGGAAGGCCAACCCTCTCGCCATGGCGCTCAGCGGAGCGCTGATGCTCGAGCACCTCGGCCACCCCGAGGCGGCGCGGCAGCTCAACGCCGCGGTCGAGGCGCAGGTCCGCGAGGGCGCGCGGACGCCGGACCTGGTCGCGCAGCTCGGCGGTCCCGCGGCCAGCACCGAAGAGGTCGGCGCCGAGCTCCTGGCCCGGCTCTAAAAGGCCGAGTGGAGCAGCGCCTCGGCAGCGAGCGCGATCGGCATCACTCCACCTCCACCGCGAAGCGCCGGACGGTCTCGGTCAAGCAGATATCAATGACCTTCACCGCCACGATATAGCTTCCCGCCTCGGCATACGGCGGGGATTCCGCGGCCAGGGTCAGCGCGCCGTCCTGGCGGGCGCGGGCCGCGTGCCAGCCGGGACGGAAGATGGCGCCGCGTTGATTCCAGTCGATTGCCCAGGAATCGATTGAAACCGACCAGTCCGGCGCGTCTGGCCGAGCCGGTCGCGCATCGTCCGTGCGCGCGTCACGGGCCCCGAAGCCGGTGAGCGAGACGAGCAGCTTGCGGCCGCGCGCGACGACGCTGGCTGCCATCGAGCCCAGCTCGCGAAAGTCAGCGGGCTTCACGTCTCCCTGCTCGACCGCGGCCGCTTCCATCACCTCGCGCGGGATCAGCCGCAGCCGGATCCGCTCGCTGCAGTCCTCGAGCCCCGGCTCGAATTCCCAGGCCAGCACGTCCACCGCAGCGCCCCCCGCAGCCAGCGCCTGGACCTCGGCGCGCGTCACGGGGGTATCCGGCGCGGCGATCTGGACCGTTCGCCCGCCCTTCAACGCGGCGCCCGCCAGCTTCAGGAGGAAGCGGCGATAATCATCGATCGTTGCAAAGGTCGATTCCCTCCACGCCTTGTGTTCGTGCCGTCCCAACGATTGAACCACGAACGGCTTTGGATCCGGCAACGCCAGCAAACGCTTGCGCGTGGTGTGAATCGCCAGCCGGCCGAGGTCCGCGGCAATGAAGCGCCGGCCGAGCTTGCTCGCCACCGCGGGCGTGGTGCCCGAGCCGCAGCAGCAATCGAGGACCAGGTCGCCCGGGTTCGATGAGGCATTGATGATGCGCGCCAGCAGCGCCTCATTCTTCTGCGTGGGATAGCCCACCTTCTCGCCGGAGAAGGATTTGATTTGAATGCTGTCCAGCCGATCGGACTCGCTGGCATTCCACACGTCGTCGAGGGGGAAGCCCTTGCCGGTGGGCGCGCGCCCGTCGCGGCGCACATATCCGTCGGGATAAGGCAGGTACTCCTTGTTGAAGGTAAAGCACCGCGGGTCTTTCACGTAAAACAAGAGGGTATCGTGATTGCGAATCCAGTTGGCCGCGGCCGCCTTGTATCCCGACACCCAGCCGATGCGCCAGATGATCTCGCGCTGGAAGGAACCCGGGCCGAAGACCTCGTCCAGGAGGACCTTCGCGTAATGAGCCGCATTGGCATCGAGATGGAGATACAGACTCCCATCGGTGGCGAGCATCTCGCGCAGCAGGACCAGGGTATCGGACAGCCACTGCAGATAGCTGTCGAAGCCGCCGCGCCAGGTATCGCGATAAGCCTTCTGCCCCTGCACCGAAAAATCGGCGCCGGTGGCGAACGGCGGATCGAGATAGACGAGGTTCACCTTGCCGCCGTGCTCCGGCAGCAAACCCGATAGCACGTACTTGCTGTCGCCCAGAATCAGCCGATCCTGCCAGCCGGATTCGGAGCCGAAGGACTCCATCGTTTCAATCGGAAGCGAAAGCCGCAGAGGCTCGACCCTCCGGCCGTCGCGAACCTTCCCCTCCCAGACGAGCTCGGCCACGTTACCGGTCGCGCTCCCACGGCCGGGGCGGCAGCCGCAGCCGCGCTTGCCCCGCGCGGCGCTGCTCCTCGAGCACGCGCCGCTCGTCGAGAGGCAGCGGCGTCGGCGCGCGGCGCAGCGACGCGAGCAGCTGCACCCGCGAGACGCCTTCGAGCATCTCCAGCTTGTCGCAGCCGTCGAAGAGCGCGCGGTGGCCGAAGCCCATTGCCAGCGCGCCGTGCCGCTCCATCAGCACGCAGTCGGCATTCTTCAAAAAGGGCCGCACCGCCTCGGCCACGCGCTCGGTGCCCGGCGTCGCGTAGCGAGCGGTGGGGACCTCGCCGAGCGCGGTGATCGCTTCGGGCATGCAGGGCAGCAGCTCGTCGCCGGCGAGCGTGAGCGCCACCGCGTGCGGCGGGTGCGCGTGCACCACAGCCAGGCAATCCGGGCGCTCCTGGTAGCAGGCGAGGTGCAGCAGCAGCTCGGACGACGGCGGACGCAGGCCCTGCGCTTCGCCGTCGAGATCGGTGACCACCAGCTGCTCCTCGGAGAGAAAGCCCTTGTTGGCGCCGGTGGGCGTGCAGAGCAGGCGGCGCGGTCCGAGGCGCGCCGAGAGGTTGCCTTCGCCGCCGTTGACGAGCTGCCGCGCGTAGAGGCGGCGGCCCACTTCGACCATCCACCCGCGCGCCGTGCGCTCGCTGGGAAAGGGAAGCTCCAAGCTATCCGAGCAGCCGCGCGGCGAGCAGGTCCTGGACGTCGAGCAGTCCGATGGGGCGTCCCTGCGCATCGACCACCGGGAGCTGATCGATCTGGCTCTCGCGCATCACTTCGGCGGCGCTGGTGGCGAGGTCGTCGGCGGCGACGGTGCGCGGGCTCTTGCCCATCACGCTCGAGACCGGCCGCGAGAAGTCGGTGTCGCCGTTCTGCACCATGCGGCGCAGGTCACCATCGGTGAAGATGCCGGCGAGCTTGCCCTGCTTGTCCACCACGCTGGCGGCGCCCGGCCGCCCTTCGGTGCGCGTCATCACCGCGGCGCAGTCTCGCAGCGAGGCCTCCTGCAGCACGGTCGGGTTCGCCTCCCCGGTGCGCATCACATCGCGCACGCGCAGGAACTGCTTTCCGAGTGAGCCGCCCGGGTGGAGCGAGGCGAACTGCTCCGGCGAGAAGCCGCGCTTGTGCTGCACCGTCATGGCCAGCGCGTCGCCGAGCGCCAGCAAGGCGATGGTGCTGGTCGTCGGTGCCATCCCCAGCGGGCACGCCTCGGGAACCGGGCCGATCTCCAGCACCACGTCGGCCGCGCCCGCGAGCGCGCTGCGCGAGCCGCCGGTCAGCGCGATGATCGGCGCGCCCAGTCGCTTCAAAGAAGGTAGCAGGCGCACGATCTCGTCGGTCTCGCCGCTGTTCGAGAGCGCGAGGACCAGGTCGCCGGGCACCAGCCGGCCCAGGTCGCCGTGGAGCGCCTCCGCCGGGTGCAGGTAGAGCGACGGGGTGCCGGTGGAGGCGAAGGTGGCGGAGATCTTCTGCGCGATGAAGCCCGGCTTGCCCATGCCGGTGACGACGACGCGCCCGGTGCAGCCCAGCACCATCTCGACCGCGCGGCCGAAGGCGCCGTTGAGGCGGTTGGCGAGCTGCGCGATGGCCTCCGCCTCGAGCCGCACCACGTCGCGCGCGTACTCGACCAGCTCGTTCTTCCCGTTCTGCGGCTCGCTGCCCAACCTGTGTTTCGCGGTAGCCATCTGCGCGCGTCCCGTACCACGGCTCTACCGCGGCGTCATCCACTTGACGCTCGGCGTCCCCGCGCCTATCTGAATGAGCCCTCATTCATTACCGTGGAGGGCGCCGGGATCTGCAGGACTCCGGGGAGCGACGTCAGGTCACGGCGAGAGAGAGTTCAGAGTTGAGAGTTCAGAGTTGAGAGTTAGAACGCCGTGGCTCTCAACTGTCGACTCTCAACTCTCAACTTTGGCTGCGGAGGCGATACGGTAGCCCAGGCGCGCGAGAGCCAGCGACAGGACAAGCGGACGCGGATCATGGACGCGGCCGTGAAGGTGTTCGCCGACCGCGGCTTCCACAGCGCGACGGTGGCCGGGATCGCGCGCGCCGCCGGCGTCGCCGACGGCACCATCTACCTCTACTTCAAGGGCAAGGACGACCTGCTCCTGCGCGTCTTCGACGAGGAGATGACCCGGCTGCTCGCTCAGGCGCAGGCGGCCATCGCTGAAGAGCCATCCGCGCCCGCGCGCCTGAGACGGTTCATCACGCTGCACTTCGCGCTGGTGGAGAAGAATCCGGACCTCGCCAGCGTGCTGATCGTGGAGCTGCGGCAAAGCGCGCAGTTCCTCAAGGCGGCCGATCGCGCCAAGCTGGCGGCGTACGTAGATCTGATCGCCGAAATGGTCAGAGCCGGACAGGAGAGCGGAGAGCTCATCCAGACCATCTCGCCTTCAACGGTGAAGCGGGCCATCTTCGGCGCCCTCGACGAGCTGGCGCTGGGGTGGCTCCTGTCGGGACGTCGGACGAGCTTGAAGAAGACCTCGGGGGAGGTCGCGGAGTGGTTGGTCCGCGGCCTGCTGCCCAGGCTCTAACGATGAATGGGAGGTAGCGCGTGAAGATTTTAGTCACAGTGAAGCGGGTCGAAGACTACGAGTCGAAGATCAAGGTGAAGCCGGATAACTCCTGGATCGTGACGGAGGGCGTGAACTATCGCGCCAACCCGTTCGACGAGATCGGGGTGGAGGAGGCGCTGCGGCTGCGCGACACCAACGCGCCCAGCGAGGTGGTGGTGGTCAGCGTCGGGCCCGCCGCCGCCGGCGCCGAGATTCGCAGCGGCCTCGCCATGGGCGCGGACCGCGGCAT
This sequence comes from Deltaproteobacteria bacterium, assembly GCA_043781235.1. Taxonomy (GTDB): domain Bacteria; phylum Myxococcota; class Myxococcia; order Myxococcales; family 40CM-4-68-19; genus JANYKT01. The sequence continues at coordinate 17,345 of JAYWBT010000013.1, forward strand.
CCTGGTCAAGCACGACGGGTTCCTCGACAGCGACGCGGTGGCGCGCATCCTGGTCAAGATCGTCGAGAAGGAGAAGCCCGACCTGGTGCTGATGGGCAAGCAGGCGGTCGATGTGGACGACAACGTCTGCGGGCAGCTCCTGGCCGAGTATCTCGGCTACGGGCAAATCACCTTCGCCTCGAAGAAGGAGTCGCTCGAGTCGCCCGAGGAGAAGGCGAAGAAACCGGGCCTCAAGCTTTCGGCCGACAAGAAGTCGCTGCAGTGCGCGCGCGAGGTGGACGGCGGTCTCGAGGTGCTGGAGGTCTCGCTCCCCGCCATCGTGACGGTGGACCTGCGCCTGAACGTCCCGCGCTACGCCTCGCTGCCCAACATCATGAAGGCGAAGAAGAAGCCCATCGAAGAGCTCGCGCCGGCCGCGCTGGGCATCGACACGGCCGCGAAGGTGAAAGTCGTCAGGGTCGAGTCGCCGCCGCAGCGCACGGCCGGCATCAAGGTTCCGGACGTCGCGACGCTGGTGCAGAAGCTCCACGAAGAAGCGAAGGTGGTCTGAACATGGCGACGATTCTCCTGGTAGCAGAGCACGGCGCAGGGCACCTCAAGAAGGCCACGCTGTCGGCGCTCACCGCCGCGCAGAAGTTCGGCGGGACGGTCGAGGCGGTGGTGATCGGCGCGGGCGCGGTCCAGGCGGCGCAGGAGCTCACGGCCTACGTCGGCAAGGTGCACCTGGTCGAGGGCGCGGGGTTCGAGCACGCGCTCGCCGAGACGCACTCGGCAGCGGCGGCGGCGGCGGCCAAGGCTTGCGGCGCGACCGACGTGGTGATCGCCGCGACGGCGTACGGCAAGGATATCGCGCCGCGCATCGCGGCGAAGCTCGGCGCGGGGCTCGCGTCCGACGTGCTGGCGGTGGTGGGCCCGTCGCAGTTCAAGCGCGCCATGTGGGCCGGCAACGCCATCGTCACCGTCGAGGTGACGACGGCGGTGAAGGTCGTGAGCGTGCGCGCCACCGAGTTCGCCGTTGCGCAGAAGGCCGCGGCGGCCGGCACCGTCCAGCCGCTGGAAGTGCAGGCGCCGGCTACGAAGACGAAGTTCATCGAGTTCAACGAGGTGAAGAGCACGCGGCCCGAGCTGACCGAGGCGAGCGTGGTCGTCTCCGGCGGGCGCGGGACCAAGGGTGACTTCAAGCCCATCGAGCAACTCGCCGACGTGCTCAACGCGGCGGTCGGCGCCTCGCGCGCGGTCTGCGACGCGGGCTGGCAGCCCAACGACCTGCAGGTCGGTCAGACCGGCAAGGTGGTCGCGCCCAAGCTCTACATCGCCGCGGGCATTTCGGGCGCCATCCAGCACCTCGCTGGAATGAAGGGCTCGAGGACCATCGTCGCCATCAACAAGGACGCCGATGCGCCCATCTTCCAGGTCGCCGACTACGGCCTGGTGGCCGATCTGTTCAAGGCGCTCCCCGAGCTCAGCGAGGCGATCAAGAAAGTGAAGGCTTGACCTCTCTCGAGGCTCTCGGCGTTCGCCGGATCCCTGTTCCCGTCCCGTTTGTCGAGGCGGGGGGGCCGGCGAACGTCTACGTGATCGAGGAGGAGGGCGGGGGCGTCGCGCTGTTCGACGCCGGCATCGGGACGCGCGAGGGCCGCGATGCGCTGCTCGGAGGCTTCGCCGCGCTCGGTCTCAAGCTCGGCGACGTGCGGCGCATCTTCATCTCGCATGGACACATCGATCACTACGGCTGCGCGCGCGCGGCGCAGGAGGAGTCGGGCGCGCCGGTCTATGCGCACGCGCGCGATCACGACAAGCTGACCGGCCGCGAGCGCACGGTGGATCGGCTGGAGAAGTACGCCGCGTATCTACAGAAGCTGGGCGCCGGGCAGGAGCTGCTCGATCACGTGCGCGTCCACTGGCAGGACACCGGCCGGATGGCGCGGCCGGTTGCGCACGTGCTGCCGCTCGAGCCGGGCGCGGTCTTGAAATTTGCTCGCTTCGAGGCCGAGGTGTTGCACCTGCCGGGGCACACGCCGGGCCTGGTCGGGCTGTGGGCCGCGCGCGAGCGGGTCTTCTTCAGCGACGACCACCTGCTCGAGGTGGTGAGCCCCAATCCGCTGCTCGACCTCGAGGGCGGGGTCGAGCCTGTGCACAAGGCGCTGGTCGAGTACATCCGCTCGGCGAAGCGCGTGCGCGAGTTGCCCATCGAGTTGGTAGCGCCGGGGCACAACGCGCCCTTCTCGGGGCACGTGGCGCTCATCGACCGGCTGCTGGGCTTTTATGCGCGGCGCCAGGATCGGATGGTGGCGCTGCTGACGGCGCGCGGCGCGCAGACTCCGGCCGAGCTGTCCGCGCAGGTGTTCCCGCTGGTGAAGCGGTCGCAGCACTTCCTGACGCTGTCGGAAGTGATGGGCAACCTCGAGGTGCTCGAGGAGGCCGGGCGCGTGGTCCGCTCGACTGTCGCAGGGCGGCTGCGGTTCGACCCCGTCCCCATCCCCATCCCCCGCCGATGGTGAAGTGGCTCTGGCGCGCCGCCTGGCTGCTGGTCCCCCTCGCCGCGGCCGTCCGGCACTTCCTTCCCGGCCACGACCTGGTCGCCTTTTCGCTCGCCTGCCTCGCGCTCGTCCCGCTCGCCCACAGCATGGGCAACGCCACCGAGTCCCTCGCCGAGCGCCTCGGCCCCGCCACCGGCAGCCTGCTCAACGCCACCTTCGGCAACGCCGCCGAGCTGATCGTCGCCGTGGTCGCGCTGCTGCACGGCCACACCGATCTGGTCAAAGGCAGCCTGACCGGCAGTATCCTCGGCAACCTCCTGCTCGTCGCCGGCGCGTCGATCGTCGCGGGCGGCCTGCGAAAGCGCAGGCTGCGCTTCAACCGCCTCGCTGCCGGCGCCAGCGTCACCATCCTCTTCCTCAGCGTGGTCGCCATGGCCGCGCCGGCACTGCTCGCGGCGCTGCACCAGCCCTCGGCCTTGAGAATCCGCCAGCTCTCGGTCGGCATCTCGGTGGTGTTGCTGCTGATGTACGGGCTGTCGCTCCTCTTCCAGTTGCACACGCACGCCGAGGCGCTGGCCCCCGCGCAGGAGACGCCGAGAACCCTGCGCCGCCTCAGCCCGCCTGGCGCCGCCTTCGGCAAGCTCTTCCTCGCCGGCGCCGCCACCGCGGTGGCGAGTGAAATCCTGGTCGCCTCGCTCCACGGCGTCACCGCGCACCTGCCCGAGACGTTCGTCGGCGTGGTCATCGTCGCGGTGGTCGGCAACGCCGCGGAGCATTCGTCGGCGGTGGCCTTCGGCTGGCGCGGCGACTTCGACGTCGCGCTCGGCATCCCCTGGGAATCGTCGAAGCAGATCGCGCTCTTCGTCGCCCCGGTGCTGGTCTTCGTCGGGCTGGTGGCCGGCGTGCCGATGGACCTCGCCTTCACGCCCTTCGAAGTGGCCGCGGTCGGGCTCGCGGTGATCTCCACCGCCCTCTACGCGCTCGACGGCGAGACCCACTGGCTCGAGGGCGCGTTCCTGATCGCCGTCTACGCCGTGCTCGCGCTCGCGTTCTTCTACCTGAGGTAGGCATGGCCGATCTCGCGCTGGTCCTGATCATGGCCATCTGGGGAAGCAGCTTCGCAATCCTCCGCTTCCTGATGGGCGGCCCCTCTGTTCCGGCGGTCGCGACGCCGCTCGCGCTGGTGTCGGTGCGGATGACGCTCGCGTCCGCGCTGCTGCTCGTCTTCATGGCGGCGGCGAAGCGGCGGCAGCTGCGGATGAGCGCGCAGCTGGTCCGCGATGGCCTGCTCTGCGGGGCGCTGCTCGGCTTCGGCTTCCTGCTCCAGAGCGAAGGCCTGCAGCGCACCACGGCTTCGCGCAGCGGCTTCCTCACTGGCCTCCTGGTGGTGCTGGTCCCGTTGCTCGAGTTCGGGTTCTTCCGCAAGCGCCCGGCGCCGCCCGCGCTGGCCGGCGTCGGGCTCGCGTTCGCCGGCATGACGCTCTTGAGCGCACCGTGGGCCGCAGCCTCGGCGGCGACGCTCGCCGGCGACTGGCTCACGGTCGGCTGCGCGCTCGTCTTCGCCGGCCACGTCGTCTTCCTCGGCCGCGTGGCCGCGCGCCACCCGCTCCTGCCGCTGCTCTTGTTACAACTCGCGGCCACCGCCGCCATCGCCGGCCTCGCCGGACCGCTGATAGAAACGCAGCACTTCGCCGGCGGCGCGCGGCTCTGGCTCGCGCTCGTCTACCTCGCGCTCTTCGCCACGCTGTTCGCCTTCGGCATCCAGACCTGGGCGCAGCAGAAGCTGCCGGCGGTCCGGGTGGCGCTGCTCAGCTCGCTCGAGCCGGTCTTCGCCGCGACCTGGGCCGCGGCGCTCCTGGGCGAGCGACTCAGCCTACGCGAGTTGTGCGGTGGCGCGCTCATCGTCCTCGGCGTGGGGGTCGGCGAGTTGGGCGCGGCGCTCCGCCCCCGCGCGGCCTGAAGCGTGGGCAGATGGGCGCGCGCGAGCCTCGAAGGACTGAGCGCGGTCCGACCCGGTCGCCGGTCGCCGGTCGCCGGTGGTGCCGCGCCGTGGTTGCGCTCGCGAGATGCACGCGCTCGGTCGCCGCCAGGACCGTGTCCTGCCCCTTATGATCCGCGCTCATCCTGCAACCCGAACGTTCGTACCGGTGCATGCTAACTTCTCGGCACGAATCGAAGCGGTCAGATCCCCGCCCGTTCGCCACGCGAGTGCTCGTTGCTCCGCCGGTGCGAGCCGCGCGCGAGAAGTTGCCGCGCCGAGCGAAGAGCTCGAGCCGCGATGTCGACAGGGCGCGTATCGTGCTAACTGCGGCGGCCGGAGCGAGCTGGAGTTTCATGGGTGGGGCGGCCGGCGCGCAGGAGCGGGCCGGAAGCGCTCGAAGAGCTCGGGCATGCCGCACCTGCAGCGGACCGACCTGGCCGCGCGCCACCCGGTTCACGTCACGCTGCGTATCCAGAAGGGCTGCTGGAATCTGCGGAGCTTCCGGGCCCTGCGTGCGCTCGAGCCGGCATTCCACGCCGGGCGCGCGCGGTTCGGGTTCCGGCTCGTCCACTATTCGGTGCAGGGGAATCACCTGAATCTAATGGTCGAGGCAGAGAGCAAAGAGTCGCTCGCGCGCGGGATGAAGGGGCTCGAAGTGCGGCTCGCGAGGGCGCTCAACCGCATGATGCGCCGCGAGGGCCGCGTCTTTGGCGATCGCTACCATGCGCATATCCTGAAGACGCCGCGCGAGGCCGCCCGTGCGTTGCGCTACGTGCTGGTGAATTTCGCGCACCACGCGCGCGCCTGGGGCGAGAGGATCAGCGCCACCTTCCTCGACCCGTTCAGCTCGGTGCGCTACCTCGCCACCTCTCCGGGGCCGGCCGCGCCGGTCGCAGGCCCTGAGACGTGGCTGCTTCGCGTCGGTTGCCACGGCTCCGGCTGAAGATCTCCGCTATTCAAGATGAGGAGCGCTCGACACCCCAATCGTCGTTCGCGCGCGAGGCGAGATGGGGCGGCGCGCGGGGGCGCAGGCGCGAGGATGGGCAGGTTGGGAAGTGCCGCGGGTGCGACGCCCTCGCCCGCGCGGCGGCAGCTCGGTGAGCTGATGCTCTTCGATTGAAGTCGAGGTCGTCGAAAGCGCGGCCTGAGTCCAGCGTCCGTTGCGAGCGCCCGCGGTCGCGGTTGATTTGCAGCGGCCCGCGACCTGGATTTGGTAAACAGGCGCGTGCCCGAGCGCTATGAAGTGGAGCGCGCCGCGAACGGCCTGCGGGTCCGCGACCACCAGCTCTATCTCGATCCGCGCGGCCGTCCGCAGTTGGGCTTCCTCGCGCACGCGCGCGGGGCGGCCTCGGTGCTGCCCGAGCGCACCGTCGCCACCGCGCCCACCGTCGCGCTGCTCGCCGCCGCGCAGCCGCGCGCGCTGCGCAAGGCCGCGCCGCTTTCCGCCGCCTACGGCCAGTCGTTCGCGCTGGGCTCGCTGCGGCTCACGCTCCACCCCGCCGGCCACGTCCTCGGGAGCGCGCAGATCCGCTGCGAGGCGGACGACCTCGATCTTGTCTATACCGGCGACCTGGGCCACGACTCGCTCACCGCCGAGCCGCGCCAGCAGCTCCAGTGCGACACCCTGGTCCTGCGCGCCACCTACGGCCATCCGCGCTACGCGTTCCCTCCTCGCGCGCAGCTACTCGAGCGCGTCGGCCGCTTCGTCGAGGAGACGCTCGCCCGCAACGCGACGCCGCTCCTCATCGCTGCCGCGGTGGGCGCCACGCAGGACCTCGCGCGCTACTTCGGCGAGCGCCGCCGGCTCCGCCTGCATCCCACCGCGCTGCGCGCCTGCGAGGTGTATCGCGAGCTCGGCATCAAGCTGCCCGAGGTCTCCCCGCTCGACGGGCAAGGCGACATCGTCGTGGTGCCACCGACGGCGCGGCTGGGCCGGCTCGCGCTGGGCTCGCACCGCACCTGTCTTCTCTCGGGCCGCGCGGTCGACGGCGTCGGCGCCGCCGAGGAGGGGATCCCGTTCTCCGACCATGCCGGCTTTCCTGAGCTGGTCGCCTGCGCGCTCGCCTCCGACGCGCGCCGCGTGCTCACCGTCCACGGCCACGCCGAGGAGCTGGCGCAAGCGTTGCGCGAGCGCGGGCTCGATGCGCGGTCCATCCGTGAGCACCACCACCAGCTGCCACTGCCCGGTTTCTGACCCGCAGCCCGGGCAGCGTCCCCGTATCGCGTCAAGTGACACATCCTTGACACAGACGAGCAAGCCGGCCGAAATGCGCGCTCTGTTGCTCGTCCACTCTTCGAGGAGCCAGCCGATGCTGCTGCGCCGTACACTGCCCTTCGCCATCGCGGCGCTCGCATTTGCCTGCGAGCCGTCGGTGCCTCATTGCGTCTCCGCCAGCTCGACCGACCCAGCGTGCAAGGGGTCCTTCAACCCGAGCACGGTCGACTACGCAGCCTTCGATCTCACCAGCGCGCAGCCGGACATCCCGCTGCCGAACGACCTGGCGCTGCAGTCACAGGCCATCGCCACGCAGACCGGCGCGCAGCAGGAGCTGCTGAAGACCTTCGTCGATGACAAGGGCCAGGAGATCGGATTCCCCAACGATCAGGAGGTGCCCATCACCATCGACTTCGTCCGCCAGACGATCGATCCCAACACCGGCCAGCAGACGGCGTCCTCGCTCGACCTGGACCTCACCAGCATCAACAAGGCGGGAGCCACGCCCGACGTGGTCGTGCTCAGCCTCTCGGCCACCAGCTTCGGCGCGCCGATCCCCATCGAGCAGCCCGCCGCCACCGACTACGTCAAGGGAACCGATCGCGGCACGCTCACGCTTCACAAGAAGGTGGACCCGAAGAATAAAACCCGCCGCTGGGCACCCGGCCAGTACGTGGTCGCGGTCCGCGGCGGGGCCAACGGCGTGCAGGTCACCGGCAGCACCGCCGGCGTCAACTCCGCCCCCGCGATGTTCCTGCTCCTCCAGGGCAAGAGGCTCACCGACGCGGAGAACCTGACGCTCATCCCGGGCAACTCCGCCGCGGAGAAAGCGAGCAACGCTGCGCTGCTCGAGCAGCTGCGGCAGCGCTACCTCCTCCCGCTGGTCGTCATCAACGGCGTCTTCCCGCAGCAGGAAGTCGCGGTCCTCGCCACCTTCCTGATCGATCCGCGCACGCACGTCGAGACCGCCAAGGACATCGGCGTCTTCCCGCTGCCGTCCGCGTTCCTGACCGGCGCCGACGGCAAGCTGTTGCCGCAGCTCGCGAACCCGGCGGGACCCTTCGGCCCACTCGGGCCGGGCCTCGGCACGCTCGACGGCTTCAGCACCACCGCGATGATTCTCGCGCAGACCTCTGGCCCCTTCGACGCGACCACCGTCCGCGGCAACGTCTTTTTGCTCGAGCGCGGCGCCACGGGATACAAGCGGCTCGCCGAGCTGTCGGAGATCGCCGCCGGCAAGCAGCCGCGCTTCGTCGCCGAGCCCGATGTCATCACGCAGGTGGCGGGCGCCGGCCGCATCTCGACCGCCATTGGCCTGCAGCCTGCCGTGCCGGTGCAGCTCCCCGCGAGCTTGCCCGCGCCCCTCGGAGGCAAGTTCGTCCCGCTGCCGCCGCTCGCTGAGAGCACCGAGTACGCAGTCATCGTCACCGATGGCGTCAAGGATCTCGGCGGGCGTTCGTTCGGGCCCAGCACCGCCGGCCGCCTGCTGCTGTTCCAGAACTCGCTCGTGTCCGGCGCCCACTCGACGGTGCCGGGCCTCAGCGACGCCGACGCGCCCGGCCTCGAGTTCCTCCGCCTCGACCTGCAGCCGGCGCTGGCTGCGCTCCTGACCGACAAGGGCATCTCCAAGGACCACGTCGTGATGGCGTACACCTTCCGCACGCAAAGCATCACTCCGGTCGCCACGCAGCTCGGCGCGCTGCCGTACAACCCGGCGTTCCCGACGGCGCTGACCGCGGCGCTCGCGGGCCCCGTACCAGGCAGGACGGCGAGCTTCTGCACCGCCACGCTCGGCGGCGCCGGGCCCGCGTGCACCGGGTTCGGCCCGGGCACCGGCGCGACCGATATCAACGGAGTCTGGGGTCGCTACGGCGTCGATCCGGCCGTCATCCCCAACAACAAGATTGGCGGCATCGTCGAGTCGGCCATCGTCACCCCCGAGCTCTTTGATCCGAAGACGGGCGCCTTCAGCAACCCGCCGACGCCGGTCCCGGTCGGTATCCGCGTGCTGATCTCAGTGCCGAAAATTCCGGTGCCCACGCCGGGCGTCTCAGGTCCAGGCTGCGTTCCGGCCGCCGGCGCGCCCTGCCCGGTGCCGCTGGTGATCTTCCGCCACGGCGTCTTCGGCAGCCGCGACGCCATGCTCACCGTGGCCAATGAGCTGGCCGCGAATGGCTTCGCCGTCGCCGCCATCGACGCCGCCAAGCAGGGCGACCGCAGCCTCTGCAGCGACAACAGCCAGTGCATCACCGGCGCGACCTGCGTGCAGGACGCGTCCCTCGCCGGCCAGGGAGATGCCGCCGGCGCAACGCCGGGCATCTGCAACGGCCCCGTTAGCCTGCTGGCCAATCCGGCCAACAACGGCAGCTTCTACCTGAACAAGCCGTTCTGCGATCCCACCAGCACCTCCTGCAGCGGCGCGGCTTACGTGCCCAACGCCGGCACGCCGGCCGTCTCGGGCAACTTCCTCATCAGCGGAAACCTCTTCCGGACCCGCGACACCTTCCGCCAGGACATCATCGACCAGAGCCAGCTCGTGCACGTGCTGGGCCTCGACCCGACTCATCCGCCGGCGCCCGCGCAGCCGCAGGACAGCATCTTCTATTCGCTGGCCGGCAACTTCGGCGTGGTGATCGACCCGCGCAAGATCTACTTCCTCGGCCAGTCGCTCGGCTCCATCCAGGGAACGGTCGACGTCGCGGCGAACCCGCGCATCGGCAAGGCGGTGCTCAACGTCGGCGGTGGCACCATCGTCGACATCTTCACCGCTCCGTCTTCATCGCTGAGCAACAGGCTCAACGCGCTCCTGGTCGGGCTCGGCATCATGCCCGGCACGCCCGCGTATCTGCAGTTCATCAACGTGGCCAAGTGGATCCTCGACCCGGCCGACCCGATCAACTTCGCGTCGCACTTGATCGCGAGCCCGCTGCCCAACCTGCTCCCGCCGCTCGGCGGCAACCCCGACGGCAGCGTGCCGCAGGCGGCGAAGAAGATCCTTGGCCAGATCGCGAACTGCGACGCCACCGTGCCGAACCCGTTCAACCTGCTGCTCTACGGCCTGGCGGGGCTCGGGCCGGAGTCCGCCACCGCCGCGACGCAGACGGTCTTCTTCTATCCGGGCAACGCCGGCGCGACGCCGACGGCGCCGTGCGCGATTCCAGGCGGAGGGCCGGTTCCACACGGCTTCATCACCAGCTGGGGAGCCGAGACTCCGCCCACCGGCGCGCCGGCAACCTATCAAATGGACATCGCCACGCTGACCAAGGCCGCGCAGGACGACGCCGCGAAGTTCCTCTACTCCGACATCCACCCGGCGCCCGCCGAGCATCCGTAATGAGGACGACCATGCGCCCTACCTTCTTCGCAGCTGCCGCCCTCCTGGTCCCGGCCACGGCCTTCGCCGGCGGCTACGTCGTTCCCAACACCAACCCGCGGGACTTGGGCCTGGCCGACTCGGCCGTCGCTGCCCAGAACAGCGCCGCGGCCACGGTAAAGAACCCCTCTGCGCTCGCCGGCCAGGAGGGCTTCGACATCTCGGTGTCGGGCTCGCTGATCGATCTCGAGAGCACCTGGAACGACAGCTTCGGCCTCTCGCCCAAGAAGAACGACTCGGCGAGCCTCGCCACCCGGCCCGCGTATCCGCCCACGCTCTTCGCAAGCTACGGCGGCAAGTACAACGACATGGGCTTCGGCGTCGGCGTCGGTTTCAGCGTGCCCGGCGGCGGGCAGGTCTACTGGCCCGGCGGCTGGACCGGCGCGACCGCGGTCACCACCGTCGATCGCCGCATCTACGGGATCTACGCGATGGTGGCGGTGCAGCCGATCAAGCAGATCAAGCTGGGCGGCGGCCTCGTCTACTACCGCGGCACCGAGCACCTGACGCAGGACGTGAACTTCGTCGGGCAGACGGGCGGCGCCGAGCTGGGCACCGCGGGCGGCGCGCCGAGCTTCGATCTCTCCGCCGAGCTCACCCCCGTGGCCGACCTGCCGCTCACCTTCGGCTTCGACTACAAGCACCAGGCGGCGGTCAATTTCACCGGCTTCGCGCACTTCGACAACGCGCCGCCCTCGCTGCGCCCCAGCGCGCTCGACCAGCCCGTCTCGCACGCGCTGACGATCCCGAACCAGTTCAACGCGGGCGTCGCCTTTCGGCCCATCGCGCCGCTGCTGGTGTCGGCGGGCTTTACCTTCGAGCGGTTCGTCGTCTACCGCGAGGACGCCTTCCTCGGCACGCTCGGCACCAGCGTGATCGTGCCGCGCGATTACCACAACGGCCAGACCTACCGGCTCGGCGCCGAGTACACGGTGCTGCCGGCGCTCAAGGTGCGCGCCGGCGTGCTGCGTGACGTCTCGCCCACCAACACGGACCGGCTGAACCCGTCCATCCCCGACGCCAGCTCCACCGCGGTGACGGTGGGCGCGAGCTTCAACCTGACGCCGAACCTCGAGCTGTCGGCGGCGTACTTCTTCGACAAGGAAGACACCACCACGACGACGAGCGCAGATACCTTCCAGGGCTCGTACGACACGCACTCGAACATCATCAGTGTCGGGCTTGCGTACCGGCTGAAATAACCCGGCTCGAAGCGAGGAACGGTTCAGCGGGCTCCAGCGCTACCGCGCGGGAGCCCGCTGCGCTTGGTAGATCCCGTGGCGCTCGATCGCGCGGCCCTCGCGCACCAGCTTGAGCAGATGCGCGAGCAGGCTGCGCTCGGCGAAGGGATACAGCTCCGGCTTCACGTCGGGATAGGCCGCAGGCACCAGCTCCGCGGGCGTCGCCTTGCCCTGCGCGAGCGCCTGCACCACTCGCTCCTCGCGCTCGAGCCGGTGCTTCACATAGCTCGTCAGCCGCGCGACGCCGCCCGGCACCACCGGCCCGTGCGCCGGAAAGAGGGCCCCCGGCTTCTCTTTCAGAAGCCGGTGCAGCGAGGCGAGATAGTCGGTCATGTCGCCGTCGGGCGGGTCGATGATCACCGTCCCCGTGCCCGCCACCAGATCCCCCGCCACCACCGCGCCGCCGCCGTCCTCGATCAGGCAGAGGTGCCCGCGCGTGTGCCCCGGCAGGTGCAGGCAGCGCCACCCGCGCGGGCCCACCTCGAGCCGGTCGCCGTCGCGCAATAGCTGATCCACCTGCAAGCCGGGCAGCAGCGCCGCCGTCTCCGCGGTCGCGGCGATGGGCAGGTGCAGCTGGTCGCGCAGCAGCGCCGCGCCGGCGACGTGATCGTGGTGGTGATGCGTGAGCAGGATGCCGACCGCTACCCGGCCCTCGTCGGACAGCGCCGCGAGCGCGCGCCGCAGCACCTCTTGCTCCTCGGGATAGGGCGAGCCGGGATCGACCACCCAGAGCCGGTCGTCGCCGATCAGCAGGCAGTTGGTGTGCGTCGCGGGCGGCAGCGTCGGCGTGCGCAGCGGCACCATCACCACGCCGCGCTGAAACTCGATGCGCTCCGCGATGAACTCGGTCATCGGCATCTTCCACGGCGCGCGCGATGGGAAGCACAGCAGCGGCACCGCCTCGCGCGCGGTCGCTACATACGCCAGCGACTTGAGCGTGTGCCAGGCGGGCGGATGGAGCAGGGCGGTCCCCGCTTCGTAGCGCGCGAGCGCCTCGGACGGCAGGATCCACTCGCCGTCGGAGAGCTCGCCCGGCCACACCTCGGCCAGCTCTCCCAGCGGGAGCTCGACCAGATAGAAACGCGCGTCGAACCGCACCGGCAGCCCGAGCGGCGTGATCCAGCGGCCCGCGGGAAGGAACCGGCTCGCGTCGAGCCGCAGCCCGTGGCGCGACAACAGCTCCCCGAAGCGGGCCTCGCCTTTGAGCAGCCATTCGCGCACCGCTTTCCGCTCGGCCTGCGGGATCCGCTCGGCGCCCGGCACCGCCAGGACGCCGGTCTCCTCGAACAGCTCGCGCGCGGCGGCGGCGATGGTCGGCGCCTCGCTGGCGTCGAGGTGCCCGCCGTTCACGAGCGGGAGCGCGGCGTCGTCGAGATCGACCGAGCCGCCCGGAAAGGCATAGAAGCCGCCCGCGAATCTGAGCTGCTCTCCGCGACGTACCCAGAACACCCGGCCATCCGGGCGGTGCAGCACCACGGACGCGGCGATTCGCACGCTCGGCATGGTCTCCAGGCTCCCTTGCGCCGGGGGGCGCGATCCGTTAATCGGAGGCCCGATGTTCTACCTCGCCCCGCACCCGAAGCTGGACCGTCCGCTCCGCGGGAGCCCGACGATGTTCACCATCCCGTGGGTAGACAAGTATTTTTCGCGCGTCCGGCCCTGGCATGTGGTCGCCATCTGGGGACCCTTTACGCTCTATTGCCTGTGGCGCGCGCGCGGCCTCCCCGCGGCGACGCTCGCGCTCCTGGTAGCCAGCGGAGCGGTCGCCTGGACGCTGCTCGAATACCTGCTGCACCGCTTCGTCTTTCACTTCGAGCCTTCGCCAGATTCCGAGCTGCAGCAGGACGCCTCGTGGCTCATCCACGGCATCCACCACGACTATCCGTGGGACCGCGACCGCCTGGTGATGCCGCCGACGGTCACCGCTCTCATCACTGTCGCCCTCTGGTATGCGCTGCGGCCGCTGCTGGGCCACGTCGAGCACGCCTTCTTCGCCGGCATCGTCGGCGGCTATATCTGGTACGACCTCACTCATTACTATCTGCACCACGCCACGCCCACCACGGCGGCCGGCAAGTGGCTGCGCAAGTATCACCTGGTGCATCACTTCCAGACGCCCGGCGTGCGGTACGGCATCACCACTCCGCTCTGGGATCACGTCTTTCGCACCTATCCGCGCGACCGCTACCAGGGCCTCTCGGAAGAGGGCACCGATCCGGGCCCGGACGGCCACGGGGCCCGCGCCTGAAGCTTGCCGCGCTTGCGCTGCTGCTCGCAGGCTGTGCGCCGGTACTGCACTCGGCGCGGCTCGACCACGACGCGACCGCCAGCGACCGTGAGCTCGAGGCGGCCGGCAAGGTCTTCGCGCCGCAGTGCAACCCGCGGCTCGGCCCGCTCTGGCCCGGCGTCGCGCAGTACTGCCTGGGCGCCCAGCGCACCGGTCTGCTGCTCGCGGGGCTGGGCGCGGCCGAGCTCGGCACCGCCATCGGGGCGGCCCTCGATCAGAACATCACCGCGCCCGCCGCCGCGGTGCCGTTGCTCGCCTTCGGCGATCTATTGACCTTGGGCGTGATGGACGCCGTCCTCGAGCTGCAGCGCGCGCGGAAGCTGCTCTATGTGCCACAAGAGAACCTGGCTGAGCTCGCCGCGGCGCCGTTCTCGCTCGAGGTGCTCTCGCAGCCCACCGTGTTCCTTGGCATCGCCGGCACGCTGGCGGCGGGGCTTTTGGTCGCGCGCATCACCGACGGGCCTTTGACCACGCAGGGCTTCGGCAAGCGGCCGGTGCTCTTCGGCCGGACGGTGAATTCCTCGTGGGGATATCCGGTAGCGTTCGGTATCGGCGTCGGTCTCTTCGAACACGTCGCGCTCGCCGAGGAGACCGCCTTCCGCGGCGTCCTGCAGTCGAGCTGGGCGCGCCGGTATGGCGAGGACCGCGGCTGGATCTACGGCTCGCTCGCCTTCGGCCTGATTCATTCGACGAATCTCTTCTTCATGGACTCGAGCCAGCGCCTCTCTTATCTGCTCGTCGGCGTGCCCTTCATTACCTTGTTGGGCAGCTATCTCGGCCTCGCCTATCGCCACAGCGGCTACAGCCTGGCGCCCCCGGTGGCCATCCACTTCTGGTACGACTTCCTCATCGAGGCGGTCTCGTTCGTGCTCGACCCCAGGGACTCCCCGCTCGCGCTCTCGTACGGCGCGCCGTTCTGAACCTCAACACCGGGCTCACCGCTTCGTGGCTTCAATGAAGCGGAGCAGCAGAAACGACGCAGCCGCGCGCTGGCTGCTCCTGCGATGGCGCCCGGCTCGCGCCTCAAGGGCCGCTACCGAAACCCTCAGCAGCAGCCATTCCGCTGTCGATCCACGTTCGGGCCTGTAAGCAGCCTGCTAGACTCAGGCGCGATGCACATTCGCGATCCCATCCACGGCGCCATCGAGATCACGCCCGACGAGCGCGCCCTGGTGGACAGCCCGCAGTTTCAGCGGCTGCGCAATGTGAAGCAGCTCGGCTTCGCTGACCTTGCCTTCCCGGGCGCGACGCACACGCGCTATGCGCACTGCCTCGGGGCGATGGCGGTCGCGACCAAGGTCTTCGACGCGCTCGCGCCGCGGCTCGAGCTGGACCTGGACGACCGCGACCGCTTCCGCCAGACGCTGCGGCTCGCGGTGCTCTTCCACGACCTCGGGCACGCGCCGCTCTCGCACGCCACCGAGCGGATCATGCCGCAGGTCGCTGCCCTGCGCGTCCCCGACTGGGTGCAGAGCGAGAAGCGCAAGCGCGAGCGGCAGGCAGACCACGAGGACTACACGCTCAAGCTGGTGCTCGACTCCGGCCTCGCCGCAGAGATCCGCCGGTGCATGGGCGCGCAGGGCATCACACCCGAGCACGTCGCGTCGCTCATCTGCGGACGCCCGCCGCCCGGCCCGCATCCGTTCAAGAGCCGCGGCCGCGACCTGTTGCCCATCCTGCGCCAGGTGGTGTCCGGCGAGCTCGACGCCGACCGGATGGATTACCTGCAGCGCGACTCCTTCTTCGCCGGCGTCAATTACGGCAAGTTCGACGCCGACTGGATCATCCAGAATCTCGCCAGCGTCGAGCGCGACGGCCGCGTGTATCTCGCATTGCAGCACCGGGCGGTGTTCGCCTTCGAGGATTTCCTGCTCTCGCGTTACCACATGTTCCTCAGCGTCTATTTCCATCACTCGAGCGTCGGATATGAGGTCCTGCTCCAGCGCTATTGCGATACCTCTGATAATGAATACCGCCTTCCTTCCGATATCGACGAATACCTCGCGCACGACGACGTCGCGCTGATCACCGCGCTGCGCAATTCCAGGAACCCCTGGGCGCGGCGCATCGTGCGGCGGCAGGGATATCGGCTCCTGGTGGAGAACGTGCCCGGGGACGAGGGGAGCGATCTTACGCAGCAGAAGCAGCGACTCGAGGAGGCGGGGCTGGACGCCTTCCAGACCGTGAGCCGCGGCGTGCTCAGCCACTACGGCAAGCAGGCGACGCTCTGGGTGAAGACGCCGCGGGGCGAGCAGCCAATTGGCGATTATACGCCGCTCTACGAGCGCTATGCCGAGGCGGCCACGCTGGCGCGGCTCTATGTCGAGCCCGAGCGCTTCGACGAGGCGCGCCGGCTACTGGCTCTTTGAAACCGCGCGCCGCTCGGCCGCCAGCGCTTCGAGCCGGCGCACAGCTCCGCGCGCCCTCGTGCTCCGGGTCGGCGGTCCCGCCCTCCGGCCGCAACGAAACAGAGCTCTCGATGGCATTCAGGTGCGAGGCAACCCAAGGAGCGTTGCCGGGAGGACGACGCCGACGAGCGTGACCAGCGCTTCGGCCGTGCGGAAGGCCACGGCGGTATAGGCGTCGCCGCTCATCAACACGAGGAGGCAGACCGGCAGCGCTGCGACGGAGAGGGCAGTCACCCAGGCGAGACGTCGCGCGCGCCTGTTGGCAAGCTCGGGCGCGACGAAGAGCGCTGCGGCTCCAGCCGGAATGAGCAGGATGCCGACCACGACGTGATTCAGCAGCGAGGGCGGGCCGATGATGAGCCACGATCCCGGCGGCACGGCTCTGGCAACGAAGCGCGCGAACAGCGGCGTGACCAGCAGGTGAATCGCGGCCACCGCGAGGAGCAGAGCACCGGCCACGCGAAAGACCCTCCCGGCGATTCGCAGATGGGATGTCGCGGTCACGGAGGCAAGTCTAGCAGAGCCGAAATCTGGCGGCCCCCTGGCTGCGTGGTACAGTTCGTGCCGGTGGACAAGCTCCAGCAGCGGGTCGAAAAGCTGGGCGGTATCCTCGACGTCGCCAAGGCGCTGGTCGCCGAGCGCGATCTCGATCGGCTGCTCAAGATGATCGTCGAGTCCGCCGCGCGCGTGGTGGAGGCCGACCGCTGCAGCCTCTTCCTGGTGGACCGCGAGCGGGGCGAGCTCTGGAGCAAGGTCGCGCAGGGCGTGCAGATGAAGGAGATCCGCATCCCGCTGGATCGCGGCATCGCCGGCGCGGTCGCCACCACCAACAGCGCCGTCAACATCCCCGACGCCTATCGGGACCCGCGCTTCAACCAGGCGGTGGACAAGCAGACCGGCTACCGCACCCGCAGCATACTCTGCGTGCCGATGCGCTCGGTGGAGGGCGAGGTGGTCGGCGTCCTGCAAGCGCTCAACAAGCAGGGCAAGCCGCCGTTCTCGCCGTTTTCGGAAGAAGACGAAGAGCTGTTGGGCGCGCTCGGTGGGCAGGCTGCGGCGGCCGTCAACAACGCGCTCCTGCACCAGGAAATCGAGCATCTCTTCGAGGGCTTCGTGCGCGCGAGCGTGGTGGCCATCGAGTCGCGCGATCCCACCACCGCGGGCCACTCGGGCCGGGTGGCGCGCCTGAGCGTTGGGCTCGCCGACGCGTTGCCACGCGCCCAGAGCAGCGCGGGCCAGTGGCGCGGCACCTCGCTCTCCAGCCAGGAGCGGCAGGAGCTGCGCTACGCGGCGCTGCTGCACGACTTCGGCAAGGTCGGCGTGCGCGAGAACGTGCTGGTGAAGGCGAACAAGCTCGAGCCGCTCGAGCTGGACGGGCTGCGCGGGCGCTTCGAGACCATCACGGTGCAGGAGGAGCTCCTCGCCGAGCGTGCCAAGGTGCAGGTCCTGCTCGGGCAGCGGCCCGGCTCGAATGACACGCAGCAGCTGCTGGCGGAGATCGAAGCGAAGCTCGCCGCCCGCAAGCGCGAGCTGACCTCGATGTTCGACTTCGTTCTCTCGTGCAACAAACCGACCCTCCTCGCCGAGGGCAGCTTCGGCCGGCTCGACGAGATCGCGCGCGCCACCTTCATCAGCCCGTTCGGCGGCGACGCGCGGCCGTACCTGAGCGACGGCGAGAAGGTGAAGCTCTCCATCCGGAAGGGCTCGCTGACCGCGGAGGAGCGGCGCGAGATCGAGTCGCACGTCACGCACACCTTCCGCTTCCTCTCGCAGATCCCCTGGACTCGCACGCTGCGGAACGTGCCCAACATTGCTTATGGTCACCACGAGAAGCTGACCGGCCGCGGGTATCCGCGATCGCTGAAGGAGCAGGAGATCGCGCTGCCGACGCGGATGATGACCATCAGCGACATCTTCGACGCGCTCACCGCCAGCGATCGCCCGTACAAGCGCGCGGTGCCGAAGGAGAAGGCGTACGACATCCTCCTCGATGAGGCAAAGCGCGGCGAGGTCGACAAAGACCTCCTGACCGTCTTCATCGAATCCGACGTCGCGGGCAAAGCTCCGCAGGAACCATAAGCGCCTGCCGAGGCCGAGTGCTCGGCCGCCTCGACGAGTCCGTGGGCTTCATGCACCCCGAGACGCGCACGCTCTTCCGCACCGGCCTGCCGGGACGTCGCGCGGGCGGGCTAAATTCAGCGGGCGGCGCTCTTGCGAGCGGCCTCGAACTCGTCGCCCGGCGTCCAGCCCGGAAGGGCCTTGGCATTGGCGATGCGCAGCCCCACCTCGAGCAGGAGTCGCGCGTCCTGCACCGCGCCCGAGAGGTCCCAGTCGCCGTGATACTCGTCCGACGGCTGGTGATAATCGTGCTGCTCAAAAGCGAGCTGCTGCTGATCGCCCCAGCCCGCCGGCTTGCCCGCCACGGTAGGCCCGCCCCGCGCATAGAGCGGCGGCACGCCGACCTTGGCCATCTCGAACTGGTCCGAGCGATAGAACGACCCGCGGTCCGGATGGGAATCGCCGTGCACCGTGCGGCCCTGTCCGGCAGCGACCAGCTTCACCACCGCGTCCACCGTCGACTTGCCCAGCCCCAGCACGGACAGGTCGGTGGTCTTTCCGAACTTGTTGAAGCTATCGATATTGATATCGACCGCAAAGCGCCCTGGCGGAATCGGCGGATGCTGGGCGAAATACCTCGACCCGAGCAATCCCTGCTCCTCCGCGGTGACGAAGACAAAATACATCGACCGCTTCGGCGCAGCGAAAGTGGCAGCGTGCGCCAGGGTCAGGACGTCCGCGCAGCCCGAGGCGTTGTCCAGCGCGCCGTTGTAGATGCCGTCGGTCGCCGGCGGCTTGGGGTCCACCTTGCCGAGGTGATCGTGGTGCGCGCTGAACAATACCGCCTCGGACTTGAGCCTCGGATCGCTGCCCGGCAGCAGGCCCACCACGTTCGCGCTGTCGATGGTGCGCTTCTCGATCGGCATCTGCAGCGAGAGCGTCACGCCGAATTCGCGCGGCTTGAACTCCTTGTGAATGGCCGCGGCGCGCAGCTCGTCGAGCTTGGGAACCACCTGGCGCGCGGCGTCCTCGGTGATCCAGCCGCGGAACTGCAGCCGCTTCTCGTCCGGCTCGGGCGGCAGCGCCACGCGCACGCCTTCGGCCGAGTTGGAGAGCACCTGCCAGGGATAGCCCGCGGAAGGCGTCGTATGGATGATGATCGCGCCCGCCGCGCCGTGCGCCGCCGCGGTCTGGTACTTGTAATCCCAGCGTCCATACCAGAGCCGCACTCCCGCCCCCGCGAACGGGGGATTGAAGTTCATCAGCACGACGATCTTTCCCTTCACGTCGATATCCTTGTAATCGTCCCAGCCGTATTCCGGGGCCACGATTCCATATCCCGCGAAGACCAGCGGCGCGTCCTTCACGCTCGCCACCGGGACCTCGGCGTCGGGATCGATCACCATCTCCGAGCTGACGCCGCGGCCCGCGTGCAGCGCCACGCCATTCGAGAACCGGATCTCGGGCGGCAGCTTTCCCCGCAGCTCGACCAGCGGAACCGGCTGGATGAACGACCCCTTCCAGCCCGGCTGCAGACCCATCGCTTCGAGCTCCGAGGCGAGGTAGCGCACGGCCAGGTCCGATCCGCGCTGCCCGGGCTTGCGGCCCTCGAGCAGGTCATCGGCGAGGAATCTCAGGTGCCCGGAGAGCTCCGCGGCGGTGATCTTCTGCAGCGCGGGGCTGTAGGGGGAGGGATTGAGCGCGGCGGCGGCGGCAAGCAACAAAGTGAGCATAAGGGCGCGCATCCTAACCGGCGCCCAGCAATCGTGCACGCGCGAAGCTAGAGTGCGCCGCCATGGACCGACGAACCTTTCTTGGAGGCGCAGCCGCGACGGCGGCTGCATTGGCATTGCCACGCACGCTGGAGGCGGCCGGGCCCGACCTGTCGCGCTATCGCAAACAGATCGAGAAGCGGCACGACGAGGCGGTGCTGCGCCTGCAGCAGTGGATCCACCAGCCCTCCATCGCCGCAGAGAACAACGGCGTCACCGAAGGCTGCGAGCTGCTCATCCGCATGCTGCGCGACGCCGGCTTCCAGAGCGCGGTGAAGGTCCCCACCGATGGGCAGCCGGGCGTCTTCGCGACTTACGACGCGGGCGCGCCTCGCACCGTCGGGCTCTACTTCATGTACGACGTGAAGCAGGTCGACCCTCGCGAATGGAGCTCGCCGCCGTGGGAGGCGCGGCTGCTCGACAAGCCGGGCTTCGGCAAGGTCATCGTCGGGCGCGGGGCGGTCAACCAGAAGGGGCCCGAGTCGGCGTTCCTCGCCGCGCTCCACGCCATCCGCGGCGCGGGCGGCAAGCTGCCGGTCAATCTGGTGCTGGTCGCCGAGGGCGAGGAGGAGATCGCCTCGCCGCACTTCCCGCAGGTGGTGCACCGGCCCGACGTGCGGGCGGCGCTCCAGCGCTGCACCGGCATCTTCATGCCCTCGGCGTCGCAGGATGCCGACGGCCTCGTCACGGTGAGCCTGGGCGCCAAAGGGGTGGTCGAGCTGGAGCTGATCTCGAGCGGCGAGAAGTGGGGCCGCGGCCCGCGCAAGGACATCCACTCCAGCCTGAAGGCGAAGGTGGACAGCCCCGCGTGGCACCTCGTGCAGGCGCTCAATACGCTGGTCACGGCCGATGGGAATGATCCCGCCATCGACGGCTGGTTCGAGAAGGTGCGGCCGATCAGCGCGGCCGAGAAGGCGATGGTCGCCGAAGCTGCGCAACGGCAAAGCGAGGCTTTGTCGAAGAAGTCGCTCTCGGTGGACCACTGGGCGCGCGACGAGGGCTGGGAGAAGTCGCTGGAGAGCCTGGTCTCGCGACCGACGGTCAATATCGAGGGGCTGGTCGGCGGATATACCGGCGTCGGCGGCAAGACGGTGCTGCCGCACCAGGCGGTGGCGAAGATCGATCTGCGCCTGGTGCCCGATATGACCAAAGACGACGCGCTGGCGAAATTGAAAGCGCACCTGGCGAAGCGCGGCTACGGCGATCTCGAGCTCAGGGTCGGCGGCGGCTATGACCCCACCGAGACCGCGTCCGACGCGCCGCTCATCCGGGCGCAAAGATCGGTTCTCGAGCGCGCCGGTATCCATCCGATCCTGTGGCCGCGCAATGCCGGCTCCTATCCCGGCATCGTCTTCACCGGCGAGCCCCTGAAACTCGCGGCAGGGCATTTCGGGCTCGGTCACGGCAGCGGCGCCCACGCGCCCGACGAGTATTACGTGATTGAGTCATCGAACCCGAAGGTCCAGGGCTACGACGGGGCGGCAATGTCGTTCGTCGAATATCTGCACGAGCTCGCTTGATCAAGCGCCTGTCGCGATCGGCCCGCCGGAGGAGCTCCAGTCGCTCCAGGAGCCGATGTAGAGCTGCGCATCGGTAAAGCCTGCGAGCTCGAGCGCGAGCAAGTCGTGGCAGGCGGTGACGCCGCTGCCGCACGAAGCGATGACGCGCGAGGCGCGGCCGGCGCCGAGCTTCAGATAGAGCTCGCGCAGCTCGGCGGGCGGCTTGAAGCGGCCGTTCTCGCATAGGTTGCTCGTGAAGGGCGCATTGACCGCGCCCGGGATATGGCCCGCGACCTTGTCGAGCGGCTCGACCTCGCCGCGGAAGCGCTCGGGTGCGCGCGCGTCGAGCAGGAGTGCGGACGGGGCGCGCGCGGCGACGGCAGCGCGGTCGGCCAGCCGCGAGTGGTCGCGGACGAGCTGCGCCGGTGCGATTGGCTCGATGCGCGGGTCTTCGGAAGAGAGCTGCAGCCCCGCCGCCGCCCACGCCTTCATCCCGCCGTCGAGCACCGCTGCGTTTTGATGCCCGTGCACGCGCAGCATGAACCACAGCCTTGCTGCGATCGAGCCGTTGCCGTCGTCATAGACGACCACCTTCGTCCCGGGCCCGACGCCGATGCGCCCCAGCAAGGCCGCGAATCGCTCGGCGGAAGGGAACGGATGTCGGCCCGGACCACCCGGCTGCGCGAGGTCCGCGTCGAGATCGACGAAGACCGCGCCCGGTAAATGTCCCTCGCGGTAGCGGGCGAGCGCAGACCCTTGGGGAGTCCAGCGCAGATCGATCAGCCGAGCCTCAGGCTGCTCCTGCACCCACCTCACATCGACCAGTGCTTGCATGTGCGCCTCGGGACCTTCGTGAGCGAAGCCTCTTGCACGTACCCGACTGCCGGGGAGAATGGTGCTATCTTCCCGTTCAAGAGGTGGCAATGTCTGTTGAGGAGGTCCAGAGGCTCCTGGTCGTCGATGACGAGGGCCCCATCCTCCATGCGCTGCAACGCACCTTCGAGGCCGCCGGCTATCAGGTCACCGCCTGCGCGGATCCCGTCGAAGCGCTGGAGAAGCTCACGGAGCGCTCGTACCAGGTACTCTCCGCCGATTACATGATGCCGGGCATGACCGGGGCCGAGTTCCTCGCCAAAGCGAAGGCGCTACAGCCCGAGACCATCCGCATCCTGCTCACGGCCGCGCACGACTTCAGCGCCGCGGTGGACGCCATCAACAACGGCGAGATCTTCCGCATTCTCAGCAAGCCGTGGAACCGCGTCGAGCTGCTGGGCTGCGTGCGGCAGGCGTTCGACACCTACGGCCTGCGCGAGAAGAACCGCCAGCTTGCCGCCATCGTCCAGAGCCAGAACCAGGAGCTCGCTGCGCTCAACAAGGGCCTCGAGGCGCTGGTGGACGAGCGCACCACCAACCTGCTTGACGGCATGGTGGCGGTGCTCGACTACCGCGACACCGAGACGCAGTGGCACTCGCGTCGCGTCTCGCGCTTCACCCGGCGCATCGCCGAGCAGATCGGCGTCAGCGACCCCGCCGAGCTGCGCACCATCGAGATGGGCGCGCTCCTGCACGACATCGGCAAGATCGGCGTGCGCGACGCGGTGCTGCTGAAGCCAGGCCCGCTCGACGCCGACGAGTGGAGCGAGATGCGCGAGCACCCGCACCTCGGCTGGGCGCTGCTCCAGCGCATCGAGTTTTTGCGCGAGGCGAGCGCGATCGTGCTGCAGCACCAGGAGCGTTTCGACGGCACCGGCTATCCGGGGAGGCTGAAGGGCGACCAGATCGTGCTCGGCGCGCGGCTCTTCGCGGTGGCCGACACCTACGACGCCATCACCAGCGACCGGCCCTACCGCAAGGCGCAGGCGCACGACGCTGCGGTCGCCGAGATGCAGCGCGTCGCCGGCACGCAGCTCGACCCGCGCGGCGTCGAGGCGTTCTGCTCGCTGGCCGAAGAGGAGTGGACGTGCATCCGCCGCGACGTCGAGAAGATCTCGCTGCTGGAGAAGGAGTGGGGCTGGACCCCGCCCAAGCGCGTCTTCGACATCGTGCGCGAGGCGGCGCTGAGACAGCAGAAGCAGCCCATCTCGCAGCCGCCCCCCCAATAAGGTCGCTCCGCTCAGCGGCACGCTCCGTCGCCGGTCGCCTGCGCGCAGAGGTGCGTGGCGAAGCTCCCGGCGAGGCGGTCGGTGCTCAGGAGCGTGACGTCGAAGCTGCCGGCGACCGGAGCGCCGGGCGTGGACGAGAGCTGCGTCAGCGTCAGCGTGCCGTCGTGCCCGCCGATCTCGTTGCCGGCGAAGACACGGCAGAGCGGATCGCTCTCGACGTAGATGGCATAGCCATACTGGCCATCGGGCAGGCCGCCGCTCACACCGGTGGCGGGCACCACGCGGTACGTCCCGGCCGAGGAGGGTGCGACGAAGGTGCCTCCGTCGAGCGAAAAGAAGCGCAGGGCCAGCGAGCGCGCGGCGGTGGGCAGCACGCGCCCGACGTTCTCGCAGGGAAAGCCGGGATCGTCGGTCAGGATCAGGTCGATCGAGGAGACCGGGTCGGCCGCGTTCGCTGGGTGGAGCGCGCCCGCGACCCTGGCGACCTCGACGCGGTGATCGCCGATGCTGCCGATGGTGGGGTTTGCCGAGCACGCCGCGCAGAAAAAGAAGAGGATCAGAAGGGACCGCATGCGGACCTCCCTGGAATTCACCTTC
Source organism: Deltaproteobacteria bacterium (assembly GCA_043781235.1). Classification (GTDB taxonomy): domain Bacteria; phylum Myxococcota; class Myxococcia; order Myxococcales; family 40CM-4-68-19; genus JANYKT01. Next base: position 41,358 of record JAYWBT010000013.1, read on the forward strand.
AAAAGCGTAGTCGCATCTGGCGAGCGCGACTAGGGCGCGAGCAGGAACCAGGCCTTGAGGTATTCGGTCTCGGGCACGCCGACCAGCGGCGGGTGGTCGCGGGCGGCGCCGCGGCGCTCGAGCAGCTGCACCGGCCGCTTCGCCTCCTGCGCCGCCCAGGCCATCACCTCGCCGAACAGCTCGGAGGTGACGCGACCCGAGCAGGAGCAGGTGATCAGGATGCCGCCGGGATTGAGCAGCCGCAGCCCCCGGTAGTTGATCTCGCGGTAGACGCGCAGCGCCGCCTCGAGCCCGTCGCGCCGCTTGGCGAAGGCGGGCGGATCGAGCACCACGGTGTCGAACTTGCGGCCCGCCTTGTCGAGCGCGCGCAGCTGCTCGATGGCGTTCGCCGCCTTTACCTCGATGTTGCCGAGCTTGTTGCGCGCGGCGTTCAGGCGCGTGCGCTCGACCGCGTGCGCGTCCTGATCGATGGCGAGGACGTGCGTCGCCTTCTTCGCCAGCTGCAGCGCGAAGCCGCCGTGGTAGCAGAACGCGTCGAGCGCCTCGCCGCGCGCGATCTCGCCGGCGCGGAGGTGATTCTCGGTCTGGTCGAGGTAGCCGCCGGTCTTGTGATCGCCGAGCAGGTCGACCTCGAGCTCGATCGCGCCCTCGTGGTAGAGGGCCTTGATCGGCGCGGCGCCGTGCAGGATCTCGGTCTGCCGCGGGAGCCCCTCGAAGTCGCGCGAGCTGCCGTCGTCGCGCGAGACCACCGCCTTCACCCCGGTCAGCTCCACCACCAGGCGCGCGAGCGTCGCGCGCTTCGCCTCGGCCCACTCGGCGAGGTGCTGCACCGCCGCGACGTCGCCATAAATGTCGACGAAGTATCCCGGTAATAGATCCGCCTCGCCGTGCGCCAAACGGAACGCGTCGGCGCCGGGAAAGAACGCGCGCCGCCGTTGGAGCGCGCGCGCGAGCCGGTCCGCAAGCAGCGCGTCGTCGAGCGGCTCGTCCTTGCGCGAGAGCACCCGCAGCGCGATGGGCGACTGCGTGGCCCAGAACGCGCGCCCGATGAAATTGCCACGCGCGTCGGCGAGCCGCACCTCCTGGCCGGAGGCGAGGCCGGGCAGGGCTGAAGCGACGTCGGCGCGGAAGATCCAGGGATGCCCGGCGCGCGCGCGGGCCGCTCCTTTGGGCGTGACGGTGACGGTCGGAACTTCCATCGCCGAGGTATGCCACGGGCGGCCTCGCAGGGCATTTGTTAAACTGATCGCGCAATGACCCCGGACCCGGTGACCAGACTCGAGCCCGTGGAATCCCCGCTCACTCCGGATGAGGCCAGGAAGCTCGCCGCCGGGCTCGAGGCCAACATCGCGCGGGCGCTGCGCGGCAAAGAGGACGTGATCGAGCTGGCGCTCGCCGCGCTGGCCGCGGGCGGGCACCTGTTGCTCGAGGACGTGCCCGGCGTCGGCAAGACCACGCTCGCCCAGGCGCTCGCGCGGTCGCTCGATCTGGGCTTCGCGCGGGTCCAGTTCACCAGCGACCTTCTGCCCGGCGACATCACCGGCGTCTCCGTCTTCGACCAGAAGCGCGGAGAGTTCATCTTCAAGCCCGGACCGCTCTTCGCGAACCTGGTCCTCGCCGACGAGATCAACCGCACCACGCCGCGCACGCAGAGCTGCCTGCTGGAGGCCATGGCCGAGGGCCAGGTCTCGGTGGATGGCGTGGCGCGCCCGCTGCCGGGGCCTTTCATGGTGCTCGCGACGCAGAACCCGCACGAGCACGCCGGGACGTATCCGCTGCCGGAGTCGCAGCTCGACCGCTTCCTGCTGCGGCTCTCGATCGGCTATCCCGCGCCCGAGGTCGAGCGCGAGCTGTTGCTCGGCGGCGGCACCTCCGCCAAGCTGCACCTGCTCAAGCCGACCGCGACCGCGGCCCAGGTGCGGCGTCTGCAGGCGGCCGTGCCCGGCGTCCGCGTCGCGGGCGAGATCGCCGACTATGTATTAGCGCTGGTCGCCGCCACGAGGGCCACGCCGCTAGTTTCTTTAGGCGCCTCGCCGCGCGGAGCCATCGCGCTGCTCGGCGTCGCCAAGGCGCGGGCGCTGTTGCGCGGGCGCGGCTATGTCGAGCCCGGCGACGTCAAGGAGTTGTGCGTGCCGTGCCTCGCCCACCGCGTGACGCTGGCGGGCCGCGGGCCGGGCGGCGGGGAGATCGAGCGGCTCGCCGCCGAGCGCGTCATCCGCGATCTGGTCGAGCAGGTGCCGGTGCCGGAGTGAGCACGCTCGCGGTCCCGCTGCCGCCCGCGGTCCGGTCGCCGGCCTCGAAAACGCCAGCCTGGAAGCGCAAGCTCACCTTCACGCGCCTCGGCCGCTGGTACACGGCGCTCACCATCGGTATCGGGCTCGCGGCCATCAACACCGGCAACAACCTTCTCTTCCTCGTGCTCGGTCTCCTGCTCGCGTCGATCGTGGTGAGCGGCATCCTCTCCGAGCAGAGCCTGCGCTCCCTGCGACTCGAGCGGCGCCTGCCCGCCGCGGCGACGGTGGGGCAGCCGGCGCTGGTTGGCATCTTCGTGCGCAACCAGAAGAAGCGCGCGCCGTCTTTCTCGCTGGAGCTGCGCGAAAAAGGCGGCGACGTCGCGGGCCGCGGCTTTCTGGTCGTGCTGGTAGCGGGGCAGGCTGCGGAGATCGCCTATCGCCTGGTCCCATTGCGGCGCGGGCGGCACCGCTTCGTGCAGCTCGAGGTCGCCACCAAGGCCCCGTTCGGGCTCTTCGAGAAGTCGCGCCCGGTCGATGCGCCGGCGGAGCTGATCGTCTTCCCTCGCCGCGTCGAGGCGCCGCTGCTCGACTCGCGGCAGCTCGCGCGTGAGGGCGAGCGCCCCCAAGACAGGGCGGGGCAGGGCCTCGAGGTCCACTCGCTGCGCGACCACCGCCTGGGCGAGGACGCGCGCACCATCCACTGGAAGAGCACGGCGCGGGCGGGGAAGCTCATCGGCGTGGACCGCGAGCAGGAGCAGCGCAAGCGCGTGTGCGTGGTGCTCGATCACCGGACGCTCTTGGGCGCAGCGCTCGACGCGGCGGTGGAGCAGGCGGCGGCGCTGGTCGAGCGCGAGCTCGACGCGGGCAGCGAGGTCGGCCTCGCCCTCTGCGGCAAAGGCCTTCCTCCGGGCAGCGGCGAGGTGCACCTCCACCGGGCGCTGACCTTGCTGGCGCTGGTCGAGACCGCTCCTCGCGGCCCTGCGCCGCTGCCTCCCCAGCACGCCTCGCTGCTGGTGGTTTCGTGACCACCGCCATCTTCACCTCGAGAGGGAAGGGCCTCACGCTCCTGCAGGCGCAGCAGTGGGCGGGCTCGCTGGCGGTGCTCTCGGCGTTCGGCGCGTGCGCGGCGTCGGGAGAGCTCGGTCTGTTGCTGCTGGTGCTTTTTCCGCTCGGGCTCGCGGGAGCTCACCTGTTCTCTGCTCGCGCCGCCGGCAAGGCCGAGTGGGCCTGGACGCTCTCCCTCGCCGTCGCGCTGTTCTTCTTCGGCGCCCAAGTACTGACTGGCCAGCTCGACATCGTACTCGCCGCAGCGCGCTTCTCGGCGCTGCTCTGCATCCATCGCCTCTGGCACCGCAAAGGCGAGCGCGACGAGATGCTGCTGCTCCTCCTCTCTCTGCTGCTCCTCTGCGCGGGCGCGGCGCTCTCCGCGGAGCTGCTCTTTGGCGTCGGTTTCCTCGCGTATTCGATCGCCGCCACCTGGGCGCTTGCGCTCACGCACCTGCGCTTTGAGATCGAAGCGGGCCGCGGCCCCGAGGGCTCCGCCGCGCTGTTGCAGTCGCGCAGGCTGGCGACGCCCGCGCTCCTGGGAGCGCTCGCCGCGCTCTCGCTGCTCGGGCTGGTCGGGTCGGCGGTGGTGTTCTTCACCTTCCCGCGCGTGACCATCGGCGGGCTGCGGCGCGCTTCGACCGCAAAGCCGGTCGCGGGCCTCGGCGATCAGGTCGATCTCAAGGCACACGGCACCATCGCCGACGACCCGCGCGTGGTGCTGCGCGTTCGGCTCGACCCGCCGCCGGCCACCACCCGCGTGAACATCGGGCTGCACTGGCGGGCACGCGCGCTCCCGATCTGGACGGGCCAGGGGTGGCGCGCGCAGACGGCGGGATTCGCGCCGGTCAACCGGCTGCCGCCGCGCCCGGAGCTCGCGCCGCCCTCGCGCGCGGAGACGCACAAGCGACTCGAGTCGCTGGTCACCGCCGACATCGAAGCGGTCGCGGGCTTCTCCGACGGCGTGGTGCTGACCCCTCCGGGCTGGCCGCTCCGGGTCGAGTTCTCGCGGCCGCTCTCGGCGCGCGGCAACACCCAGCAACTCTTTCGCAACGCGACCGGCGATCTTTTCTACCAGCCCGCCGAGGTCGGCGACCTGCGCTACCTCGTCGCCGTCGATCAGAACGAGCCCGCGGCGGAGCTGCTGCGCGGCCGCGGGCGCGCCTATCCGGACAGCGTCAAGAACGACCTCGAGGTGCCCGCCGATCTCGACCCGCGCGTCCGTGCGCTCTCGGACCGGCTGACGCGCGGGCGCGATCCGGTGGACGCAGCCATCGAGGTCGAGCGCTACCTCTCGAGTACCTTCCAGTACACGCGCGACCTGCCGGGCGAGCAGCAGGACCCCATCGCGTTCTTCCTCTTCGAGCGGAAGCGAGGCCACTGCGAGCTTTTCTCCAGCGCGATGGTGATGCTCCTGCGCGCCGCCGGAATCCCCGCCCGCAACGTCACCGGGTACTACGGCGGCCGGCGCACCGACGCCGGCTACTTCGCGGTCCGCGCCGGCGACGCGCACAGCTGGGTCGAGATCTATTTCCCCGGCGCGGGCTTCGTCCCCTTCGATCCCACGCCCGCCGACGATCGCGGCAGCCAGCAAGAAGGCCTCTGGCCGCGCCTGGTGCTGCTCTGGGATTCGATCCAGCAGCGGTGGCGCGCGTTCGTCGTGGACTACGATCTCCTCTCGCAAGCGCAACTGGTGAAGCGCGCCGCAGCGGTCTTCTCCGAGGCCGGGCGCAGGCTCTCCGGCAAGGGCTCTGGCGGCGCGTCGTTCCAGGCCGTGTGGGCGAAAATCATCGGTGGCGCGCTCGGCTTCGCGCTGGTCGGCTTTTTCCTCCTGCGCTGGCGGCGCGGGCAGCGGCGCGCGGTGCGCGGCAATCCGCTTCTTCCAGACGAGCGCCGCGCCCGGAAGCTGTGGCGGCGGGCGCGGGCGCGGCTCGCGCGGGCCGGCGTCGCGGTCGATGAGGCGACGACGGCGCGCGAGGCGGCGGCGCGGTCGCTCATCGCCGGCCCGGCAGCGGCGGCGGCGGTCAAAGAGCTGGCGGGCAGCTGTCTCGCCGCACGCTGGGGCGGCGCACCGCTGCCGTCCGCATCGGCGCGCGCGTTGCTGCGCAAGCTGGAGAGCGCGCTGCGCCCCGCCTGAGCGCCGCGATGCGACCGCCGCTACCCGAGCGGGCTGCGCGCGCACGGATACGACCGCTCCGGCACTTGCGCGCCGCCGCAGCTTCAGCAAGATGGCGCCGTGCCCGAGCTCCCCGAAGTCGAGGTCGCCTCCCGCCAGCTGCGCTCCTGGCTTCTCGGACGGGGCGTCGCTTCCGCGCGCGCCGCGAAGTCGCGCATCATTCGCCCGCAAAGCCCGCAGCGGTTCGCCGCGCTCGCGGGCCATGCGCTGCTCTCCATCGAGCGGCGCGGCAAGTGGATGCTCCTCGACTTCGACCGGGGCGAATCGCTCCTCTCGCATCTCGGCATGACCGGAAAGTGGATCCGAAGGCGCGAGGACGAAGCGCCTTCCCCGCACCTCCGCGCGACGCTCCACCTCGATGACGGCAACGCGGTGGACTACCGCGACCCGCGCCTCTTCGGCCGCCTCCTGCGCGGCAAGCCCGCAGAGCTGCGCGAGCATGCGGGCTGGAAGGCGCTGGGCCCCGATCCGCTCGTGGACGGCATCGACGTCGAGCGGCTGCACCGCGTGCTCTCCTCGACGAAGCGCTCGGTCAAGCAGGCTCTGATGGATCAGCGCACGCTCGCGGGCCTCGGCAACATCCACGTCGGTGAGTCGCTGTTTCGTGCCGGCCTGCACCCGCAGCGCGCTGGACTGTCTTTGACGAAGGCCGAGACCGAACGTCTGGCCAGCGCCGTCATCACATCGATCCAGTTCGCGCTCGCCGAAGAGGACGGCCCCGAGCCCATCACCTATGTGGAGGAGGATCCGTCGGCCAACGTCTTCCTCGTCTACGATCACGCGGGCGAGCCCTGCCGAACTTGCGGTACCCTCCTCGAGCGCATCGTGCAGGGCGGCCGCAGCAGCTACTTTTGCCCGGTTTGCCAGCCGCTCCGGCCCCAGAGGCGGCCGCGCGCAGGCAAACCCGCCGGCAAGCGCCGCACCTAGCAGCGCCAGCCATGCGAGCAGGCGGTCGCCGCGGGTTTGCCGGTGTGCGGCGCAGTCGCCAACTTGCACCAGGTGCAGACCGATCTTCACCGGACCGAGGCCGAGGCGCTCGAGGAGCGCCGGATCCACGGCAAGGCCCTTGCGCTCCTGCAGGACGCCGGGCTCGAGCCCATGGTGGGCGGCGCCTACGCGCTGAAGACCCATACCGGCATCTGGCGCGACACCAAGGATCTCGATCTCTTCCTCCGCAAAGATCGCATCCGCGAAGCGCTCGAGGTGCTCTCGCGCGCCGGCTACCGCACGGAGCTCACCGACCCGATGTGGATCGCCAAGGCCTACGGCGGCCCTTACTTCATCGATCTCATCTTCTCCTCCGGCAACGGCATCGGCGTCGTCGATGCGCTGTGGCGCGAGCGCGCCGCCACCGCCACCGTCCTTGATCGTGAGTCCCTGGTGGTGCCCGCCGAAGAGATGATCTGGCAAAAGGCATTCATCCAGGAGCGCGAGCGCTTCGACGGCCCGGACATCCACCACCTGCTCCGCTGCAAGGGCGCCCAACTCGACTGGAAACACCTCCTCTCGCGCTTCGAACAGCACTGGCACGTGCTGTTCGTGCACCTGATTACTTTCCGCTTCGCCTTTCCCTCCGAGAAAGATCAGATCCCCGCCTGGGTGATGCAGGAATTGACCTCGCGCCTCGCGCGTGAGGAGGCCGTGCCGGCCCCCATCGAGCGCGTCTGCCGCGGAACGCTCCTCTCGCGCCAGCAGTACCTCCACGAGACCAACATCGAGGGCTATCGAGACGCGCGCGAAACCGAGACACCAGGCTGGGCCGGCGACTCCGCCTATCCGGTGAGCTACCCGCCCCGGCATTAAAAAAGGACCACGATGCGCATTGCTGCTGTTGGAGATCTGCACTGCCGCGCCGACACCCGGAAGAACATCGCCGAGGCGTTGCGCGGAGTGGACCAGGAGGCCGACGTGCTCCTGCTTGCCGGCGATCTCACCGATCACGGCACGCCCGACGAGGCCGATTGGCTGGTCGAGGAGCTGGGCCACTTCAAGATCGAGAAGTGCGCGGTGCTCGGGAACCACGACTTCGAAACCGGCAACGAGTCCGTCGTCCGCCAGAAGCTTTGCGACGCCGGCGTTCACGTGCTCGACGGTGAAGGCTGGGAGCGCGGCGACCTCGGCGTCGCCGGTATCAAAGGATTCGCCGGCGGCTTCGAGCACGCGCAGCTGCAGCGCTTCGGCGAAGGTCCGCTCAAGCAGTTCGTCGACGCCTGCATCAGCGAAGAGCTCAAGCTCGAGCATTCGCTCTTCCAGCTTCGCAGCCGCGTTCGGGTGGCCCTGCTCCATTACTCCCCCTGCCGTTCGACTCTCGAGGGAGAGCCGCTGGAGATCTTCCCCTTCCTCGGCGCGACGCGCCTCTCGAGCCCGCTCGACCAGCTGCGCCCGATGGCCGCCTTCCACGGCCACGCGCACCGGGGCACGCTACGCGGCGCCACCCGCGGCGGCGTCCCCGTCTACAACGTCGCGCTCCCGGTGCTGAAGCGCCTGGAGAAACCGCTCGGCTACCTCACGCTGGATCTTTGACCGGCGCGATCGGGCGATACAGGTACGTGAGCTCCAGCTCTTTCGCGGTCGCGCGCGCGAGCGCGTCAGGCCCGATGCGCATCAGCTTGACCGCGGTGCACGGCAGCTCCTTCGCGAGGGCCCGCAGCGTCGCGGTGGCCCAGAGCGCGAACATCGGCCGCTTGCGAATCTTCTGCGCGCCCCGCCAGAAGCTGGTGCTCCCGTAGAGCCGCGCCGGCTGCAGCTTCCCCGGCGGCGCCGCCTGCAATTTCAGGATCAGGCAGTCGGTGCGCTCCTCGTCGATCTGCGACCACCCCTCGAACGGACCTGCCGGCTGCAGGTGAGCGACGACGTCGGCGCTGTGCTTCCGGTGCAGCAGGTAGATGCGCTTCTCGCCCGGGAGCGCCTCTCGCCGCTCGAGCGCATTTGAATTGCCGAGTAGCGCGCGCGGATCTCCGCGCAGATAGCGGCCGACCGACACGACCAGCCCAGGTTCGCGTACCTCCAGCGTCTCGAGCAGCCGCTCCACGTCCACGTCGGTGAGGAACAACCACAATTGCCGGGCGGCCATCGCGGCGAAGATGGCACAGCACGCGATCGGCAGGGCCCTCATTCGACGCTCACGTGAATGGGGTCCACCTCGCCTTCGTCGCAGCTCACCAGCAGGTCGAACTGGCCGGCCCGAACGAACTGCGCGTGCAGCCGCGCGCCCGCCTGCAGCGCGCCGCCGGGGAGCCGCCACTGGATGGTCGGGGCGCTCTCTACTCCCTCGACGGCGAGCGAGCAGGAGGTTCCCGCGCGGACGTGTAGCACCTCTGCTTTCAGCTCGCAGGCGCTCCCGCTGGCGACGATGGCCTGCCGCACGCCCGCGCGAACCCGGATCTCGAGAGGGGCCGCGCCGCCGAAGCGGACATGCGCGAGGTGATCGCCGGGGCCGAGCCTGGCCGGATCGATCCGGATGGCGAGCTGCGCCGGAGTCGCGCCGTGATCGACCGGGAGGATGATCCACGGAGCGTCGGCCGTCGCGGTCCAGGCGGTCGCGCCTCCGCCCTCTGCGCGCAGCGCGATCGTCTGCGCTCGAGGCAGGCGGCCGCTCGGCGCGGTGAAGGTGAGCAACGGCCGCGAGAGGAGGAGCTTGCCCTCGAGGTCGCCGGCATCCAGCGTCGCAAGCGCCCGTGCCGCATCGATGCGGCCGTTCTGCGCGCCGTCGATCACGGCGCCCGAGGCGAGGATGGCCTGGCGGATCCGGGCGACCGAGGCGTGGGGCTTCGCGGCCCAGAGCAGCGCAGCGAGGCCGGCCACGTGCGCCGCCGCCATGCTCGTGCCGTCGTAACGCTCGTAGTGTCCCGGCGAGGTGGTGGAGAGGATGCCGACCCCGGGTGCCGCGACCAGCGCGCCTCGATTCGAGAACGGGGCCAGCCGATCGTCCGGCCCCGACGCCGCGACCGAGATGACGTTGTCGAGCGCGAGGCTCGCCGGAAACTCCGGCGCGGTCGCGGAATCGTTGCCCGCAGCCGCCACCACGAGGGCGCCAAGCGCTCCCGCTCTCGCAATCGCTCGCTCCATGGCGATGCTCCGTCCCGCGCCCCCCCAGGCGGCGGTGATCACGCGCGCGCCGTGGTCGGCCGCATAGTCAATGGCTCGCGCCAGCACGTCGCTGCGCGCTCCCTCCGGCCCGAACGCGCGCAGGGCCATCAGCGAGACGCTCCAGCTCACTCCGGCGATCCCGAGATGGTTGTCTCCGACGGCGCCGATGATCCCGGCGACGTGCGTTCCATGCCAGCGGTCGCCTTGCGCCGGCGTCACCTCGGCGGTGCCGTCGATGAAGCTCCACCCGTGCGCTCCATCAGGAGCGCCGTCGCCGCCCAGCTCGCGCGGTTTGCTCCAGATGTTCGCAGCCAGATCTGGATGCGTCACCGCGATGCCGTCGTCCACCACGGCCACCACCACTTTCCGGTCGCCGATGGACTGCTGCCAGGCCTCGGGCGCCCCGATGCGGGCGAGACCCCACAGATCCCTGAAGCGCGGATCGTTCGGCGCGCGCGCAGCCCTATAGAGATAGATCGGCTCGGCGAAGGCGACGCCCGGGTGCAGCGCGAGCTTGCGCGCGGCGTCCACGGCGTCGAGCCCCGCAGGCACCGGAACGCGAAGCAGCGGCGCCTCGCCCGCGGGGCCGATGACGCCGAGTGCGACGATCGGCGGCCCCCCGTCGTCGGGCAGCGGCGGCGGCACCGTCGCGCCCGGCTCGAGCTGCACCAGCACCGAGTCCGTGGCATGCAGCCCCGGCGCGCGCGACTCGTCCGCCTTTCCTCCGCACGCGCTCGCCTCCAGGAGCAGCGCCACGCCCAGCACCGGCAGGAGCGCTCTCGCCTTTCTCCGGCGCGGGCGCTCGCGCCTGGGCGGATCGATCTCGCCGTCGAAGAGCGGATCGTGCGGCTCGAAGCGGATGTCGACAAACCCGAGCGGCCAGAGCGGATCGCCCGATCCGATCGGCAGCTCGCTGACGTTGCGGTTGCGGTGCATTGCAGTCCCCCGGAAATGGCGGCCAGGCGTGGCCGAGGGGGACGATTGCAGCGGCCGTGCCGCCGCGCGCGCAGAGGACGCGAGCTGCGGGAGGGGTCCGATTCTGGTACCCCAAGGTCTCGTTCTGGTACGCCCCGGGGGTCTCGTTTTGAGATCCAGGCTCGAGGCCTTCAGAAGGATCGCGCGCGCGGATATGGAAGAGATCTATCGCTGGGCGGGCGCCGATCTCGAGCTGCGGATTCACGCGCAGCCGGGAGCGAAGCGCACCGAAGCACAGGGCGTTCACGGCGGCGCGCTCAAGATCCGCCTGCAGGCGCGCCCGGTCCAAGGCGCGGCGAACGAGGCGTTGCTCGAGTTCCTGGCCGCCGCATTGCAAGTGCCCCGGCGACGATGCCTCCTGATCAGCGGCGAGACGAGCAGGCACAAGCGCCTGCGCATCGAACGGCCGGACCGGGCGCTGGCCGAGCAGCGCTTGCGCGAGTGGGGCGTGCTCTAGACCAGCTCGTAAGCGCGCGCGAGCGTCGCGTCGAGCTGGGCCGGATCTCCGCCGCCCGACTGGGCCATCTCCGGCTTTCCTCCGCCGCGCCCGCCGAGCGTCTTGGAGAGCTCCTTCACCAGATCGCCGGCGCGATACTTCTTCACCAGGTCGCTCGTGACCGCGACCAAGAGCGACGCCTTGCCGTCCTTCTCGCCGCCCAGCACGATGATGCCGCTCTTGAGCTGGTCGCGCAGCTTGTCGGCGAGCTCGCGCATCGCATCGGGATCGCCGCTCTCGTGGCGCGCCGAGAGGATCTTCACGCCCTTCACCTCGCGCGCGGACTGCGCGAGGTCCACGCTCTTCGCCGCCGCAGCCTTGCGGTGCAGCTGCTCGAGCTCGCGCTCCAGCTCTTTGATCCGCGAAGTCGCTTGCTCCGCCTTCAACGCGAGGTCCTTCGGCGAGGCGCGGAAGATGGCGGCGGCCTTCGCGAGCTGCCGCTCTTCCTCCTGCACCAGCCGCACCGCCTCGGGACCGGTCACCGCGACGATGCGACGGACGCCCGCCGAGATGCCGCCCTCGCTCTGGATCTTGAAAAAGCCGATATCGCCCGAGCGCGAGACGTGCGTGCCGCCGCACAGCTCGATCGAGGGACCGATCTGGAGCACGCGTACCATCGTGAGCTGCGTGTACTTGTCGCCAAAGAAGGCGAGCGCGCCGGAGCGCATCGCGGCCTCGGGCTCCATCTCCTTGATCTGCGCCTCGTGATTCTCGCGGATGAGCTGGTTCACGCGCAGCTCGATGCCGGCGCGTTGCTCTTCGGTCAGCGGCTCGTACGCGGTAAAGTCGAAGCGCAGGTACTCGGGCGCGACCACCGAGCCGGCCTGCTTGACACCCTCGCCCAGCGTCTCGCGCAGCGCGCGGTTGAGCAAATGCGTCGCGCTGTGGTTCGCGCGCAGCGAAAGCCGCCGCGCGTTGTCGATGGTCAGCTCGACCTTCTCGCCGACCGTCAGCGTGCCCTCGAGCACCTTCACCCTGTGGACGATGAGACCCCGCACCGGCTTCTGCGTGTCGAGCACCTGCGCGCGACTGCCGGCGGTGACCACGAACCCCATGTCGCCGAGCTGGCCGCCGGACTCGCCGTAGAACGGAGTCCGATCGAAGGTCAGCTCCGCCTCCTCGCCGGCGGAGATCTTCTGCACCCGCTTGCCCGCGATGAGCGCCGCTTTCAAGATGCCGTGCGCGGCGACTTCCTGATAGCCGAGGAACTCGTTGTCGCCGATCTCCCCCGCGAGCGACTTGTGCACGTCGGCGATCGACGCCTCGCCCGACCCGGCGAACGAGCCGCGCGCGCGCTGCTCCTCCATCAGCTTCTCGAAGCGTTGAGTGTCGACCGAAAAATTGCGCTCTTTCGCAATCAGTTCGGTCAGATCGAGAGGAAACCCGAAAGTGTCGTAGAGCTTGAACGCAGTCTCACCGGGAATCACGCGATTGGAAGAACCCGAGATGTCGTCATTGAGTTGCGAATAACTTGCGATGGTCGTGTTCAGAAGCGCCGTGCCGCGATCGAGCGTGCGCAGGAAGAGGTCCGTCTCGTGCTGGACCGTCTCGAGGATACGCACCCGCGAATCGCGCAGCTCCGGGTACGCCTCGCTCATGGTGTCGATGACGACGCCGCACACCTTGGTGTAGAGCGACGCGTCGCTGCTCAGCCGCTGCGAGTGGCGGATGGCGCGGCGGAGGATGCGGCGCAGGACGTAGCCGCGGCCTTCGTTCGAGGGCAGGACGCCGTCGGCCATCAGGAAGCAGGCGGCGCGGGAGTGATCGGCGACGACCCGCATCGAGGCCGAGTCGCCTTGTGCATTCACCGCTTCGCCCGCCGAGTATTGTTTGCCGGAGATGCGCGCCGCTTCCTGGATGAGCGGCTGCAGCAGATCGGTGTCGTAGTTGGAGGGGACGTTCTGCACCGCCGCGGCGACGCGCTCGAGGCCCGCGCCGGTGTCGATGGACGGCTTCGGCAAACGCAGGAGCGGCCCGTCGGCCTCCTTGCGCTCGAACTGCATGAAGACGAGGTTCCAGATCTCCATCCACGCGTCGGAGTCTTCGATGGCGTTCTGGCGGAAGAAGCGGTCGGCGTGCTCGTCGATCTGAGCGAGCGAGGGATTGCCCGGTACGCGGTACAGGTGGAGCTCGCTACAGGGCCCGCAGGGACCGGTGGGGCCCATCGCCCAGAAGTTGTCCTTCTCGCCCAGCCGGAAGATGCGCTCCTTGCGTACGCCGATGCTCTTCCACAGTTCCTCGGCCTCGTCGTCCTCACGGAAAACCGTCACCGCAAGCTTGTCGGCCGGCAGGCCCAGCGTCACGGTGACGAACTCCCAGGCCCAGGCGATCGCCTCCTTCTTGAAGTAATCGCCGAAGGAGAAGTTGCCGAGCATCTCGAAGAAGGTGTGGTGACGGGCGGTGAAGCCGACGTTCTCGAGGTCGTTGTGCTTGCCTCCGGCGCGCACGCACTTTTGACTGGAGGCCGCGCGCGTGTAGTCGCGCGCCTCGCGGCCGGTGAAGACGTCCTTGAACTGCACCATGCCTGCGTTGGTGAAGAGCAGGGTGGGATCGTTCTGCGGAACGAGCGGAGAGCTCTTGACGCGCTTGTGCCCCCGCTCTTCGAAGAAGCGGAGGAACGCCTGGCGGATTTCGGTAGCGGTGCGGGGCTTCGACATGGGGGGCGGGAAGATAAGGAAAGTCGCCCCCGATGTCACTCTCCGAGTCGCTCCAGCGAAGGTCCAGGCGAGCGTGCGCGCTCCTGGCTGAAATCGGTATCAGAGCTCTGCGCTGTTGCCGGAGTGGCGTCGCCGTGCCGGCGCCCGCGGCAGCCTCACGGTAAACACCGTGTCATCCTGGTTGGACCTCACCTCTACCGTGCCGCCGTGGGCATTCACGATCTGCTTCACGATATAGAGGCCCAGGCCGACGCTTCGGGAGGCGTTGCCAATTTCGGTCGTGGCGCGCTGCAGCGGCTCGAACAAGCGCTCGATGCGCTCGATCGCAATGGGCGCCCCGGCATTCCGGACGGACAAAGCCACCCAGCCTTCCTCGCCGCGCGTGTGCACTTGAATGGGAGTCGCCTGGGGACTGTATGCGAGCGCATTGGTGACCAGGTTTTGCACCACTTGCGCGAGCCGGTCCGGGTCCCATTCACC